>CAYFXS010000010.1:0-24768 GCA_964347215.1 uncultured Candidatus Saccharibacteria bacterium
AACTAGTACTGATTCAGTGATAATTGAGGTAACGCCTCAGGCACCGCAGCCCGATATTGATCTTGCTTTGTCTGGTTATAAAGATAAGGGACGGATTGTGGTGAACTTAGTCTGGGGTGGGGCTGTTTCAACTAATGTAGATATTTATCGCAATGGATCCTTCTACGTAACTGAAGCTAATGACGGTAACTATGAGGATCGCACTGGTGATCGTGGTGGCAGAACTTATACCTACCAAGTTTGTGAAGAAGGTAGCGTAATAGAATGTTCAGCCAGCGAAGTGATTACGTTCTAGTTTTTTCAGGAAAAGCTTTAGCAAAAAGAAAACAGTCCGCAGGACTGTTTTCTTTTTGCTATACTGCCATCGATGCAGGCACGAGTAACTGAAGAGCATAAGACAAATTACGTTATCAAAGACGGCGACAAAGAATTGTTGGCGTCTGTTCGAGGTTCTTTTTTTGCAGAACAAGCTTTTCCCAAGGTGGGCGACTACGTGGTTTATACAGAATTGGGTGATGGTAAGGCAGCCATTGAAGAGGTGGTAGAAAGAAAAAACTTTATTGCTCGAAAAGCTGCCCATACTCGTGAAGAACAGGTTATTGTGGCCAATGTAGACGTCATGTTTATCGTTATGGGTCTGGATAATGATTTTAACCTTAGCCGTCTTGAACGGTATCTGTTGCTAGCTGAACAGAGTGGAGTAAAACCAGTAGTGGTACTTAATAAAACTGATAGTACTGAAGAAGCGTCTGATTGTGCTACTAAGGCTAAAGAGGTGGCTGGCGCAGCACCAGTGCTAGCAGTTAGTGCTACTGAAGGTGAGGGGATGGAGCAGTTGTTGAATCAGATTGACAAGGGAACCACAGTGGTACTCTTAGGTTCGTCTGGGGTGGGGAAATCAACCATTACTAATTGGTTGCTGCGAGAAGATAAACAAATAGTTCGTGGTGTGAGAGAGGACGATAGTCGAGGACGTCATACCACCACTTCACGTCAGATGTTTGAGTTGCCAAATGGGGGCTACTTGATTGATACACCAGGCATGCGTGAGTTGGGGATGGTTAATACCACCGAGTCTGATGAGCAGATGGTGTTTGATAAGATTGAAGCCTTGTCACAGGAGTGCAGGTTTCGCAATTGTGATCATGAAAAGAGTGCTGGCTGTGCAGTGTTGGCAGCAATTCAAGCCGGAGAGATTGATGAGCGTCAGTTAGAAAGCTATCGTAAACTTTTGCGGGAGCGCCAGTTTGCTGAGAGTAAGCAGGAACCAGATTTTGTAAGACAGCAACGTAATAAACAAAGGAATTTGCAGAAAGAGTACAATCGGGTGAAGTCGCAAAAAAGATTTAGACGGTAGTCAAACTTACTTGACTAACTTTAAAATAAGTGTTATTTTCACTCGGCTTTTGGAACTTGTGTGGGGTGCGAAAGCTTGAGAAGCTTTCGCATGATTTCGTCTCTCAATATTAAATACCTGCACCACCCAGACTAAATTGGTCTGACTTAAACAAATAAATAATGTCTAATAATCAAACTCGTCCGTCACGAAACCGAAGACGGCGTAATAATAATGCATCCGGCAATCGTCGTGATAATTCATCGCAAAATAAGCGACGTAGTTTTTCTCGTGGTCGTTCAGGTGGTGGAAGAGGTCGTTCTAAGCGTGTAATGCCTACTTTCGACCCAACTCAGTTTATTAATAAGAACCCGGTGGAGGTAAAGGAAGAAGTTTACGTACCTAAACATAAGTTTAGTGACTTCGCGATTGATGGTCGTTTGGTTAAAACCATCGACCGGATGGGAATTAAAACTCCTTCACCAATTCAGGATCAGGTGATTCCAATTATTTTAGAATACAAAGATGTAGTTGGTTTGGCTGAGACTGGTACTGGGAAGACGGCAGCATTTTTGATTCCTCTGATTGAATTGAAGAAAAAAGATATTCGTTCAACTACTTTAATTTTGACTCCGACTCGTGAGTTGGCGACTCAAGTACAAGCTGAGTTGCAGAAATTGGCTAAAAATTTCCGTTTCTTCTCTGCTGTTTGTGTGGGGGGTGTTGGTATTGGCGGACAGATTCGTCAACTACGTAAACCAAACCAATTTATTATTGGTACACCTGGACGGGTTAAAGATTTGATGGAGCGGGGAGTATTAAAAACATCCAACATCACATCTGTGGTACTTGACGAGGCTGATCGCATGCTTGATATGGGCTTCATCCATGACATGAGAGAAATCTTGGGTCAGCTGCCGTCGGAGCGACAGACTCTTTTCTTTTCAGCTACGATGGACGATAAAACTAAAGGCTTAGTACATGATTTCATGGAGGATCCAGTGACGGTTTCGGTGAAAAAGAAAGATGTGACTGACAGTATTATGCAAGACGTAGTTCGTTATGTGCATACACATAAGTTTGAAACTTTAGTTGATCTTTTGAAACAAGATGAATTTCGACGAGTGATTATTTTTGGAGCTATGAAACATAGTGTTGAGAAACTGGGGAAGGAATTATCTAATAATGACATCCCAGCTGAATCAATTCACGGTAATAAAAATCATGGTCAGAGACAACGCTCACTTAATCGTTTCAAGAGCGGTCAGGTGAGAGTGTTAGTGGCAACTGATGTCGCTGCTCGTGGTATTCACGTTGATAACGTGTCACATGTTATTAACTACGATCTGCCGAACACTTTTGAGGATTACGTCCACCGTATTGGTCGTACTGGACGAGGAAAAGAGAAAGGTATCGCTTTGACTTTTGTACAGGAGTAAACAAAAAGAGTCCCCGAGGGGCTCTTTTTGTTTGAGTTTATAAGTTAGTTTGTGAGGTATACTAAATTCGAGTATTAGACTAATCAACAAAACATGACTGAAGAAACAAAGTCAGGCGAGACTAAAAAATGCAAAGCTTGTCAGAGTGACATTTCTGTCAAAGCAAAAAAGTGTCCTAACTGTTCAGCTGATCAACGTTCGTGGTTTGGTCGACATCCTTTTTTAACTGGGCTGATTTTATTTATCGGGTTGATAATTATGTTGGGCAGTGGTGATGATAAGGAAGCTGTTTCTACTAGTACTAATGAGTCAGTGAGCCATACCGCAGGAGTAGCTGCAGAAAATGTGGTTGTATCTGAGGATGTGGGGCCAGAATATAAATGGCAGTACAAAACCGAAGTTGATGAGTTTACTGATGTTACTGAATCGTATGCTCTCCTGGCTTCAGATAATCAATTAGATTTTGAATTTCCTTACAACGGCGGATCAAGTTTTGTCTTGATTATTCGCGACTTGAATAAAGGCAATGGAGAGGAGGTGATTATTACAGTCGACAAGGGACAGTTTATGACATACGACGAACATATCAGAGTGCGCTTTGATGACGGCGAGCCGGTTACTTACAGTATAGGTAGTTCAAATGACGGCAGTGCCGACGTGATCTTTATTAGAAACGCCGCTAATTTCATTGCGAACCTGGCTGCTAGTGAGTCAATTAAAGTTGAGGCCCCTTTCTACCAAGAAGGAAGACAGGTGGTTTATTTCGACACTGCTGGTTTTGCTGGGTTAGAATAAATAAATCAGAAGCTGTTACGCAAAAGAGTCCCCTCGGGGGCTCTTTTGTTTTAATGTGCTAACGCTACACAAGTGATGGAGGAGGGGTGAAGCGGCCAAAGCGCAGCTTTGGCCGCTTCTAAGGTTGCTCCTGTGGTAGTGACATCATCTAATAAAATTATATCTTTGTCGATCATAAAGTTTTGCATGTTGGTGAAGTTTCTAACTGCAAAAGCAACTTTCATATTTTTAATTCGGGCAGATTTATTTAAACTAGTTTGAGATGTTGTGTGGCGGGTGCGAATTAATATTTTTTCTGAATAATCAATCCTTCTATTTTTAGAGGCTACTTTAAGTACTTCGGTAACTTGGTTATAGCCACGTTTTTGCAAACGCTGTCGGCTCAACGGTATTGGTATTATTAATACGTCTTTATCTTGATGGGATAGAAATTGTTTTAAAATTTCAGCTAATAACATTTTGGCTTTGCGATGATTATGAAACTTTGCCAAATGAATAGCTGAACGAACAGCGTCATTTTTATAGTTAGAGAGAGCGCAAATGTCTTGGTTAACCATTGTGGGGGAATAATTAAGGTCAGATACCTCTCTTACGATCAATTCGTCATCTGAGGGTGGAAATATAAAATCTAAAATTACAAACAAATCCATAGGTGTACTCTTAATTATATATCCTCCAGGTGTTAATATTAGGGTTAGTAATTTATGGCATTTGGTCTAAAGAAATTCTTTCCCCAGATTACAAAAACTGTTAGTGTCGGACCCAAGAAAGTGGTCGGTATAGATTTTGGTGCTTCCTCTATTAAGGTGGTAGAACTTGAAAAGCGAGACGAAGTTGTGGTCTTAAGTTCATACGGTGAACTACAGTTGGGTCCCTATGGAGAGTCTGACATGGGAAAGCCAACTGCCTTAGAGCAGCCTAAAAAAGTTGAAGCTTTGGTGGACATTATGCGGGAAGCGAACATTCAGGCGAAAAATGGCGTATTGGCCTTACCATTATCTTCCAGCTTTGTAACAGTCATGGATTTAACGGCTGAGCCAGAGGAAGATATTTCTTCTAGAGTGAGAGTAGAAGCTCGCAAATATATTCCAGTACCGATTAGTGATGTGACATTAGACTGGTCAGAATTGACTAACATAGAGGCTGAAGCCGGTATTTCTAACATTACAGTCCAAAGAGAGATTTTAGTGGCTGCCATCCAAAATGAATCATTGGCTCAGATGAATGAATTGATGCAGTCGATTAGCATGGTGTCTCAACCATCAGAGATCGAACTTTTTAGCACTATCCGAGCCATCAATAAAGAGACTGATGAAACTGTGGCGATCATAGATTTAGGAGCACGTACTAGCAAAATGTATATTGCTGATAAGGGTCTCCTTAAGCATATTCACCGAGCTCATGCTGGTGGAACACATGCAACAGAAAAAATAGCTAAAACTTTGAACGTGCCATTTACAGAAGCTGAAAATATAAAACGTAATTACCGAGAAGGTGAAGAGGGAAGTAAAGAAATTAAGAAAGTGTTTGTGTCTAACTTTGAGCGGCCAATGCAGGAGTTTCGTCGTGTGTTAGAGCAATATGAAAAAAACCATAGCAAAAAAGTCACTCGTGTAGTGCTTAGTGGCGGATCGGCAGCTTTTCCTGCTATGCCAAATTTTGCTAGTTATATGTTCGATCGTGATGTGTCTCGAGCAAATCCTTTTAATAAAGTGGCTTACCCAGCATTTATGGAAGACGTTCTAACAGAGATAGCTCCCACTTTCACCGTGGCCTTAGGTTCAGCGATGCGACCTTTTGAGGTAACTGAGTAATGTCCACATTGGTCTGACTCTTATTTACTATTTTCAGTATAATATATAAGTATGGTCAATACTTCTGGTCCTTCTTTTATTCCAAAGCAACCTGCTTCTGGCAAGTTAAAGCAACGCAAGACGCGACAGATTTACGTTTTGTCTTACGTTAGCTTCGTGGTATTTTTCGGGACTTTGATTGCAGCCGGTGGTACTTTTTTTCTCAATTACTCTACTGAAAAACAGCTGGAAGCTGAAAAGCAAACTTTGGCAGATTTGCGTAATGGCTTCAATCAAGCTGACTTTGAACGGATTAAAGCCTTGGATCAGCAACTTATGTTGGCGGAGAGCTTATTGGCTCGTCAGGTTTCAGTGCTTAGTATTTTAGATGCTCTTAAAGATAATACGCTTAAGACTGTAAAAGTTTCAGGCTTCACTGTTTCCCAAACCAATCCAGGTGAGTTGATGGTTAATTTTGCCGGTGAGACAGATAACTTTAACTCAGTCTTATTCCAGAGAGAAGAATTTGAAAATGATCACGTATTCTCAAATGTAAGGATGACAGAGTTTATTTCTGAGCCAGATGAGACAGATTTCTTAAGTGGTTCTGACGAAGACGAAAGAATCGTTCGTTTTGCTGTAACAGCTGATATGACTGTCGAAAACATTCCGTTCGTTGCCAGACAGTTTAGTGCAGTGCGAAATTCGCTCAATGATTTCGGAGATGATGCTATACCAGATTTGCAATTCAGCACTTCGGATGAGGGGGAGAGTGGTGATGATCAGTCTAACGTTATAGAAGAATAGTGCTTATGGGATATAAGATGATGGTACAAATTGCATTGATTGTTCTCGCTTTGGTTCTGATCTTCATGTATATCAGACCCACTTTTGCCAATATTGGTGTAGTACAAGATGAGCTATATAGATATCAGGAGGCAGTTGATAATGCCGAGGAGTTTAATCACCGTTTGGCTGAGTTAGTCTTAGTAGAGAATTCATTCTCAGACAGTGATATGGAGGCATTGGCGTTATTCTTGCCTGACAAGCTGGATGCAGCTCAAATTATGCGAGACTTGGAGGTGATTGCTGAACTTTATAATGTAGAAATTAACAAGATGATTGCTGGCACCCCTGAAACTTTCAATCCAAATATTGCTTTTGAGAATCGAGGCGAGGTATCAGTTAATTCACTAGTGTCACAAGATTTCTCGATTGATGTCACAGGTCCAAATATCGTAATAAAGAAAACTCTAGCTCTGATTGAAGCCAACGCCTATCCGTTGGAGGTGGTTGAGATGTCGGTGGTAAATGTGCCTGATGAAGATAGTGACGCAGAGAGTGATGAGTCACTGTTGGCGATTGAAGACAACTTTAACTTGAAACTTATTTTACGAGCTTACGCCATGGATTACTAAAATAAATATTATGTCTTCAACTTTGCAAAATTTAATAGTGGTAGTAGGTCTTCTGGTTATTGCAGCTTTAGGCTATTACCTTTATGTGCAAAATCGTGACGGCGTACTTTCTACTAGTAGCGAGCAGTTAAATACCCAGGTGGCCTTAGAGAGTGCTGATTTCTTGCGACGTTTGAATGAATTGAAAGAAATTGACTTATCAGGTGATAGGTTATTTTCTGACCATCGCTTCCAATCTCTAATTAGTGGTCGGGTGCCGATTGAGCCAGAAGAGATTGGAAGAGAAATTCCGTTTTTAGAAATTGGTTTTGATGATTAAAATATGAACGTTGTTGCTCGTTTACTACAAAGCGGTGCAGTAACCTCAGACTTAGCTGCGGCAATTGAGAGTGCAGTTAGTCAAGGTGGGGCATCTTATGAAAAGGCTCTATTAGAGCACGGTGTGCCAAAGGAGGTTGTTCGAGAAGCTTTGGCTCAAGAGTTTGGTGTGCCAGCTCACGAGTTGGGGGAATATGATGAAGTCGAGCAGTCATTGCTGTCTTATCTGGCAGAGGATTCAGCTCGTCATTATCGCATTATGCCGATAAAGTTAGAAGATGATGTTCTTTTGGTTGGCGCTAATAATCCTGATGATCTTAGTATTCACGATGTTTTGAACTTTATTAGTTCCAAGCATAACATTGCCTATAAGTTTGTCTTCATGCTCGATGAAGATTTGGAACGAGCAATGAAAGCTTACGAGTCTTTATCTGGCGAGGTGGGAGAAGCGCTGTATTCATTGGATGATAAAGAAGGGGCAAAAAAAATAAAGAAAACTGATGGCGGTAAAAAAGAAACGGCTAAAGTTGATGCATCACACCTTAAAGAGGACGCCCCGGTAACAAAGATTGTGGCTACAATCTTACGTTATGCGGTAGATGGTAGCGCATCAGACATTCATATAGAACCAATTGAAGAAAAAGTCACTGTTCGTTTCCGAGTTGATGGTGAGTTGCAGAAAAGCTTGGAGTTACCAAAAAACGTTCATTCGGCGGTGGTGGCGCGTGTGAAGATTTTGTCTAACATGCGTTTAGATGAAAAGCGTCGTCCGCAAGACGGTCGTTTCTCAGCTAACTTTGATGGTAACAAGATTGACTTTCGTGTTTCTGTTTTGCCGACTAACCATGGTGAGAAGGTGGTAATGCGTATTTTAGATAATGAACGAGGGGTAACCAGTTTAAATGATACAGGTATTTCACCGTACCATCTTGATACAATTAGGCGTATGCTTAAGGAGCCGTTCGGTATCATTCTGATTTCTGGACCAACTGGTTCTGGTAAGTCGACTACTCTTTATTCAATGTTGGGAGAGGTAGACACTCAAACTAAAAATGTTATGTCGCTTGAAGATCCGGTTGAGTACAACATTGCTGGAGTGAGTCAGTCACAGGTGAGACCGGAGATCGGTTACACTTTTGCTTCTGGTTTGCGTAGTGCCTTGCGACAGGACCCTGACATTATCATGGTAGGGGAGATTCGCGATAAGGAAACTGCTCAGCTAGCTATTCAGGCGGCACTTACTGGTCACTTAGTATTTTCAACCATTCATACCAATAACTCTATTGGTGTAATTCCACGTTTGATTGATATGGGTGTCGATCCTTACTTAATCGCTCCTACGCTTAAGTTAGCAATCGCCCAACGTTTGGCTCGCCGTTTGTGTCCTGGTACCGGTAAAGAGGTTTCGACCGACGGGGCGGTGCAGATGATGATTGATAAAGAGTTTGAAAATATGTCTGAAGACTACCGACATCGAATTCCACAAAGTCGTACTATTAAACATGCTGAATCTACTCCAGGTTGTACATCAGGTACACGAGGTCGAGTAGCCGTGATGGAGGTGTTTGAAGTTAATGATGAGGTCCAGGAATTAATTCTAAAAGGCGGATCAGAGGAAGAGATGTTCGATGTCGGTCGTCGTAATGGATTTATGTCAATGAAGGAGGACGCGTTGATTAAAGCACTTGAACACACTATTCCATATGAAGAAGTTAATGCTTTTGGTACCAAGGTAACTGATGACGATTATGCAGACGATAGTGTAGTAGGGAACAACATAGCTGAAGACTTTGATGAAACTGTCGATAACCAGGCCTCAATAAAAACGATTGACGTATAATAGAATTATATCTAGCCAAGCATTAGAGATGCTCGGGATGATGTTCTTAAATATGGGTCGCTTGATTAAAAACCAAATTAGCACGCTTTCTTTACAGGGTAAATTTTTAATATGAAAATACTACTAGTAGACGACGATGATTTCTTGCGTGATATGTATGTCACTAAATTTAAAGCTGAAGGTGACGATGTTATGAGTGTGGGGGAGATGTCAGATGCGCTTAATGAATTGTCAAAAGGTGGTTACGATGCAGTCTTGATGGATATGGTGATGCCAGAAATGACAGGAATAGACTTAATTAAGAAAGTAAGAAAACTGGAAGCACCGGCTAACCAGGTGAAGTGTATTGTGTTGTCTAACCAGAGCGATCAAGATGAAATTGCCGCTGCTAAGGATGCGGGAGCGGATGGATATATTATTAAAGCGGAACTTATACCAAGCGAAGTGGTGGAAAAAGTTCATAAAATGATTAAATAACATGGCATCAGTTGACTATAAAAAAGAGCTTAAAAAAATCATCGATCTAGTAGTATCAGAAAATGGTTCTGACATTCACTTTTCAGTTGGTTCACATCCAATGATTCGTGTAACTGGATCGGTTATCCCTCTTATGAAAGAGCCAATTTTGACTGATCAGGATGTTGATGGTTTTGCCCGGGTTTTAATGACGCAGACAAAATACGAAGAATTCACTTCTACTTTTGAAGCTGACTTCTCTTATGGTAATAGTGAAGGTGTACGTTTTCGTGGCAATGGTTATTTCGAAAAAGGTTGTAAAGCGATTGCTTTACGTTTAATCCCCAATGCTATTAGGACAGTTGAAGATCTTAACTTACCGCCAATCTTAAAAACCTTTGTTGAACGTCCGCAAGGTTTCTTCTTGTGTGTAGGGCCGGTTGGTCAAGGTAAGTCAACTACCCTGGCTGCTCTGGTGGATCACATTAACCAGAACCGAGCTGATCGTATCCTTACCATTGAAGATCCGGTTGAATATATTTACGAAGAGAAGAAGGCTACAATCAGCCAGCGAGAAGTTGGAGTGGATACTGAGAGTTTTGAAACTGCCCTTAACTCCGCTTTTCGACAAGACGTTGATGTGATTCTAGTGGGTGAAATGCGTAACCATACTACTATCGGAACGGCGGTAACAGCAGCGGAAACTGGTCACTTGGTACTTTCAACCTTACACACCAACAACGCAGCTCAGACGGTGGATCGTATTATCGACTCATTTCCTGCCGGTCAGCAAGATCAGATTCGCGTACAGCTAGCTAGTTCTCTGGCCGGTATCTTCTCACAGCGTTTGGTGCCAAGAATTTCTGGCGGCTTGATTCCGACTTATGAGTTGTTGATTAATAATAGTGCGGTTTCCAACTTGATTCGTGAAAATCGTACACACGAAATTCAGACTGTGATTGAGACTGGTTTGGAGCAGGGTATGATCGACATGAACCGTTCGTTGGCACAGCTTGTGAAACAGGGTGACATTACAGTTGAGAATGCTTTTGCTTATTCCATTAATCCTAAAGGCCTAGAGCGCCTAATGTAATCATGTTATTTGAGTACAAAGCCATTGACCAACACAATGCTTCGCGGGAGGGAACCGTTGAGGCAACTAATGTGGACGCGGCTATTACCACGGTACAAAAACGTGGTTACACGGTTATCTCTATTAACCCGGTAGAGCAGAAGAAAGATTTGCTTCATCTAGAGATCACTTGGTTTCAGCATGTCAGTCGTAAAGAGGTAGTGATTCTTTCGCGACAGATGGCTACTTTGTTTGAAGCGCAAGTTTCAGCTTTACGCATCTTCCGCCTGTTGGCGGAAGAGGCAGCCAATCCACAACTAGGTCGCGTACTCAATCATATCGCCGACGAGATTCAAGCTGGTAGTTCTATCTCTCGAGCTTTGGCTAACTATCCTGATCTGTTTTCTACTTTCTATATCAACATGATTAGAGCTGGTGAAGAGGCCGGTTCGTTGTCTCGCTCCTTTACTTACTTGGCGGACTACATGGACCGTTCTTATCAGCTGATTTCCAAAGCTAAGAACGCCATGATTTACCCAGCGTTTGTGATTGGAGTTTTTGTATTGGTGATGAGCATTATGCTTACCTTGGTTATTCCTAAGATTGCTCAAATCTTAATTGAGTCAGGACAAGAATTGCCAATTTATACTAAGTTAGTGATTGGACTGTCTTCATTTGTTACTAATAACATCGCCTTTATCTTATTTGCCGTAGCTGGCTTAGGGTTTGCTTATTGGCGTTTTGCGCAAACTGAAGTGGGACGTCGTACGATTGATGAGTTGCTAATTACTCTGCCTTACATTGGTGACTTGAACCGCAAGCTTTATTTGACTCGTATTTGTGACAACATGTCGACCATGGTTAGTAGTGGTATTAGTATGGTACAAGCTTTAGAGGTGACGGCTGACGTGGTAGATAATGCGGTTTATAAGGAAATCATGGAGTACACGCTGCTGGAAGTAAAAGGTGGACGTTCATTTTCTGATACCATTTCTGAATATCCGGAAATTCCCGGTATTCTTTCACAGATGTCTAAAGTGGGTGAGGAAAGCGGGCAGCTTTCAGAGATTTTGACCACTTTAGCTAATTTCTATCGTCGGGAAGTAAATTCAGCAGTAGATATTCTCATTGGTTTAATTGAGCCAATTATGATCGTGATGCTTGGTCTGGGAGTGGGGGTGCTTCTGGCAGCGGTGTTACTACCGATCTATAACCTGTCGAACGCTTTCTAATTTTAGAGGTAACTTTTCCACAACTGCTAAAATTAATTTAGTTTAAAACCCTATAATTAAGATATTCCACTATATTTTGTTTTATCAAAATAAAGCGTCAGCTACGGCTGACAGGACAACGTGGAGTCACTTCGTTTATTGAGTCATTCAGCTGGTGATTTAATGGGCAAGTAAATTATTAATTTATTTAACCAAATTATGCTTAAACAAAGTCTAAAACGAGGTTTTACTCTAATCGAGCTATTGGTGGTAATCGCTATCATCGGTATCTTGGCTACAGTAGTGATCGTTTCACTAAACAACGCTCGTGATAAAGCTAACGATGTTAGCGCATCAGGAAGTCTTAGTAGTATCAAAAACGCTGCTGAGCTTTACTACGATGATAACAATGGTAGTTACGCTAGTGTGTGTGATGATGCTGAAGTTAATACACTTGAGTCAGCGGCCGATGATCGAAACGGATCAAATGCACCCCCAACTTGTGTAGATGATGCGTCAGAATATGCTGTAGAAGTGCAGCTTTCAGGAGGTGATTTCTTCTGTGTTGACTCAACTGGCTTCGCTGGTAAGTCAGCTACGACTACATCTTTGGCTGACACAACCGGTAACCGTGTCTGTGACTAGTCTTAACTAGAAAAGATACAAACAAAAAAGCCCCGTTGGGGCTTTTTTGTTTGTTATACTTTACTAAATGATTGAGACAGGGAAAGAAGGAGGGTTTACTCTAGTAGAACTTCTGATAGTGATTGCAATTATTGGTATTTTGGCGACGGTGGTTTTGCCACGGTTTGATACTGCTAGAGATAAAGCGACCGATGCGTACATTAAAGGCAGTATGAGCCTCTTAACGGAACTGGGAGAGGTTTACTACGATGACAATGACTCTTATGCCAATCTATGTGATGATGATCGTTTGATCACAGCTATGAGTAATTCAGCTTTACGGAGCACTGCGTCATCAACTGGGTATCGTTGCTACGATAGTGCTTCTGGTTGGGCAGCTTCAGTTGCCCTTAAAGTGCAAAATCTAGTTAGCACCAGCTCAGTCACTGATTATTGGTGTGTAGAAGCTAGAACTAACCCAGCTTTATTTGATACCGATCTAGCTGTTGCTTCAACTACTTGTAGTTAATTTTATGTCGTCTCATTTTTTAGAATTAGGCATACCTCTATGGCAGCAATTAACTCTAGTTTTTATTTTGGGTGCCATCATCGGTAGTTTTCTTGACGTGATCATAACTCGCTTTAACACCGGAGAATCCATTAACGGTCGTTCACGCTGTCTTTCTTGTGGTAAGAAGTTGGTTTGGTATGAGTTGGTGCCACTTCTGTCATACTTAGCTTTGCGAGGAAGGTGTGGGGTGTGTCACTCGCGGATTCCGATGCGCTTGCTCGTATCTGAAATTTTGCTGGGGTTATTGTTTGTGTTGGCTTTTCTCCATGCTTTTTCCTTGCCAGTACTGATTTTTAATTGGCTGTTAATCTCAGTCTTAGTAGTGGTGACTTTTTACGATATTGAACATATGATAATCCCTAATTCATTGGTTTTAGTCACGACAGCATTAGTTGGGTTTCTGTGGTGGTTTATGTATGGCCCAGTCTTTTCTTGGGGTTTGTTAGTCAGTGCATTGTTAGCAGCTGTGGGATCTTTTTCTTTTTATGCCAGTTTGTGGGGAGTTTCCAAGGGGAGATGGATTGGTTTTGGTGACGCTAAGCTGGCTGTACCGTTAGGGTTTATTTTGGGCCCTGCAGGAGCCTTTTCGTTTGTTATTTATTCATTTTGGGTCGGAGCCGCTATCAGTGTCTGTTTGATCGGTATACAGAAGTTGTTAAAAAGGGGACAAACTCGCTTACCTTTTTTAAGGACACCCGTTAAAATGAAAAGTGAGGTACCGTTTGCTCCGTTTATGGTAATTGCCTTTTTGCTAGTTTATCTCTGTGAGGCTAATGTTATTCGTTTCATGGAAAAGTTAATGTATGCACCATTTTAAAAAAACTCTTTCTAAGTTGATAACGATGAGAAGTGGTTTTACTCTGGTTGAGTTGATGGTGACGATTGTGATCGTGAGTATTACTACCGGTGTGTTGCTGTTTAATTTTGGTGACTTTAATGGTTCAACCTTGTTAAACAGCCAAGCGTACGAAGTAGCTCTAGATTTTCGTCAAGCTCAAGTGTCTGGGATTAGTGTGAGAGGTGATGGGAATGTCTTCAATGAGGAGTACGGGCTTCATTTTGATATGGCTGATCCTGATAATTACGTCTTCTTTCGTGATAATGGTGCTGTTAGTCCTCCCAGCTATGATGTGGGTGTAGATATGGATATTGAAAGAGTGAATTTGGACACACGTTATCACATTGACAGACTTTGTGTTAATTCAGCCAATTTGGACTGTAGTGGTGGGGAAGAGGTGAGTAACTTAGATATTACTTTTGGACGACCAAACTTTGACGCTAATTTCTATAGCTCCGATACGTCCAACATTCAATCAATTGGAGTAGTGATGACACCAGTTTCAAACGCTGAGTCAGTGCGAGTGGTGAGTATATCTGCGGCGGGGCAGATTGGCGTTTCTAACGGTGGGCAGGCTGTAAATGAAGATGTGGACACTGGCGGCTACACTGGCGGCTACACAGGAGGCTACACAGGAAGTTATGGTGGTTGGTTTAAGTAGTTTAGACTACTAATGGACAATAAGAATGCATATTTTTTTTAAAAAAAGTTTGAATAAAAAAGGTTTCACTTTAGTGGAAGTGATGGTGTCACTATCCATTTTTGCCATGGTGATTGTGGTGGCTGTGTCGGTTTTGTTGAGTATGATGGATGCAAACCATAAAGCGCAGAACATCCAGTCAGTTATGACCAATCTATCGTTTGCGCTTGATAGTATGACGCGTGAAATTCGCATGGGTTCAAATTACTACTGTAAACAATCAGGTGTGGAGACAATACCTGGCTTGAGTGATGGCTTACCGGTTTTGACTAGTGGTACTCAAGACTGTACAGACAGTCAGAACAATCTCAGTTTTTCTTTTCTGGAAGGAGGTACTAGCTTAACCAGTGATCCTTCGCGGTGTCCTAATGGATCGAATCGTATTGCTTACCGCTTCAACCCGGATGAGTCATCAATTGAGAGAAGGATTTGTGATGGTGATGGAGTGGCGGGTAATAACGAAGAAGATGATTGGCATCGCATTACTTCTCCAGAGGTGTCTATAAACAATGCTCAGTTTACTGTTAGTGGTTCAGACTCTTCCGATGCATTGCCACCAACTCTCACTATTTTTATTGTAGGTGAAGTTTTGAGCAATAAGCAGAAGTTAGCAACTGACTTTGCAGTGCAGACAACGGTAACGCAACAACTTTTAGATATTTAGTATGAATTTTTGGCAAAATAAAAAAGGATATTCGTTAGTTGAAGTGTTGGTGGCGATCACCATTTTGATGGTGGCTATCGCTGGACCATTAACTATTGCGGCCAAGAGTTTGCAGAGCTCACATTTTGCCAAGGATCAGGTGTTAGCTTACTACTTAGCTCAAGAGGGAATCGAAGCTTTCACTGCTATGCGTAATGAACAGATCATTCGTGGCGTGAAAGGCACTGGTGGTGATACCTTGGCTGATGTTTGGAGTTGGGTAGCTGATCCTGATTTGGATTCGTGTTTCCTAAATGATCCATTTACTTTTGCGGCTGATGGAGATGTTGGTTGTAATATTGATTTTCATGATGAAACTATAGCTGACAGTAATAGTGTGGCCAGTTGTGCAGATATTAATGATTGTACTTTGGAACTAGATCCTGCCAGTGATTCACGGGTAATCTATGAGCTAAATTCTGGTGCTACTGACAATCGCTTTACTCGAGTGATTGCAGTTGAACATATGAGTAATCGTGAATTACAAATTACATCAACTGTCTCTTGGCAGGCGAGCTTGTTTGGTGATGTAGAAAGTGTCGAATTGGTTACTTATTTATATAAGTTATACGAAATATGATCATAAGAGAAAAGAACGGATTTGCACTTGTGGTATCGATTGTGGTGGCGTCGATTGTTTTAGCTATTGGTCTTACTTTACTCAACATTACAGTAAAACAATTAACCTTATCTTCGATTTCTCGTGAATCAGAAATCTCTTTCCAGGTAGCTTCAGCTGGTTTAGATTGTTTACGTTTTTGGAGCTATTTCAACACAGAGTTTTTCCGAGAACCGGTAACAACTCCGGGTTCGGCTCCAGTTATTGGTTGTTTTGGTAATTCGCCAATGAATTACGGTAATGAAAGTATGTTGGATCCGAGTGTCTACACTGATGGTGATAGTTATACTAATGCAGTTGACTATCAATTTGAGTGGGGTACTGGATTAGGCGCTCGTTGTGTTGAAATGGAAATGTATACAATGGTAGCTTCTTCTAGTGTCGATTATGAGGTGGATTTCTCTTACAGTACGGGTTATGACATTAGCGATAATATTGGTGACGCAGGTTTGAAGGAATGTTTGGCTGGCAATATTTGTACGGTGGTAGTGACTCGTGGTTACAATCGTGGTTGTAGTGAAATTCAAACTAGCTTGATTGCGGTAGAGCGTGAAATTACGGCTGAATTCTAAATATTGAAAGCGTGGCTTTTTGTCGGTACTATTTAACTTATGCAAGCAAAAATACCGGCCGATACTATTGATCGATACGAAAAATTAAAGGCCACTGTAGAGGATTACCGTAGGGCATTTCACGTGGAAAATAGAGAGGTTGTTTCAGCTGAGGCTTTGGACTCTCTCAAACATGAGTTAGTAGAAATTGAGACTCAATATCCTAGTTTAGTGACACCTGATTCACCTACTCAGCGGGTAGCGGGTGAGCCGTTGGAGCAGTTTAAAAAAGTGGTACATAAAGTGCCGCAGTGGTCACTTAATGATGCTTTCACGGATCAGGAAATTCGTGACTTCGATACGCGTGTTAAACGTATGTTGGAAAAAGAATTCGGAGAGAGTGTTAATCCAACTTATACTGCAGAGTTAAAAATTGATGGTTTACATACGGTTTTGGAGTATGAAAAAGGTTTGCTAAAAACTGCCGCTACACGTGGGGATGGAGAGGTGGGGGAAGATGTAACTCATAACATTCGAACTATTGAATCTGTACCTTTAAAACTGGCTGAAGAAGTCGATTGTATTGTTGAAGGTGAAGTGTGGTTGGGGAAAGAGAGGTTGACTAAAATCAATGAGGCTAGGTTGGCAGCAGGTGAGGAGCCATATGCTAATCCGCGTAATTCAGCGGCTGGTACAGTGCGTCAGCTTGATCCAAAGGTAGCGGCTGAACGCAAGCTTGATACTTTTATTTATGACATTTCCCTCGGTGAGTCACTGGAAACACAAGCACAAGAGCTGGATCGTTTGGCGGAGTTGGGCTTTAAAGTTAATCCAAAACACAAGGTTTGTGATGATATAGAAGCGGTGATTGCTTACTTTAAGTCGTGGCACGATAAAAAGGATAAACCTGATTATTTGGTGGATGGCGTAGTTGTGAAAGTTAATGAGAGAGAGTATCAGGAAGTATTAGGTTACACCGGTAAAGGTCCACGTTTTGCTATCGCTTTGAAATTTCCTGCTGAACAAGCCACTACTGTCGTAGAAGATATTCAATTGCAAGTTGGGCGTACTGGAGTGGTGACACCAGTGGCACACTTAAGACCCGTTTTAATCGCTGGTTCGACAGTGTCTCGAGCTACTTTACATAATGAAGATCAGATCAATAAATTGGATGTCCGAGTAGGAGATACGATTGTTTTGCAAAAAGCCGGTGACATTATCCCTGAAGTACTGTCGGTAGTGGGAGAGTTGCGACCAAAGAACACTAAGCCGTATAAGTTTCCTCAGCAGGTCGTTGGCTGTGGGGGTGATGGGTCCATTGAGAGAGTTCCCGGTGAAGCAGCTTACCGATGTGTCACACTAGATTCAGAGCATTTACATCGTCAGCGACTATATTACTTTGTTTCAAAAGGTGCTTTGAACATAGTCGGTGTGGGGCCAAAAGTGATTGATCTATGGCTCGATCATGGATTGATTGAGACGGCAGCTGATTTGTTTACTCTAGAAGTAGGCGATATTAAAGATCTCCCTAGCTTTAAAGAGAAGTCAGCGATTAATGCAATAGAAGCAATCGCCGCTGCTCGTCAGCAGCCGTTACACCGACTGTTAATTGGTCTATCAATTGATATGGTTGGGGAAGAGACAGCTATTTTGTTAGCACAAGAATTTGGTTCTATTGCAATTTTACGTCAAGCAAGTGAAGAAGATATTGCGAGTATTCATGGGGTTGGAGACACTGTTGCTCGTTCGGTTTATAACTGGTTTCGCAAACCTGAAAATATCAATTTACTAGATCAACTACTTACACAAATAGAGGTGCGGGAGGTAGTGAAAAATGATAAAGGTAAGTTGTCGGGGATGATACTGGTTTTTACAGGTACCCTGCCGACTTTAGGACGTGACGAAGCCAAGCAATTAGCCAGAGAGGCTGGAGCTGAAATTGGTAGCTCAGTATCTAAGAAAACAGATCTGGTAGTGTTGGGTGAAAAGGCCGGTAGTAAGGCTAAGAAAGCGACGGAGCTTGGTGTAAAAACTGCGACCGAAGCTGAGTTTTTAGAAATGCTTAAATAGTGCTATCATGCGCCGTAATGGAAAAAGCGCAGATTAAACACTTGGGCACACTAGCTCGAGTTAATTTAACAGATGAGGAGGTAGACAGCCTAGCTGGCGAGATTACTTCGATTCTTGATTATGTAAGTAGTATTAATGAGGCAGTGCCAGAAGGAAAGCTAAAGAAAGAGACAGGAGCTGTTTATAATGTTTTTCGTGAAGATGAAGTAACAAACGAGCCTGGTTCGTACACTGATGCTTTGCTAAAAGAAATGCCAGAAACAGAGGGTAACTATTTGAAAGTTAAGAAGATTCTGAATCAAGATGACTAAGCTAACAATTAAAAAACTACGTGAGCAATTTTTGACTGGTGACTACACGCCAGTTGATGCTCTTAACGATACTCTCTCAGTCATTAAAGAAAAAGATGGGGAAGTGCACGCTTTCCTGGAGATATTTGACTCAGCCCAGGCTACAGCTGAGGCTGCGGCTGAGATGATCGCTAAAGAAGGTGAAAATTCTCCAGTGCTAACAGGTATTCCTTTGGCGATCAAAAATAACATTTTAATTAATGGTGAGCGTACCACGGCTGCGTCTAAGATTTTGGAAAACTATCACGCTACTTATGATGCAACTATCATTACGAAGTTGCGCGAAGCAGGGGCAGTGTTTGTCGGTGGTACTAACATGGATGAGTTTGCCATGGGTTCTTCCACAGAAAACTCGGCCTTTGGCGCCACTAAGAACCCAGTTGATTTAGATCGTGTCCCGGGAGGTTCTTCTGGCGGTTCGGCCGCGGCAGTAGCAATGGGGGCTGTGCCAGCTGCGATTGGAACTGATACGGGTGGGTCTATTCGTCAGCCAGCCAGTTTTTGTGGCTTAGTTGGTTTCAAGCCAACTTATGGAGCAGTGTCTCGTTATGGTCTGATGGCTATGGGTTCATCGTTTGATCAAGCTGGTCCACTGACTAATACAGTAGAAGATGCTGAGTTGGTACATGGTGTGATGGTTGGTCAGGATGAGATGGATGCTACAACTATTAATGTTGACACTTACCCTGCAGTGGAAACTAAAGAGAAATATCGAGTTGGTATACCACGTGATTTTCTGAAAGAGGGGATTGATGAAGATGTGATGACTGCCTTTGAAGATCAGATTAAGGTCTTGACTGAGGCTGGTCACGATGTGATTGATATCGATTTGCCGTTATTTAAAACTGGTTTAGCAGCTTACTACATTTCTATGCCGGCTGAGGTTTCTTCGAACTTGGCTCGTTATGATGGTATGCGCTACGGTGCGCGGGTTGAAGGGGAAGATCTGTTGGCTGAATATCTAAACTCACGAGCAGAAGGTTTTGGAGCTGAGGTGAAGCGTCGTATCTTGCTTGGGACTTATGTTTTGTCGGCTGGTTATTACGATGCTTTCTATGGAAAGTCAGAAGCTTTGCGAGACATGATGCGCGAAGAGTTGGATGGTGTGTATCAGGATGTAGACTTGATCCTTACTCCAACTACGCCAACATCAACTTTTAAATTTGGAGAGCAAGAAGACCCCTTGTCTATGTATGCTCAGGACATCTTTACTGTACCGATTAACTTAACTGGTGTACCAGCTATTTCGGTTCCTGGAGGTACTGTACAACGTGAAGGAAATGACTTACCGGTTGGGGTACAATATATAGCACCACACGCTGGTGAAGCTCGTTTGTTTGATATCGGTAAACGAATGTACGATCAAAAACTATAGACTCAATCAATTTGATAATTTGACTTAAAATTGATGAGCTGCAAGGAATGCGATCAAATCGAGCGGAGCCGTATTTATTATACGGTGACAAGCGGTTTGTGAGTAATGACGCAGCAGATCGCGATTTTTAGATAAATTATGGAACCAGATGATAACGATATCGTAGTAACTACCTACGGACCAGATTTTCTGAACATTTTTGAGTTTATCAAAAATGCAGTTACTGATCAGGGTTTTTGGGCTGGTATTAAGGCGCTTTTAATTCAGATTTGGGAAGTTTACTCAATCATTGCCTTTATTCTATCTGGTATTTTTATAATCGGTATTGTTTATGCATATATTCGCTTTAATCAGTTGTCAGAGATTGAAATGAACCAGTTGCTCGATGCGGAGAAGGAGTGGAAACGACGTCATGGCGGTAGTGCAGAAAATAACGAATGGAAAAAGATCAGCAGTCACCTAGCTTCGGATAATCCTAATGATTGGAAGTTGGCCATTATTGAAGCTGACATCATGCTGGAACGTATTTTAAATGACGCTGGTTTTGCTGGCAATACAGTAGGGGAGAAGCTCAAGAGTGCTTCACCAAACAACTTCACTACTCTTCAAGATGCTTGGGACGCTCACATAATCCGCAATAAAATTGCTCACCAAGGCAGCGACTTTGTCTTAACTCAACGTACAGCTCAAGAAGCAATCATAAAATTCGAACGCGTCTTTAACGAATTTAACGCTTTGTAGAAACCAGACAACATTTTCTTCGTTCTGATAATTACGATGAGTTATTTAACTATGGTAGTCTCATTGATACTTTAGTCGGTTTTCTTATTTATGTCAGAAGGGAAAAGTAAACATCTACCTTATATTGATGGTCTTAGGGCTTTAGCTGTTACTTTAGTTTTTATTTTTCACCTTAATCACGAATGGTTGCCCGGAGGTTATATTGGGGTTGATGTCTTCTTTGTGATTTCTGGCTTTGTGATTTCTTTGTCTTTGTATAAAGAATTTTCTAAAACTGGCACTATTAATATTGGGCAGTTTTATTTACGTCGTATTAAACGCCTTTACCCTGCATTGGTGACGATGGTTTCAGTGACAACCGTTCTGTACTTCTTCATAGGGTTTTTATGGAACACTAACGTACTGATTAAAAGCGCGTTCACATCACTGGCGGCTGTTTCAAACTTTTTTTATCTCAAACAAACAACAGAGTATTTTGCGCGTGAGCTAACCAATCCGTTTTTGCACACTTGGTCACTAGGTATTGAAGAGCAGTTTTATTTCATTTATCCGATCACTCTATTTTTAGTGCTTTACTTCGGCAAGCGTTTAAAGTTGGTAGCTAATCACATCGGACTTCTGTGGTTGTTGGCGGCAGCATTACTGTTTATGATTTTTGCCAGTAATACTGACTCTGTTTGGGGTAATTTTTACTGGCCGGTGGCTCGATTTTGGGAACTACTAGCAGGTTGTGCGCTGTTCTTTTTCTTTACCAAGCGAGACCAGTATTTACCACTTACCTGGTCGGCAGGAATGGCGGGAGTAGGTTGTTTGTTGTTGACACAGGTTTCGACGCCGTTTTTGGATCAGTTGTTCGTAAAAACCTTTCTGTCTGTGATAGCTGCTGCCAGTATTATTTACGCTGGTTTTAACGGCACTGGTTTGTTGACAAAAATTTTGTCACTGTCGCCAGTAGTGTATCTGGGTAAAATTTCTTATTCACTTTACTTGTGGCATTTGCCAGTAATCTATTTTCTTAATTTCTACACGATCGGTTTTTGGTATACGGTTGGTTGTGTGGTGCTAACTTTTGTTTTAGCGAATCTGTCTTATTGCTACATTGAGAACCCGTTGCGTTACGCTGGCTGGTTTGACAGATGGTTAAAGCGTTTAGGTCAAGTGTTGTTATTGATCGGCTTGTTGATCGTGGGGTTATCTTTACTGATGGGTCCACGGGCGGTAGTGAAAGGGGTTAATAATGGGGTAAATACAGTTAGTGAATGGCTAAAGCCGTTGAACTACATTGAGTCACAACATCAGTTAGGAGAGAGAGTGCAGCCTAGTTACTCGTTGACTATAAACGGCCGGGTTAATGATTTTGTTAAAGGTGAGTGTGGAGTTGGGTACGATAAGAACGTTTACAATGAGTTTGGATTGCGTACTGAATGTTTGAAGTCTAATGGGGCTGATTCATTAATTTATATTACGGGAGATAGTCACTCCAATCACTACTTGCCGATGCTGGACCGCACTACTTTGCCAACTGATATATACTTTGAGCGCTTCTATCGACCAGCTATTACCGATTACTTTGGTCCGGCATTAAAGACTGATGAGACGTTTGCTAAACGCAGTAGTCAGTTAGAGCAAGTGGTGCAGGGTTATAGAAATGTTTTTTATATTACTTCGCTGTACTTAAGTACTTCAGCCACCAAGGCTGACGAGATTGAGGTTAATTTGAGAAAGTATATTCAATCAATGCCTGACGGTGTCACTTTCATCTTTGTGGCGCCAACTCCAGTCTGGCCGACTGGTCCTGACACTTGTGTCTTGCTGGAGGTTGGTTGTGTCCTGCATAAGAAGGACGATGAAGAACGACGAGGTGTAGTGCTAAACATTATGCAGAAGTTGCAAACTGAATTTCCAGATATTTATATATACGATCCCTCTGATGTTATTTGTCCGGCTGAAGAATGTTTAATTTATGATAAGGAAAAAGATTTTCTCTGGTATGAAGACGATGACCATTTAAGTAATGAGGGCAGTGTTTATTTGGTCCCTCATTTTGATGCTTGGATGCAGGAAAAGTTTGGTGAACGCTGGCAATAAAAAAAGCTGGTCTGACCCATAGGGTCAGACCAGCTTTTCTTTATTGTTGCGGGTTCCGGACTCGAACCGGAGTCTGGAGGTTATGAGCCTCCCGAGGTACCACTCCTCCAACCCGCTATGTTATTTAATTTTATCGTCTGATACCGACATTGCCAGTGAATCTCTGGAGGTTGTGAGCCTTATGATTTCTCTGCTCGGCATCACTCCTTAAATCCACTGTTTCTTTTGGTGGGCTAGACTATACAATATATAGATTATGAATGCAAATCAGTCTAGCTGGAATTGCTTCTCGGTTTTGTTATACTCATACTCATATGCAATGTGTAATCCTCGCTGCAGGTAAAGGGACTCGCCTGCGACCGTTAACAGAAAATACTCCTAAGCCTCTAGTTGAGGTTGGAGGTAAGACTTTACTAGATCATATCGTTGGCGCTCTACCGAGTGCTGTTGATGAATTAATCATCGTAACAGGTTATTTGGGAGAACAAATCCAGGAACACTGTGGGGATGAATTTCATGGTCGTAAGGTAACTTACGTTACTCAAGAGGATCAGAATGGAACAGCTAAAGCTCTTTGGCTTTGTAAGGATTTGATTAAGGGTCGGTTTATGTTTATGTTCGCTGATGATATCCATGGAGCTGATGACCTGGCTCGAGCTACTTCTTTCACACGATCAATGTTGGTGGCTTCAGTAGAAAACCCATCTAAGTTTGGAATCGTGGTTCGTAACCCAGATGGAACTCTTGGTTTAATGATTGAAAAACCGGAACATGCTCCTTCTAACTGTGCCAGTACTGGCGCAATGGTGCTTGATGAAAACATCTTTAAGTACGAGCCGGAAGAGAGTAAGACAATTAAAGGTGAGTTTTATCTAACAGAAGTAATTGAGCGCTATTCTAGAGATTATCCAATTGCGGTTGTGGAGCAGTCTAATTGGATCCCAATTGCAAATGTAGATGATGTAGAGAATGCTAACCGCTTACTAGCTACCAAGAACCCAGTTTCAGCTTAAGGTTTATGCAGTGTGTGATTATCGCTGCTGGTAAGGGGACGCGAATGCGTCCCCTTACTGATACTTTAGCTAAGCCTTTAATCAATGTATGTGGCAAGACTATTCTTGACCATATTGTCGGAGCCTTGCCAGCTGAAGTTGATGAACTTGTTTTAGTGGCGGGCTATAAACAAGAGCAAATTCGTGAACATTGTGGGGATGAATTTCATGGACGTAAAGTTGTTTATGTTGAGCAAGAGGACTTTGCTGGTGGTACAGGTGCTGCTTTGATGTGCGCTAAGGATGTCATTAGAGATAAGTTTATGTGTATGTACGCTGATGATATTCACGGTGCAGCTGCCTTGCAGTCGGCTGCTTCTGAGGATAGTGCCATGCTGGCTATGACCTCTGATACTCCGGAGCGTTTTGGCGTGTTGGTTTTGAATGAAAATGGAACATTGAAAGAGATTATTGAAAAACCTAATGACCCCCCATCTAATCTTGTAAATATAAGTGGATTTGTTTTTAAGCCGGAAATATTCTCTTACGAAGCGGACATATCAGAAGAACACGGCGAGGTGCTTCTAACTGACATGGTGACTGCTTATGCCGCTGATTATCCGGTAAAAATTATTGAGCAGGATCTCTGGTTACCAATTGGTTATCCTGAGCATATCAAGCAAGCTGAGCAGGTTTTGTGTCCTGAACCCGTTGATTCTAAGGATTAAATATAGTAATCTGTTGGCCACATCAGACAAATGTAATGCTGACGTAGCTCAGTTGGTTAGAGCGTAGGACTCATAAACCTAAGGTCGGAGGTTCAATTCCTCCCGTCAGCACAAAGAAAACCGCCCTCGTGGCGGTTTTT
>CAYFXS010000011.1:0-12193 GCA_964347215.1 uncultured Candidatus Saccharibacteria bacterium
TCTTCGTCTGTCAACGGACGAACGATAGCGCGATCCGCCAGCGGTTTAATGTTTACTTCTGACATAATTTATCTTTATCTAGTTAAATTGTTATTAGTTTCCACGGCTGAAAAACCTTCGGTTTTTCAGCTTTCAATAGAACATTTCCACCCCTGAAAATGTTGCGAGCCTATTATACTTAGAGACTCATGGTTTGCAATATTTTAGAGCATCAGCATGTCTTATTAGATAACTGTAGAGAAACTATTGCCAAACTTTCCGCACTCTGATAATATCCTTCCACATGGAATTCATACACAACGTAGTACTACCTGTGCTCCCGTATGTACAAATCATTCTCTCCATTCTATTAGTTGCTGCGATTCTCCTGCAACAACGTGGATCGAGTTTGGGCGGAGCATTTGGTGGTGATAACTTCAGTGCCACTTTCCACAAACGCCGTGGTGGTGAGCTATTCTTATTCCGAGCGACAATTACTCTGTCAGTTCTGTTTGTAGTATCTGCACTAATTAACGTTATCTTCTAATTCAGACAATCTAAGCAGTTAGAAGCTTACAGTGTATTCCAAATTCATTGGTTTGTTTTTGCTGGTTGAATATCAACCATTTACTTAATTCATGAACATTAAAAAAGACTCGAGACCAAGTCTCGCTAACAGATACTTTTCCTTACTGTCGAGGCGCAAAATAAGTGACCGCTTACTTTTACAGTTGTCACTAGTGGCTTTTTTGGCTACCGCGCTCTACAGCACTATTAGTATTAGTACTCAAAATGTTACATCGCTACCTGGCAGTGGTGGCATTTTAATGGAAGGAATCATCGGTACACCTAGGTTTGTAAACCCTGTACTAGCCACTACCAGAGCTGATCGTGATATGGTGGAATTAATCTACAGCGGCCTTATGGAACTAGATGAAGACGGCAACCTGCGATCTGACCTAGCCGAAAGCGTCACTCTTTCTGAAGATGGTCAAACTTACCATGTCAAAATCCGTAACGACGCCTACTTCCATGACGGATCACGTGTACTGGCTAAAGATGTGGCTTACACCATCGCCCTTATACAAAACCCTGACCTAAAAAGCCCTCTTCGCGGTAGTTGGGATGGAGTTTTAGTGGAAGAATTAGGTGAAAAAGAGCTTAACATCGTGATTGCTGAGCCTTACGCACCTTTTATTGAAAACTTAGTGGTTGGCATTTTACCAAGAGACACCTGGGCTGATCTGCCGACCGAGCAGCTACCTTTTAGTCAAAATAACACCAACCCAATTGGTTCAGGTGTCTATCAGATAGAAGATGTTATCTACAATAAATCCGGACTAATCGATTCATATAAACTAGTTGCCTCAACAAACTACCAGGACAACGCCAACATTGAGAAGTTACAAGTGAAATTCTATCCAGATGAAAAAGAATTATTCACTGCCCTGCAAGAAGGTGACATCACCAGCACCGCCAATCTCAGTGAGGAGCAGATAACTCGTCTCAACCACAAAAACTTCAGCGTCAGTGAACACACCCTACCTAGAACCTTCACTATCTACTTTAACCAAAACAAATCACCAGTTCTCCGAGACAAATCAGTCAGACGAGCACTGGACACCGCTATAGACAAAGAAAGGTTGGTCAATGAGGTATTAGCCGGCCACGGACAAGTAAGCAACTCCCCTATTCCTCAAGGTTTTATCACACCAACCACAACCGAGGAAGTTGAAAATGATTACGATCCAATCACCAAAGCTAGAGGAATACTGACTGACGGTGGATGGACTCAAAACGAAGAAGGTAAATGGATCAAAGAATCAGACGATGGAGAAATGGAATTAACCATATCACTTAGCACCGCCAACACTCCACTTTTCGACAAAACAGCCACCTACATCGCAGAAACTTGGACTGAACTAGGGGTTGAAGTACGAACTGCTCAATTTGAACAAACAGACCTGGTACAAGCCATCATCAGACCGCGCGATTTTCAAGCTTTACTCTTTGGAGTAGATCTCACCAGAGCGGTCGACCTCTATCCTTTCTGGCATTCTTCCCAGAAAAGTGACCCCGGGCTAAATGTTGCGCAATACACCAACATTGATGTCGACGCTCTACTGGAAGACAACCGTACCAATCATGACGAATCAGCTCGAGAAAACACCAACCAGGCAGCCATCAGCATTATTCAGAAAGACACCCCAGCCATCTTCCTCTTCTCACCAAACTTCAGTTACGTACACCACACAGACTTATCTCTCAACATTTATCCGCAGTTAAGTAATCAAAGTGAGAGATTTGTTGGCATAGAGAAATGGTACATCAAGGCAGAAAAACTGTGGCCAATATTTAACAAAATAAATTATTAAAAATTAAACATTAATTATGAACACTAACAACAACCGAACAAGTAGCAACGGAAACAGCCGCAACCGCACTCAGCGACACCGATCTCGAACTCAGATTCGCACTTCTTCAGGACGTCCACAAAAACGAACTGGAACCGCAACCTCTAAATCAACACAGAAGACGACTGCACGCAACACAAAACGATCTACTGGCAAACGAACAAACAAACGGCGTGGCAACGCAGCCCGTAACCAACGTCGTCGCAGCAATTCGAACCCAGCTCTAAACCACCGTCTGGCCACCTCTGATGACAAGTCACCAGTACTACCAGAAGTAACAGATGAAGATACAGTACGTATCATTCCGCTTGGTGGCGTAGAAGAAATTGGCCGTAACATGACGGTGGTTGAAACTAAAGACGACATCATCGTTTTTGACGCTGGTTTTCAGTTTGTCTCAGCAGAAGCTGGCGCACCTGGAGTGAACTACATTCTGCCTAACACGCAGTATTTGGAAGAGCGTAAGCACAAAATTCGTGCGCTAGTGGTGACCCATGGACACCTTGACCACATTGGCGGGATTCCTTTCATCATGGAACGAATTGGTAATCCACCAGTGTACACACAGTACCTAACCTCCCTCATGATCATGAAACGACAGGAAGAATTTCCTCACTTGGACCCAATCAACATGAATGTGGTTAAAGAAGGTGAATCTTTTACTGTTGGTTCAACTAAGGTTAAGACCTTCCCGGTAACTCACTCTATCCCTGATGCTATGGGTATTTCAGTGGAAACGAAGCATGGTGACGTGGTGATCACCGGTGACATTAAGCTAACTCACAAAGATGGTGAAATCGTTCCTGAGGAACGTAAAGACTGGGAAAAGGTTGGTGAAAATAAAAACATCTGCCTTGTTTGTGAATCTACTAACGCTGAGCGTGAAGGTTGGTCAGCACCAGAAGGTGTTGTACTTAACAACCTAGAAGAAATCATCGGTGGCGCTAGCGGACGTATGGTAATCGGTACTTTTGCTTCACAGTTTGATCGTTTATTTGCCATCATTAATGCTTGTGAGAAGTACAACAAAAAGGTTGTGCTGGAAGGTCGTAGTATCAAAAACAACATTGATATCGCCATCACAGCCAAACTACTAGAACCAAAGCCAGGTACCTTTATCCAGGCTGGTGACATGGGTGACTATCCGGCTGATAAGATCGTAATCCTATCAACTGGTGCTCAAGGTGAAGAGTTTGCCGCTTTGATGCGTATGGCAACTAACAAGCACAAATTCATCACTCTAAACGAGCGTGACACTATCGTACTTTCTTCATCTGTTATTCCTGGAAACGAAATTGCTGTGCAGAAGCTGCGTGACAACCTATTCCGTCGTAATGTGCGTGTAGTTAACTACCGCAGCGCCGACGTTCACTCTTCAGGTCACGGTAATGCTGGCGAACTTAACTGGGTACGACAGACAGTTAAACCAGAATTCTTAGTAACCGTTCACGGTCAACACTCTATGCTTAAGAGTCATAAGTACATGGCGATCGATAATGGCTTCCCGGCTGACAACATTGTGACACCTGACAATGGTTACCTAATCGATATTAAAAACGGTAAAGAAATTACCACTCACAAAGAAAAGGCTCCGAGCAACCTAATTATGGTAGACGGCTTCACTGTTGGTGAAAAGCAGGAAGTGGTACTACGTGATCGTTTGTCTCTAGCTGAAGACGGTATGTTCGTGATCATTGCCACTGTAAACACTAAGACTGGTAAACTTCGTAAGTCACCAGACATTATCTCCCGAGGTTTCGTATACCTGCGAGAAAACCAGCAGCTACTATCTGAAGCTCGTGTCTTGATCAAGAAAACTGTTGAGAAAAATACTCACAACATGCATCCGATTGATCTCGATTTAGTTAAAGACGAACTGACTGACGTGGTGAGTGGATTCTTGATGCAGAAGACTCACAAGACCCCAATGGTTATTCCTGTGCTAATTGGGATTTAGTACCGAAACTAAGGAATTACATAAACAAGCTGGGCGGCCATCAGGCCGCCCAGCTTGTTTATATGCCAATAATTGCTATAGTATCGCCCACCCGCAACAAGAGCAGAGAGGACTTAATCGGGATGAAATTAGTTAACGGAGGCTGCAGTCTCTTCACTACAGAAGAGGACAATGTAATCAAAGTGGTCCGCAACCACAGTTCCTTCCCTACAACCCTGACCGATGAACCATCTAAGGTTAAAACCACACCCTGCCTACAAGACGTGACAATTAAGTCAGACTGTCATGCAGGCACTCCTTGCCTAGCGATCAAGAAAGACAATGACGAGGTAATCGTAGCCGCCATTTTAGGCGCTACTGCCTCAGTTGTTAATCAACTAGAGAGCTGAGCAAATAAGTAACACTGTGCCCGCCCCGCGATCTAATCGGGGCGGTTTTTGTTTGTCCCAAACACAAACAAAAACCGCCCAACTCCCCTGTTACAATATAGACGATATGGGACACTATCGACGCCACCACCTGCATGGTGGATCACCTAAAACAATTGGCTTTTGGCGAGTTTATCCGCTGTCATTGTTTTTTGTATTTCATCTTTTCCTAGTAGCCTACATAAACTCCAGTTACATGGAGCGATTTGTTTCTCCAGAAGGCGTAGGTGCTCTCTACACTATTGGTTCAGCAGTAGGAGTGCTAGCATTTCTCTTTTTCTCTCACGCATTGAAAGTGGTCGGGAATGTAAAACTAACTCTAGTGCTAGCTATCATTAATGGCTTATCTTTACTTACCCTTGGCTTAGTTGACGACCGTGCTACAGCTATCTTAGCCTTTGTTGCTTTTCTGATAGTTAATCCTCTACTCTACTTAAATATCGATATTTTCTCAGAGACTCTGATTGGCAAAAAAGAAAACTCCACCGGACACAAACGTGGACTGACTCTCGGATTGATGTCTATCGCAGGAGTTATCGCCCCCTTAGTGATGGGTATCATGGTGGATGGAACTGACAATCTAAGTCAAGTTTATCTGGTGTCGACCGGTATTTTGTCGCTATTTATTGTGTGGCTGCTATTTGCTTTTAGTAATTTCACTGACCCTGACTACGACATCTTCAAAATTCGCACCTCCCTCAACTCTATGTGGAAGAAAGCAGACATCCGCAACGTGATGTTTTCACATTTTTTACTGCAAGTTTTCTTTGCTTGGACAATTATTTACTTCCCACTTTATCTGTACTCAGAATTAGGCTTCACCTGGGACAGTATCAGCTACATCATTGCCTTCGCCTTGTTCGCTTACGTCATTATTGAGTGGCCGGTAGGTATTATTGCTGATCGCTGGCTAGGTGAAAAAGAACTGATGGCTCTAGGTTTTCTAATTCTCGCTATCAGTACATCATGGATATCTTTTGTTAACACCAGTGAAATCTGGCCTTGGATGGTTCTCTTCTTTATTACCAGAGTCGGAGCCGCGTTAGTAGAATCAACAACAGAAATCTATTTCTTCAAACATTCCAACGGAGACGACGCTGACACTATTAGCTTCTTTAGGTTACTACGTCCACTGGCAGCTGTAGTTGGTGCACTAATTGGCTCTGCCACCCTTCTCTACTTACCTTTCCATCTCATCTTTGCTGTTTTTGGTCTACTTTTGGTACCAGGCATTTACTTTGCCAATGCTTTGCGCGATACTAAGTGACCTATGCCACAACATCCTAGAACCAAGGAAACTCAAATTGCCTACGAAGAATTTAAGAACTCAGATTCTGCCGCTGCCAAGAATGGTTATTTTGATTTTACTAACGAAGAAATTGTAGCTGAGTACACACACTGGTACATCATTAGAAACCGCTTTCCTTACGACACAATGGTTCGGGTAAACGACATGTTAGTTTCCAAGCGACCAGTCGGAAGCTTTGGTGAATTAAACGAAGACGAACACGAAGAATATCACAACATTATTGCTAAGATTGGTGAAGCAGGTACTTACGACGCTCGCATTGAAAATTTTCCTAAAGTACAATCTGTCCAAACTCACATTCATGTACATTTAGTTTGTTGGCACAACACCAGCAACTAAGAACGACTGGTAGAAATCAGATACATAACAAAAGAAGCTACCAGTAAAGCAACAGCTTTTTTAAAGAAGTCACCTAAGGTTATTACACCTCCCAGGTAACTAAAAAGTACCCAGAGAAAAACTGGGATGATTAAAAATAAAATAATTTTTGCCAATATTTTAATCACTTTGTATATATTTTATAACAAAAAACCCCCAGCCAGTAATCCCTAAGCTGTGGTTTTTAAACATTAACTGATGATCCATGATAGCGTTGAATGTAGGTTTCTACATCAAATTTTCGTTTACAACCGCTATAATTCATGTAACGCACTTTACCGAAAACTGGACGTTTAGCCCAGGCTCTATCATGAAGCCCCCCGATTGACCACAAAACACCTGCATAACCATTTGGATCGCGACCATCTAAGCTATAACGATCATTTAGAAGGATACTAATCTTAATTGCCTCCTCTGGAGTCTTAGTCCATTCCAGAATCTTCTTCGCCCAATACATACGCATAAAACCGTGCATCTTGCCGTTTTCCACTAATTCAGTCTGTGCAGCATTCCAAAGTAAGTCATGTGTCTCAGACTTTTCAAACTGCTTTAGAGTATAGATGTAATCACGTTTATCTTTTTTGTGCTCTGACAAGCTTTCTTTAGCCCAGCTTGGCACGCCATCAAAGTTATCGTAATTATCATTATAAAAACAAAAGTTTTCCGCTAATTCTCTGCGCACAATTAGTTCCTCGAGGAAACTATCACGACTCTTTACATCACGACGTAGTTTTTTTACCTCATAAGCAATCCGCTGAGCACTAATTTGACCAAAGCGTATGTAGGGTGACAATTGAGAAAGCACATCTCTAGTTGGATCATTACGGTACTGGTCGTAATTTTTAATCTTTTCTTTAATAAAAATATCCAAAATCTGTAAAGCGGTTTTCCCGCCAGATTTTATTGACGTCACCGGTCTAACCGATGAATCAAATTTTCTGAATTTTCGTACCCCTTCCCAATCAATCAGGGCACAACCATTTTTATCAACACCACGGGGCCAACAAGCAGTTTTGCTGACACCCCAATCGTAGGGGTGCGGCTCTAATTTAGGGAATTTAACTAGAAACTCAGGTAATAGTTTATGAACCTTGCGCCGGAAAGTGTAAGCAGCAAACTCTTGCTTATCTGACACTAACCAGGCTGGAACAACATTATGAGCATCAACTTCATGAATTGGCACTGCAACACCGTGAGAAACTTCATCCCACCACCAACGAGATTCATGTAAAGGAGAAAAATCAGTCACAATCAGACCTATTTCATGCACTTCTACAAACTGTTTAACTTCCTGCTCCCAGTTACCAAACGTAAGAAAGAATGGAATACCATTAGACTCCAACTCAGTTGCCGTTTCTTGTAAACCTTCCACCAAAAAAGAATGATGCCGCTCGTTAGTCTGCACTAAATTACGCCCAAAATGCACCAAGACACCCAATGGCACCTTATGCTTTTTTGCTTGCTCTTGTGCGTAAAGTAGAGCCCAATTATCCTGCGCACGAAAATCACGCCCCATCACATAAAGCACTGGCCCGGAACCGACGTTTCCTTCGCGCAAAATTCTGACTCTGCGTTCATCTACCATAATTCGCGTATTTCAACACAAATTTGACAAACATGCAAGTAACTAGTGGTAAACAGTGTAATCAGCGTTGTCTAGTGGTTCTATCTCTGGGGCAACTGGCACAATAATCCAAGCTACTACATAAAGCAGTAATAGGGGCATGAAACCTGTTAAAAATAGCAGGAAAATAAAGCTCAGCCGCCACAGAGTAACGTCCTGTTCAAAATAATCAGCCATCCCAGCTAATACTCCCCCGACCCAAGCTTCTTCAGTATTTCGATACAACTTTTTCATCATAGGTCTATTATACAAAATAAAAGGAGCGGGCAACTTTTCAGTTGCCCGCCTCAAGGATCAGTCTTGATCAGCCAGTGCCTGAGCGAGATCGAATAGCCGACGACGCTGCTTTTCTGGCAGAGAATAATACGATCGTACCAACCCCATCGCTTCTTTGTCGGACAACAAGTCGACTGGAACACCGCCAACTTTCTGTTCCTGAGAGCCTTCCAATCCAGCAAAGAAGAACACCACTGGCACTTCAAGTGCCTTAGAGATATCCCACAAACGAGACGCCGAAACTCGGTTCATGCCGGTTTCGTACTTCTGGATCTGTTGGAACTTGATTCCAACTTGCTCGGCCAGCTGCTGCTGTGTCAACCCCACCATCCAACGACGGTGACGAATTCGTTTGCCGACGTGCACATCCACAGGGTGTGTCATTTGAAAATCCTTTCTCCTATAACCACCGCGGGTATTTGTCAGTACTATGCCATAAATTATTTAAAACGCAACTAAATATGGTAAATGACATCCTTACGCTCAACCACTACTGACCAGCCTTCTTTCTGAGCATGGTTTAACAAGGCTTGATTCGGATTGAAACAAATTGGATTATCCACCAATTCCAACATGGAAATATCACCCTCAGTATCCCCTACCGCATACGTTTCAGACCGGTCAAAATCATGACGTTCAAATACACGCTCAACTATCTTGGCCTTGTCTTGAATTAAATGTTCATCAATCACCTCTCCAGTAAAGCGGTCAGTTGGACCAATTTCATACATACGACCATAAACTTTATCGAAACCATAGTTTTGACAAAATTTATCAAGAATTGCTTTTGGAGACTGAGAAATAGCAATAATGTAGTAATCTTTAGCTTTTAACTCTGCCAGCAAATCCCTAGTGTAACGATAGACCCGTTTACTGTGACCAGCTACTACCTCACGACCCAAATCTGCCACCTCGCCATAATGAACACCTTTAATGTGAGTAAGAAAACTTTGAATTACTGCCCCAATATAGTCTTCATATGAACCTTCACGATTCAACCAAGATTCAAAGGCTGGGCGATACTCAGCTCGCGCCGATTCTGGAAACACACCTTCAGCCACTAATTTTTCAACTAGTTCGATCAAGAGACTGGAACGAAAAATCGTCCCGTCTACATCAAAAAATGCCACTTTCTGACTCATGAGTATAGTGTAACAAAGATAACCTTACCTAGAAATCCCTGGATTAAAATAAAAAAACGCATCGGCCACTGTGACACGATGCGATTTGCGGCGTGAGACCAGACTCTCCTCCCAGATATCTGATCTCACTCGCGGGTTCGTTTTGAACCATTCCTCCCAGCCGAAACTTCGGCAACGGTGGAGAAATATAACAAACCAGAATTTTTCGTCAATAGTTAATACAAACAAATTAAGAGCAGGTAATAAAAACCGGCTTTAGTTCACGATACTCTTCTTGTGTCATGATAGCCTCACGATAATATCCATCCTCTGGAAAACCCACTTCTGATATTTTAATACTACGATCCGGGAAGACAGCTTCCACAAAAGCTAAATAACCCACCTCATCAATGGTGTACTCCATGATGGAATGAGTTTTAGGTAACACATTCATGTACACACCTTTAAGGCCACGTAACTTTACTTGCCAGACACCAGGCACACGCGCTGATTTTTTCGGCCACGGTATTTCAATATGTAGACTTCGTAACTTATAAGTTACAAACTCAGCTCCAGACAAAGGCAAATCTGCACGTGCACCACAAAACTCATCATTAATGTAACCCCGTAATTTAACAGTTTCCGAGTGTCTAGCGTCATATACTTCATCAATAACAAACGAGGGGTAGACATCGGTTTTTCTAAGAGCTAAAACATCCTTCAATACCCAACCTGTCTCTTTAGCAGTTTCCACCTGAGCCCAACGACCTCCTACCTTCTTCAATATAACAGGCTGACCATAAGGCAACTGTTTAACAGAAGTACCGAAAGCGATTACTGGATCAGTATACAAATATGTTTCTATATCAGCCACATAATACTGATCTCCTGCTCTTAGGTCATCAGTATTTGCAGTAGTCTGCCAGGTTAATTCATTGAGTAGATCGCCCGTTTTAACCTCTTGTTTAATTTTAGTTTCAGCTGGCAAAGGTAACAGAGTCTGATTTTCTAACTCACGATCAAAGCCGTTAACAGTTCGAAAACCGAACATTTCATATCTAGCAAAGCGCCACAGATCGTCTATCACAGCCAGCAAAACTTCCATGTCTAAATAATACCATTTATCTATCTAGAAACTGAAAATACTAAAGGGCGACCCTTACAGGGTCGCCCTTTAGTATTCCTGATTACTCACCAGGACCAGGAGATGATACTGGAGCCTTAGCTCCACAATGGACGCAAGAGGACTTGTGGACCATTAGTTCGTATACGGCCGAAAGGCCAACTAGAACATAAACAGTTCTTTCTAAAATCGGCATACTGCCGAATAGCATGTAGACGACATTCATGCCAAACAGACCATGTAGCAGCCAGTTTAGACCTCCTACTACTAACAGTAGAAATGTCACCATATGCAGTTTTTTACTATGCATAGCTTAAGGGATTAAACTAGTAAGTCTAAAACCACTATACAACAATTACCGTAAAGATCGATACAGTTTATTAACCAATAGACCTATACTCATAGTGAAGATGAGCAAGAACACAATCTGTCCAATCACCGGAATAAACATCATCCCGTAGAAAACAACAGCTCCTGCAATAATCCAAACAAATGATACTTGGAATGACTTAGTAATAAATTTAGCCAAATACGCTCCGCAAACAACACTGGAAATGATGTACCCTGCCAACAGCAGCGCGATAGTTACCGCCATCATGAAAGCTCCAACCAAGAAACCTAACACCGAAACCATCAATAAGACAGACACGATCGGCATGATTAGCAACACACCCAGACCTAATAAAACATGTAGGTATAGCCGATTATCAATGTTGACCACCACCCTTTCTAATTCTCGTCTAAATACCAAATAGGCTGAAAGAGTAGCGAACAATGAAATAAAGATTGGTAACAATAGTCCCCGAGCATGTTCCTGTGTTGATACAGCAGGTTTATCACGCTTTTGCACCTCACCTTCCACAACTGCATTAGGTGACCGGACGTAGTCCTTGCGACCACTATACGTTAGACTACCTTCCACCACTGCCTTACTACCAAGAGTTAACTCAGAGTGAATATTTACATCAACATCATCTTTAATAGCACCATCAATGCGTAGGTAACCATAACTACCCAATACCGAACCTTCTACCTCACCCTCGATAGTAGCTGACTCCCCAAAAAAGTAGAGATTCCCTGCTACTTTAGCCGAGGATAAAATTTGCAGTGTATTACCTAGAACTAATAGGTCACCGCCAATATCTTCGGCAATAATTGTTTCCCCAGCCACAATCCGCACATCATCTGTCACCGATGCATGCAGCTGAGCTACCCCAGCTAACAAAGACAGGTCTTCATGAATTACACCATTAACTGTCACCGAACCACCTAAGGCGTACATATCCCCCATCACCTGACCCGACATAGTCGTCTTGCCAATCGGACCAACTGACACATAGTAGTCACCATCAACTGTTTGGTCAGCGCCAACTGAAATAGAATCGCCAGTTCTTAAAACAGTTTCGGCTGAAACTATTGCCGGAAGAAAGAAAAGCGAAAGAGATAAAACTGCAAATATTTTTTTCATATTATTTATTACCATTAGCTTCTTTACCATTTTCAATCACTTCAGCAATCGCTTCTGCCTCCTTCTGTTGTTTCTTTTCCTGCTCTGAAACAAAGTTTCCACAAATAATCCTTTCC
>CAYFXS010000011.1:12203-19983 GCA_964347215.1 uncultured Candidatus Saccharibacteria bacterium
CTTCCGCCTCTCGCTGCTGTTTCTCTTCCTGCTTACGGATAGCTGAAGTGGCAATGTTTTTCTTTTCGTACAAATTCATCAATGAAAAACTAACCATGGCGGCAAACATTATACCGAAAAGGTTCATCACAAACAGAATGAGTGAACCTTTAATAATTAACGGATTTAAATAAGCTATACCAATCCCAACCACAGCCATCGGTGGAATGAGGGCGACCGAAATGGCAATACCAGGCAAAGTTTCACTCCACTCAGGTTGAGCCAAAGCAAAACTTACTGCCGCCCCAGCCACCACAGCTACCAAGAAATAAATCAGAGATGGTTCAGTACGAGCCAAAATTTCACTAGTAATCACTTCACTATTGCCGAAAAAGAAAGCAGCTATGATTGATAGAGCTAAGCTGACCAAAACAGCCCTCAAGAGCGTAATAAAAGCTCGCTGCAGTACCGTTAAATCTGACATCACCAAACCTAAAGCCATACCTAAAATTGGATAGAGTAAAGGCGCGATCAACATACTGCCGATCACAATTGAAGCACTATTAACCAATAAACCAAGCGTTGCCATCAAAACAGACAGACCGGTCAGGTAAAAGAAATCAAAATTAGGTGTACCACTCTCCATTAACTTTCTTACTGCCGAAGCTTTATCTTTCTCTTCAATCGCTTGGAAACGGGCAAAAAATGACATAGGAATATTATAACTTAAGGCTTATTTCGCTCTACTTTACTAGCTGAATTTTTTGGGTCATTAACATCATCTAGAACTGACTGACGTTCAGAGATAATTAACATTTGTAAAAAAGAAAAGACCAGAATTACCGCCACTAGTGACAATAATAGCGTAAGGAATGATCGCTTATAAAAAATTTTCGAATCAACCATAATTAACTAACTGAAACATAATTCACCGGAGTCTGTAAAAACCAAGCGATTAACACACCTAGAGAGATTAAAGTTAACATGCCCAAAAAAACCACTACTCTTGGTCGAGAGAGCTCCATTTGGCCAGAATGCCAATTTCGTACATATAGAAAATGAAACAAAAAACGAAAAATCTCCATAAGAATGGCTATCAATATTTTAACAGTTTTCTCCTACCAATAGTTAAAATGGGGAGGATAATTAATCGGATGCACCAAATAATTCCTGACCTCGCTGCCACATCTCTTCATGACCCTTATCTTGAAGCCAGTACCACCACTCAGCTCCCCACAGATACTGTTTTTCATAACGAGTTTTTTCAGCATACCGTAAAATATCATTTAGTTTTTCGATATCCATCCGAGAGTATTGAGTTTCAATATCCACGTTGGTAATTGGTTCTAACAACCAGGGCTCGGCTGATAATTCAATCAAGACTGTTTCTTTATCACCGTAGAGCAAGCTCATGACGCCTTCTTTTAGACGGTAAAACCACGGTGGTAAAATAGTTCTGAATTGCCCTAGCTCAGGATTCCAAAAATGGACATAAACACTGGTGCCAAACATATCGCCATGCTTATACGGACCAGCCCAAGTACCTAAATTACCACTGTCAGTAATTAAAAATGGACGTGAGTCATCTAGCGAGCGAAAATGCTCGACCTCTCTAACAAAAAATTCTTCATCAAATTCACCACAGTGCTCTTTGGCAAATACTTCTAGGTAAGGCTCGTTTTCAATCTGCCAGTACTTAATCGCCTCACTATCTTTATAGCGTTCCATCACGACAGTGACGTAATCTAGTATTTCTTGCTGCCGCTCCTTCCAAGTTAATTCTTTAGCCCAATCTGGAACATGACACTCTGGCCAGCGCGGCAAACGGCGGCCGACAGCAAAAACAACTTCTGCTCCAACCTCTTCAGCTCTTTCCAGCTGATAATCTAACTCATTAAAATTGTAAACATCATTAAGAGGTTCAACCATTGGCCAATGAGCCGCCAGACGTAAGTGACGGACACCTAGATCATCTAGAATGGCATCATAGGTTTCCTGCCAATCCAACCCCAACTCATTTGCGTACATAGTGTTAAATGACATACCGTAAGTAATTTGTTCCGGTTTTTCTTTCCAAGTCAAAACCCACACGCACAACACCAATATAACTGCCACAACCAAGACCGCTACTGCTGCCTTTTGCCACTTTTTCATTCGGTTAAACATACTTAATCACTTACCCACCTTAAACAAACAGCAATACGAAGCCAATGGAGATAATAGCTACATACAAAGCCTTACGTACAATTGTTTGAGTATCATGTTCATTTTCGCCAGCGCACTTAGGAATCATGCCACCTAGTAAAATGCTGAACAGTAGGATAAACACAAACTTCAGACCATCTAGAGCCTGCACCACAGCCACATTCCCCATATCTGTCGCTTTAAGTAGTAAGAAAGCGGCTACTCCAGCCAGAATCTTCGCTCCTAAAACCAAGAAACCAGTCTGTTTGGTGGTAGTTTTTGTTTGCTCTGTAATTTTCTCCCAATAACTTGGTACCAGCAACAAGGACAGGGCAAAGACAACAAATCCGACTCGTGACCAGAAGAACCCATCGTCAAAACTGGTCTCAATAAACAAACCTTTCATCGTTATGTAGTGCAAAGCAAAAAACAACCCTGAATGAATGGTAGTTAACGCAATTCTCTTAGTGAGACGCACTTGTGATACCAACAAAGTACCAATCACCAACAAGGCGATCCCGTACGCAAAATTTGGTGTCAGCACTGTGCCTAAGAAGATATAAGCCAACACTGCAGAACTCATAGCAGACACGGCGCCGATTACCGGCATGACATCTGAAGCATCTGCGTAACGCAAAGAATCATATAGTGAAACTAAGGCCATGAAGAACGTATAAGCTGCCAAAAACGACATTCCCACTACCTGAATAGACGGGGCCTGCACGTTACTCATCTGAGGTACACCCAAGGTCGATAAACCTGGAATAAAACCCGCTACGTAAATAAGAATCCAGAAACCAGTAACTAAACAAGAATAAAAAGCGTAAACAAACGGTCGCGGGAGCCCTTTCTCATCACAAACAATATACTTATCAACGATTGCTACGATCGCTAACAAGAACTGACCAAGGGCCGCAAGTAAAATCCAGGACATATTATGGAAATTATCCCATTATTTACCCTTCTTGGCGCTTTTGCTTTCCACAACAGAGTTTTTCTCTATCAGATCTCTATAGACCAGGGCTGATGGACGAATCTTCCTCTCCAAAGTTTGGTAGTCAATTTCCACCAAACCAAATTTCTTTTCTACTCCCAGCGCCCACTCATAGTTATCGATCAAGGACCAATACATGTGCCCGCGCACATCAATCCTCTCCCTAAGTGCCTTTTTAACCGCTTCAACTTGCCTAGTGATGTAATTAGCCCGAAATCGGTCAAACTTATCCGCTACTCCTGCCTCGGATACAAAGAGTGGCTTATTGTATCGAGATAACATTTTTAAAGAATCATACACTCCCTCTGGATAGATATCCCAGTCCATATCTGTTTTCTCATAAACTTCTTTATCACCAAACTTTTTATGGAAGTAATAGTTTAAACCAATCGAATCACAGTGCTCATGAGTGCGACTCATAAAAATATGTGTCCAAGCATAATTTGCTACCCAGGCTCTGATTTTATTGAAAGGATTCCAATTAGCATGAAAATAAATCACATGCTTGACTACGCTCACGTCTACACCCGGATTAGTGGACTTAATAGCGTTATAAGCAGAGTTATGTGACAAAGCCAAGTTCTTCATCACTCTTAAGTACAGAATAATTGGCTTTAATCCCTTACTGGCTCTAGATTCAAAAGTACGTCCTGAATTAGTGATTGAAACAAGGTCAGTAGCGGCAAAACGTTTAAAAGGTGGCCAACTACCACGCAACCAACCGTTACTACCATATACGTTAGGTTCGTTGATAGTGGAAAAGTATTTACAATCATCACCTAAGGCAGCGACCACCTTCTGGCAATACCGAGCAAAAACAGCTGGTGAATCGGAACGTTCAAAGCCGCCACTCTCAGAAAACCAGACCGGCAGTGAGAAGTGCCACAAAGTAATAAACGGTTCAATACCACGTTTCTTAAGTGCTTTTACTACCTTCTTATAGTGTTCCAACTGTTCCTCATCAAACTCACCCTCCTTCGGTTCAATACGAGCCCACTCTACAGAAAAACGATGGGCGTTATGTCCTAGCTCTTTCGCAATATCAAAATCCTCTTCGTAACGGTGATAGTGATCAGCCAAACGTCCAGCCGGAGGCACGCGCCCTTCTTTAGCAGCTAAAGCCCAATCAGTATTTTCATTCCAACCTTCAACCTGATAAGAGGCTGTGGCAGCACCCCAATAAAAACCCTCAGGAAAACTTTTCATAGCACTAGTCTATCACCTTAAAACTCTCCGGAGCCAACAATGTGTACCATTTTTGGTATAACTCAGTTATCGCCACCACATCTCTAATGTTGTAATTAGCAATATCTTTAAACTGCTTCTCTTCGTAAAGCAGTGACACGTCGTAACCGGCTATTTCTTTAGTTTTAGGACTATCAATTCCAAACGCCCGACAAAACATATGTAAAGAAGGCCGTCTACCCATTGCGCCGTAGTTAGTAAATTGATCCAGCAAATCAACGTGACGACAATTTTTCTGTGCAGATAAATATCTATTTTCCGCCAAGTCTTTAGTAGGTACTATGTTGCAAGCAACTGAACGGTTGATTATAAAAGGCACATCAAAAGCTCGCCCGTTGAAGGTGACAAAGGTATCGTAACTAATTACCCCTTCCCAGAAATCTCGCAGCAAATCTTCCTCACCGCAGGATTTGTAAACAAAATTTTTTTCATAGCTATCATCAGCTTCACTCTCGCCCGTGTAATACACAGCTCCCTGTTTACGCTCCAGATCATAAAGAGCTAAAGATACAATCTTCCCAGTCAAAGGTGACAGTCCAAGTCTGTCTTTCACATCGTGACGTAAGGCTTTTTGCTCAGACTGAGTACGACCACCTCTTTTAATCCAGGCCGTTAGTTGATCTTTAGTAACCTCGTCAAAATCATCCCACTTCTCACCCACTGTCTCGATATCGAAGATGAGAGTAGACATGATTACTCACCAATAAAACTTTGAGGCTCACCGTAGTAGCAACCTATGAACTGTGTTCGGTCACTGCCGACTGAATAACGATACTGTCCTGCCACTTCGTAACCACCACACTCGTCTGTTACACCAGTGTGAGAACCATAAATCGGAAATCCGTCCCGTGCATAACCAATCAATTCTAGTGCCGGTCTACTACGGTAAGCAATTGCGTCTGAATTAAACATCAATTCTCCTGCTAAATTAACCCCGATAATCTCACTATCTAAACAAGTTGGTGAAGATAATTTCTGAGGCAATAACGGTAAACGAGCTAATTCCATTTTTATCGTTTCAGTCAATGGTGGGATAGCTGGACTAGAAACTGAACTGGTAGCTAGTAAATTTTCAGTTGGCAATAATTCAACCACCTCTACCTGAGCAATCAAACGAACTCCTTCAACTTCACTAACCTCCACTTGTTCGCGCGGCCAATTACGTGCGTAAGTAATAGCATCTTTAGTTTCATTACATTTCAACAGTGTAAAAGTTGAATCTGTCTCACCTACAGCAATGTCATCTTCAAGCTCATTAACTGAATCTTCACTAACTATCACTGACTCATTATTGGCAATTGCCGCTTTAAGACGGGCAATTAGTGAGGGGCGATCAGTGGTTTTTTCTTCATAAACACCTATTATCTCAGGAGTAGCTTTTGAAAATTGAATTGATTCAGTGCCTGAAGCGTCATTTCTGTCTTGTGACACGGTCAAAGAAATGCCAAGCAGCAAAAACAACATCACTACCACAAAAAGAATCAGGTCCTTAGTTCGTATCATAGCCACATAATAACAGGAAGCGGCGGCCTGCGGCCGCCGCTTTCACTGGATAACTATTTTTTCTTCTGAGTTGTAGCCTTAGTTTTTTTAGCTACAGTCTTGCTAGAACTTTTCTTATTGGCAGCTTGTTTCTTTTTTAAATCTGCCGCTGTGCCAACCACGATTTTAAATGTCTGCTCAATCCTTCGTACGTCAGCCAAGAATTTAGAACGATCATTATTGTAGAGGAAGACAGTTGCTACAGCTTTACCACCATTTTTAGCGAAAGTTGCTCGATCGCCAACTTTTTTGTTGGCCACTATACTGTGGAAAGATTTTAGTTCTTCAATTTTTTTCAATCCTTTAATCTCAGTAATCCAGCCTTCCTTATCTCCATAAAACTTCAAGTAACCCGATACACCCTTACACTTCTTCGGAATATTGGGTTTGCGCGGAATTCGGATCAAAATATCATTTACAGCATGATTAATGTCACAAGAAAGATCATAGATTAAAGGCCTATTACCACCTAAACGAGCTCCAATCTCGATAACTTTCCACTCATCGTCAACTTTAACTAACTCTGTATGAGCCGTTACACTGCGTAAACCGAGAGCGTGAATAGCATTCTCTGCCACTTGCTGCGCTTTTTCTACCGTTGAACTCTTTAATCCAGAAGGAGTAAGTTGTGAATAGTGATAAAAATCGTCACGGCCAATATTGCGGGCCGTTTGAATTTTAACCAATGGACAATGCCAAGTTTTACCTCGCGAATCTACATATGTATCAATAGAATACATACTCCCCTCCAGATACTCTTCAGCCATTATCGTAGGGAGCTGCAATCGATTATGTTTTTTGTACTGCTGTCGCAACTTACGGAACACATTACGTAGCACTTTTTCAAACTCTTCTTCATGGTAGCAAATTGAAACCAGCATACTCCCCTCAAGGTTGGCAGGCTTTACCACCATCGGAAAACCAACCTTCTTGATTACTCTTTGTCGTTCTTTATTGGTATTTTCTTTAATTTTAGTGAACTTAGGAGTATTTTTTGCATCATACAAACGCATTCGTTTACGCATTTCGTACTTATCTGTCGCCCATTTTAATGAATCTGGTGTAGGAGTGCGTAAATATGGCACATGTGGAATGACTTCTCTCAAACGTGATACACCGGCCTCACCACGGGCCGTAATCGCTCGCAGCTCATCCTGATAAGGCAGAAGAGCTTCAGCAATCCGCCAAGGCTTCTCAAAATCAATATACTCTACAAAGTCAGCTCCTAGATCCTTATCTTTATCTTTTGTCTTATGAGTCTGATCACGCAAAATTAAAATACGCGCTGTTTTATCATGTTTACGAAATGCCTGAATCGCCTGCTTTGGTGCAAGGTCAACAAAAACAATGATGTTTTTCTCTTTTTTCTTTTTCATTAATTTAAAACAAAAATAAAAAACTGCTTAGCAGTTCATGTCACTCATCCGAATATCAGATCTCAGCACCACAACAGCATACTATAAAAAGTCATTTTTACTAGAGAACAACACACATGTTATAAAAATCAACACTTGACAACCTAAGGGTTTATTCCAGACAAAAAACATGCTAACTTACTGAACTAATATGATAATCACTCACACGACTAAACACCTCTGGTATAAAAACGTACCTGAAGATATTTTAGACTGTTTCGGAAAAAACAATCGCACCCGTCTGAAAAGCACCCTGAAGAGAGTGGGAGATAATAATGTTGATTATAAATTTACACCTCTGACTGAAGAGTTTTTTGACTGGTTTAAGCCAAAATACGAAGAGACTATCAAGGCGAAAAAGAACGCTAAAGTATTCGACATTATGGAAACAACTTTATATCGCGAAGATAAGCGACCCTAC
>CAYFXS010000011.1:19993-24044 GCA_964347215.1 uncultured Candidatus Saccharibacteria bacterium
GAAATATAGAAATCGATACTTATGAAAAAATTCTACTTTACCTTGAGCTTATTTGAAAACAACGAACCGGTTGGTGGAACAATTTTCTCTTTCCTACCCGGTAGACTATCTGTAGCTTACAGAATCTACAATAACAAATGGCAGCAAGCAGACTTACCAGCCAACCCTTCACTTTATACCGAATACTTAATTACAGAACATGCACATCTGAACGGATACGACCAACTATCTCACGGACAAGATAGAAATCCTTATGGTTTAAATTCAAACATAGGACTCGGTCTATTTAAATTGTCAGTTGGCTGCTATCCGAAACTACCTGAAAAAAATGAAATGACCAAAACTGACACCTCGACCATTGATTCAGATGCTTTGATCATGTTACCGCCAGATAAAGACGAAGTGATCACACGAGCAGCTCTAGTTACAAACGAGCCCGACAACCCTAAATACACCCCCCTATTCAAGTATAAGGATAGATTGGAAATCGAGGTGGTTCCTCGTGGTCAATAAAAAGAAGTGCGCCTTACGGCGCACTTCTTTTATAATCTATAATTTCTAGCTAGAAACCGAACCGAACATTTGTTTCAGCTGAAGCTGGAGCAACTACCTCCCCTCCTTCTACCGTCTCTCCTGGACCGTTTACAGCTACATCAATTTGCAGCAATAGATCTTCGATGGTTTCAAAAGTCATACGTTCACCGTTAAGTTCGAAAGTTGGTGTGCCGGTATAACCTTTGCTACGTGCCTCTTCAAAGGATGCTTGAATCTTTTCATCCAACAACGAAGCTTTCATTTGTAATTTAAACTGATCAACGTCTAGACCGATTTCTTCTGCGTAGGCCACGAAGTATGTTTGCGGATTAACTGAACTTGACCAAGTGCTCTGATTTTCAAACAATTTGTCGTGCATTTCAAAGAACTTACCTTGTTGACCAGCTGCCTCAGCAGCTCGGGCTGCTGGTACTGCATACGGATGAATAGAGATCAATGGGAAATGCTTGTATTCAAAACGGAGTGAATCGCCATATTCTTCAACAATCTGCTTAGCTACTGGGTAAAGCTGCGCACAAGCTGGACATTGGAAATCACTGTATTCCACCAATACTACAGCTGCATCAGGATTACCTTTAACGTTTTCTGTTTCAACTATACCTTCGTTGGCTGACTCTGTAGCAGTCTGCGACCAGTAAATGGAAGCTCCAAGTAAAACAACTGCTACTGCAACAATCATTATCCAGGGACTTTTTTTGTTAGATTTTGACATATATATTCTGTAATAATTTAGTTTACGAAACTATAACACAATAGCTGGGCGCCCTGAAAGGGCGCCCAGCTATTGTACTTAACTGCAGTAACTACCGCATATCCATCATGGGCTTCACCTCAGTACCATCTGGCAAAACAATCATACCTGCAGAATTGACTGTTGCATCACTAATGGTCGTACCGTCACCCAACATAACTGAACCATCAGCCATGATGTGGACCCCCGAAAGATCCATATCTTCAGAATAAGTAGAGGCACCAGACATATCTTCCATATCTTTATTCAACTCTGCATTAATCCTGTCATTCATAGCCTCAATCTTAGCACTCGCATCTTGAGCTTTTTTAGTAGCTTGTTTTTGCGAAAAGTAAGATCCCACAATAGCGATCGCAATTATTGCAACAGCTATAATTAGTAAGTTTTTCATATGTAAATATTAAGTGATTAATTAATTTCTTATGATTGATTATAACCTTCAAAATTAATCCTATACCTAACTTTTCAACTGCTCAGCTACTCAAAAAGCCGCTGCTCACGCAGCGGCTTTTTTTTGAATTTTTACTCAACTACAATTACTTTTGTTACATCAATGATCTCTCCCTGATAAGCATAAGCTTTATGATCGTTGGTTGACAACTCAACCCTCACCTCATAAACACCAGGTTCTAGACCAGTTAGATAGTACCAAGGGCTATAGACACGAGTGATTTTCACTCCGTCAATGTATAAGTGAGTATGTCCTTCATTATCGACATGTGCTTCACCTTCATTTTCAGGTGTGAAAGTGAAGTTCTCAGTCACGATTTCTAAGTTGTAACCCTTCTTAGTGTCGTGGAAAAGAATGTCGATAGTTGGCACATCCATTCCCATGTATTCGTAATTACCCATATGACCACCACCATGATGGCTGTCGTCATGTTCGTAATCACCTTTCCTGATATCATCGATCTCCTCAATCAAACCAAGACGTTTTTGTCTTAGTTGCTCCATCAATCCCTCTACCTGATCAATCAATGAGCGCACTTCAGCAATCATTTCATTACGTTCCTCGCGCTCTTCTGGGGAAATATTGCTCACACCATTCGGTGCAGCCAATACAGCAGAGTTACTAGTAAGAGCCATGGCTGCAGCCATCACAATAGTGGCCAACCATCCAAAATTTGAATTGTACATATTTTACGTTAAGAAACTACGTCCTTACCGCATATCCATTACTGGTTCAACAACAGTACCATCGCCAAGCATGATCATGCCCTCATCGTCGATAGTAGCGTCGTCCACCTCATCACCATTACCAAGCATCACTGTTCCGTCAGCCATTATATGAATTCCATCAAGACCATCCATATCTGCATGACTACCTTCAGAATCACTGCCGTGATCATGATCGTGCTCTTCCTCCACTTCAAAAGTAGTAGCAGCTGTAATATCAGATAGATCCAAACCTGTTTCTGCTGCAATGGCTGCAAACACTCCGCCTTCATCACTAATAGCTACTTCTACAAAGAAAGTGTCAGTGGTACCGTCAGTGTTATAAACATGAACATGAGTATTTCCACCATGAAGCTCGACTGTAATAGCTAACTCTGATTCACTCTCAGAATCATCATGCATGTGACTGTGACTATGTGTCTCACTCATCGCTGACCCCATCTCTGCCTTGGCCTGTAAAGCTACTAGTAACTCTTGCAAAAGAGCAATTAGTGCTTTCATTTGTGCAATCTCAGCAGCGTTGTCCATAGCAGTTTCCAACCCATGATCTTGTCCATCGTGAGCCGATACCAAGTTAGGTATTAGCGTAACAGCTGACACAGAGAGCAACATAGTTAGAGTAACGAATAAAACAGTAAGTGTAATTTGTAGTTTCATTTTAATTATTTTAGTTAGTAATGTCGTATCGACGCCAGTGGCGTCTCAGGAACTAAAACAATTTTGGATTAAGTAAACCAGTAGCGTAAGACAACTGCAGATGTGAATATATTTTCACCGGTAAATCTCTTCGGCTATAGAAAATGGATCGATATCGTAAATACCAAATCCTCTGTTTAAAGGACCACTTCGGAGACAGCAAGGATAGCGCACAGACCATCAAACCTAGTACGAAAAACCATACCTTTTTATCGCTCATATGCATCTGCTCACCTAACATAAGCATGTCAGTAGATCCTTCGTCAGCATGAGCAGCCTCATGACTGTGGCCATGACCATGAGTTTCATTGTAATGAGTATGTTCAACCTGCACTATGTGTAAACCAAAAGAAAAAAGTAATGTAGCCACAATCAGCGGACTAACAAATTTCATGACAGCACACTTCCCTTTTCCGAACATAAATCTGAGTTTTTATTATACCAACTATACTGCTATCACCTAGCCAGGTAATAACAGAGCTTGATTCTTAATAAAAATCTGGCAATATGTAGGCCACGTTTGCTAACGTAACTTGTTGATCGCTAACGATGGGAATTAAATGTGAACTACTTCACATTTAATCCGGTGCTGCAGGCAATCGACAATGTTTATTTCCAAAGCTGGCGGATCGTCTAACGGTAGGACGTTGGTTTCTGGCACCAAAAATCGGGGTTCGATTCCCTGTCCGCCAGCTTTGGAAAGAAACGAGGAGACAGGGGTTTCTGGCACCAAAAATCGGGCGACTTCATACAGAAGATGTTCAGGTTAACAATATTTTTCATACTTCAAAATATCAGTTAATCTCTTGCGAAGGTCTCCCAGACTTTCTCACCCTGTCCGCCAGTAATACATACAAACGGAAGAATTGTTTT
>CAYFXS010000012.1:0-1198 GCA_964347215.1 uncultured Candidatus Saccharibacteria bacterium
ATATTTTTGAAGCTAAACAAATGGTGACAGAAAGACTTAACAATGAAATCAAACGTTTCCGTAGTGTTTATGGAGTAAACCCCTACAATAAAGAAAACTTTGACCTGATCATCAATACTTCACGCCACAGTCCCCAAACCGTAGCGCTAACCGTGTTTGATAATTATAAGAAATGGCTCAAGAGTGATGAATGGGAGCAGGTGGTTTCGGAAGTGCCTATGGGTTACTCCTTCAAAAACCAATATTAGACGATTGACTATGTACCAACTACTTCGTTGCAGTTCGGTAAAATGATTATCGCTCGGCAGGCGCCGCACTCAAACCATTTTCCTTCTGCGCCTTGTATTTGGCACATCTCAATCACTAATATTAATCTCGAAATAAAGACTCAGTGATTTTAGAGTTAGATTAACAAAAAGAAAAAGGCCCAACAATGCGGGCCCTTTTGCGCGTTGCTGGACTGACTTAATACGACTGCCACTTCCGATTGTGTCGTAGCTGAATTTCATAGGTGTCTAAGCCACCATGATCAGGATGAAGCGGAGCGCACTCCCAATCTTCATCCCTAGGTCCAAGGCGGGACATCCCATCTTCAAACCATGAAAGATTGCGTTTTTTCTTCATGCAAACCCCATCTACATGGCTGTAGTTGAGTTTTTGATGATCCAAGCCAAGGTCTTCTTACGCTTCGCTTCTGATTCACCTTGCCTGAAATAAACCAACACACGCTTGGTCTGACGATGACCACCCTCACCGTAATCCACTTTCAAAGGATAAGCGTAGGATTTATGATGCGAAAGTTCATCATGAATCCAGTTTTCATCAGGAACTTCTTGCGCGAAACGACCGCTTTCGGTAATTTCATGTTGCAGTACTTTATCGTGCTCATCGAGACCAACGGTCTTACCTGAGTACAGAGTACTTCTGTTTGAAACAGAAAACATTTTACCTGCCTCCTCTTTTATTGCCGGTCGAACAAACATAAACCAAAATTACTAAAAAGACAACAGAAAAACCGTTCGCTTCGCGAACGGTTTTTCTTTTTTGCACTACCTGCTCAGAGGTATTAATTTTGATGAGATACGCGAAGCAACCAGATTTTGGAAGGAGGCGTATATTTATACGATGACTGACTAAATCGCAGTTGCGACAAAGTAGATCGCAAAATTAATACTCTCTGAGGGAGACCTGGGCGTCG
>CAYFXS010000012.1:1208-9082 GCA_964347215.1 uncultured Candidatus Saccharibacteria bacterium
GAGTGAGGATTATAAATTACTTTAGTAGCGAGACAGATGAGAAAGATATTTCGAGTCGTACTAAATCGTACGGTGAGAATTATCTTTCGATAATCTAACGAAGCTAATGAAGTAATTTTAGTACTCACGAAGGCTTACCTGGGCGTCGATACGTCGGATGAGATCGAGCACCACATTAACCACAATCAACAAAGCTGTACCACCAATAGTTAGTCCAGCCACCTGTGTGAAGGATGCCTGAAGCACTACTGGGAACACTGCTACTAAACCAAGGAAACCTGCACCAACTAGGGTCAAACGTGTAATCAGATTACCTAGGTATTCTGAAGTGTGTCCACCAGGACGAATCCCCGGAATGAAGGCACCATTACGTTGTAAGTTCTTAGCGATTTGATCTGGATCGAAAGTCACTGCTGTGTAGAAGAAAGTGAAAAGGAAAACCAGAACAAAGTAAGACAGACCGTAGATCAGCAGATCTGACGTTAGTCGATTAACTGTATCAAGCGCTGCTGGCACCCAAGTAATCTGGAAAGCTGACAGAATGTTCAGCACCATCTGCGGGAAAAGCAAGATTGATAGAGCAAAGATAATTGGAATCACACCAGCCTGGTTAAGGCGTAGCGGTAAGTATGACTGACTACCACCATAAGTCTTTCCGCCTCGACTCTGTTTAGCGTAAGTAATTGGCACTGGACGTTCAGCTTCTGTCATTACTACAACAGCGTAAATAACTGCTAGCGCAATGAATACGAAACCAACGTACAGTGGCAATTGTGAAGGGTTAGCGAAGGCGTAAGCCAACTGACTAACTGTTTGCGGAATACCGGCAACGATACCAGCAAAGATAATGATAGAAACACCATTACCAATACCAAACTCAGTTACCAGCTCACCTACCCACATCAGTAGGATAGAACCGGCTGCTACCAAGATAACGTTTACGACAAACTCAAAAGAAGAGAGTCCGTAAATAATACCCTGATTTTGTAGCAGAGTCAGGAAACCAAAAGCCTGCAGAACAGCCAGTGGCAAGGTTAGCATTCGTCCATATTGCATGAACTTTGCTCGTCCTACCTCTCCATCTTCACTGTACATGCTTTTTAGCTTTGGACTCATTACAGTCATCAACTGCATGATGATAGAAGCCGTAATGTACGGCCCAACACCAAGCATCACAATCGATAGGTTAGCTAAACCACCACCAGAGAAAATGTTTAGAAGACCAAGGAATTGGTTGTTCATGAAGAACTCCTCTAAAACCTGATGATTTACACCCGGTACCGGAATAGCCGCCAAAGCACGGAAGATCGCTAGTGCCGCTAACACGAACAGAATTCGATTCCTGATCGCTGTGTCGGTCACCATGATCTTTAGCTTGTGAATAAATTTTTCCATGTTTTTCGGTAATTTTTACTAATTTTAGTTCTAGGGATTGTAGCACATGAAGCGCACCCGAAGGGTGCGCTTCATGAAATTTAAGCTACAGATCCGCCAGCTTTTTCGATTTTTTCTTTTGCTGTAGCTGACACCTGACAATCAGTAACAGTGAACTTCTTGCTCACTTCCCCATTACCAAGGATTTTCACTGCAGGAGCCTTTTTACGGACTGTGCTGATTACCCCAGCTGCTACAAGAGCTTTCGGGTTAACTGCACCAGCTTCCATCATAGCTTCAATTTTTGCTACGTTTACCACTGTAGCATCACGCTTATCAGCGTTGACAGTCTTAGCTCGGTTGATACCGTGACCACGAAGCTTAGGCAGCTTCTTGATCATTTCACGCATTTCTGGACGAGTACTGTTACCAGCACGAGCCTTCTGACCTTTGTGTCCACGACCTGAGGTCTTACCTCGCTTACCGCCGCGACCAACTCGTTTTGCTGTTTTACGAGCACTAGTTGGCTTTAGTTCGTGTAGCTGCATACTTATTCAGATTTAAGTTGCTTAAGTGCTTCGACAGCAGCACGAGCGTTGTTAAGTTTGTTCTTACTACGAGAAAAGATTTTCGCAGTAACGTCTTTTACTCCAGCTAATTCAAGTACAGTACGTACTGATGAACCAGCTACAAGTCCACGACCAGGAGCAGGCATAATCATTACCTCGCTTGAAGCGTACTTAGTGTGTACGTCATGAGGAATGTGACTGTCCTTGTTCATTGGCACAGTGATCATATTCTTCTTAGCGTCACGCATAGCTTTTTCAATAGCCAATTGTGTATCGCCAGCCTTTCCAACACCAACACCAACTTTACCTTTCTTATCACCAATCACCATAGCAACTGAGAATGAGAAACGACGACCACCGGCCATCACACGGGTAACACGTCGGATGCTAATGATCTTGTTGTCATATTCCTGACGCTGTCGATCATCGCGACGACCGCCTCGACGAGGACGACGAGGGTTGCGTCGATTGTTACGATCACCACCACGACCTCGTCCACGCTGTGGTCGGTCACCACCTCGCTTAGAGTCATCAGTAGCCGGTGCATCGTTTGAAGCTTCTTTAGCTTCAGTAGTCGGAGCTGCGTCTACTGTAGCAACAGTAGATTCTTCCGTTGTAGCTTCCTGCTTTTTTTCTTCTGACATTTTGTTTTGTTAATTTAGTTAATTAGAATTCAAGACCAGTTTCACGAGCACTACCAGCTAGCGCTGCGATAACTCCTTGGTATTTGAATCCACCGCGATCGAAAACAACTTTTTCGATTCCAGCCTTTTTTGCTGCTTCAGCAATTGTCTTTCCAGCTGCAACTGACTTTTCGGTCAAGTTAGCGCCAGTCATCTTACGAGTATCAACTGCAGCGATGGTCTTCCCTGCTACATCGTCAATCAACTGTGCGTATAGAGCAGTGTTGCTTTTAAATACAGCAAGACGTGGTTTTTCGGCTGTACCTGAAACCTTAGCGCGGATACGATTGTGTCGACGTGCCCGAGTTTCAGTTTTAGCTTGTGTTTTTGTAGACATATATTTAGTCGTTAGTTATTAGTCCTTAGTTCTTAGAATTTTGCCTTTAGCAAAATTTACTAAGTGCTAGGTGCTAAAAGCTAAGTGCTATTACACAGCTTTCTTACCTTGCTTGCGGATAATATATTCACCTTGGTAACGAATACCTTTACCTTTATATGGTTCTGGCTTCTTAACCTTACGAACGTTAGCAGCGAACTGACCAACTTGGTGCTTGTCGATACCAGCGATAGTGATGACATTTTTTTCGACCGTTGCAGTGATCCCTTCTGGAACCTCCATTTCAACTGGGTGTGAGAAACCAACGTTGATTACCAACTTCTGCCCTTGAGCTTCTGCTCGGTAACCTACACCTTCGATTTCTAGTTTCTTCTCAAAACCTTCAGTTACACCAGTAACTAAGTTGCGAAGAATTGAAGCATAAGTACCCCATAGAGCACGAGCTTCTTTAGTTTCATTAGCTGGTTCAAGTGTTACAGATGAACCATCAATTGTGATGTTTACATCATCTTTAACGGCTAGAGATAATGTTCCTTTTGAGCCCTTTACAGTAACTACACCATCAGCGAGATTCATTTCCACACCGCTTGGTAGTTCAATAGGCTGTTTTCCTAGACGACTCATATTTACCAGATTTTGAAGAGTTGTTCACCACCAACATTCTGCTTTCGAGCTTCCTCACCAGTGAGGATACCGGCAGGTGTTGAAAGGATAATGCGACCCTTACCAAATTTAACTGGATAAATTTCTGTAGCTTTGGTGTACAGACGTCGACCTGGTTTACTAATTCGCTTCACACCAGCAATGCTGTGTGTTCCACCATCGTATTTTAAGCTTACGATTAGCTGTTTTTTAGCTGCTTTACCGTCTGAAGCAACTTCAGCTACATAACCTTCTTTTTTAAGCACATCTGCAATAGCGTGCTTTAGCTTTGAATATGGAAGAGCTACTTCCGACTTCCCTACCATGCCAGCGTTCTTAAGCTGGATAATGAAGTCTCCAACTGTATCGCCTACCATGATGATTTTTTAATTCCGGGAATATGACCTTCGTGTGCTGCTTCACGGAAACAGATACGACAAAGATCAAAGTCTCTCATGTAGCCTTGTTTACGCCCACACTGAGCGCAACGACGAACCACACGTGACTTGAACTTAGGCGTACGTAACGCCTTAGCAATCAATGCTTTTCTTGCCATTGTTTGTTTAGTTATTTAGTCCTTAGTACTTAGTCCTTAGTTTGTAGAAAAATTTTCCTAACAGCTAGGAGCTAACATCTAAAAACCATCCCTGTTTGCAGCGGTATCACGTAGATGTCGTGACCAAACCTGCCTTATAAATCCGGCTAATTGCTTAGCCTTCACACAAACCTCTACATCTATATAAAAGGTTTATATTGCGCACTAATATACTAGAAAACTCATAAAAAACAACCCTGAAAACAGAAAATCGCCCTAAAGAATGGACGGTTTCCCGTCCCTCTTTAGGGCGATGCGCGAGCGTGTCGCATTTTCATTTCCTTTCCGTTCAAATCGCTGGACGACGGCCGCTCTTGCGGCCGTCGTCCGAAGTATTAGGCCTGGCGCAATTGCACCAACCGGCTACCATGGTAAGCATGATGAGTTACACCGGTTTGATGCAACCCAATCAAACGCATGGTCGAGCCACACAGTTGCGGCAAGTGACCCGATGTCAAGCGAATCGTGCTAGTTTCCATATCGTCATCAAAGACGACATCAAGCCAGCTCGATCCCGCGACGCGGGTCACCTCAACGGCATTGACCGTACCCTCACGACGCAGCAATGTACCTTCGTTCTCCGGTGTGTCGGAGACAACAAGACGCATGCCGGCCGAGAAGAAATCAGGCACCCCTTCCGGATTGGCGACCTTCTGGACACCATCAGCGAAAAGAATGCTCCGTGCCGGCTGTTTCCGACACAGCCGGACCTGCCAGACCTCCCCCACAAAAGCAGCGACGCCCCGTGGAAGATTGACTACCACCTTGTTGACATAGCCGCGGTCGTCCCACTGCCATTCGGCAGGAACAACTTCAGCGTAATGCTGCCGCTTGCCGCGGAAGTCTTCGTCGCAGACCCGCACTGTGGTGACGGTCGGCAGATCATAGGTGGCTTCTTGGTTATAGCGATGATTGAACATGATGTTCTCCTTCATTAGTTGATGTTGATTGAATTAAAGATGCAACAAGCGTGCATCCAATCCGTTCACGTCGACTAGTGTCAGAGAATCGTTCAGGTTAGTTCATTACAAAAAACTTTCGATTCAGGATGCACGCTTGCGCGATCATCCTATTTCACATTTGCGGGTCATTTTCATGGCCAGCCTCCTTTTTTACCTGCACCGTTTGTAGGCAGGTTTCTGCTTTTAAAATACAATATTTTATTAATATGTCAATACAAAAGCACGGCGCCAAAGGCGCCGTGCTTTTGTATTGGAGTGTTAACCGTTACGTTATTACTCATGAATTTAGAGAATAGTGACTATTTAACCTGTTCCAAGAATTCGCTCTAGGAATGGAGCGAATTCGGAACTAAATTCAACATAATCGCTACGCTCATTGTTTCATTTATTCTTCTCGCTTTTTCAGCGGTAAGCCAATGTGTCGTAGAAGAGCTTCAGCTTCTTCTTTAGTCTTAGCAGTAGTCACGATAGTAATCGCTAGACCAAACACATCTTTGATTTCTTCGTCAGTTGTTTCTGGGAAGATGGTGTGTTCCTTGATACCAAGAGTGATGTTACCCATGTCATCAATAGCAGTGTATTTAAGACCGCGGAAGTCACGTGTCTGTGGCAATGCCACGTGAATTAGCTTATCTAAAAAGCTATTCATGCGAGCACCACGTAGTGTCACCTGATAACCAATAATGTCTCCCTCACGCAACTTGAATGATGCGATCGACAGACGAGCTGGTCGTGGTGAACACTTCTGACCTGTAATCTTCGCTAGACGATCCTGAATAAGGCTAAGCTTATTTTTATCGTCGATCTTACCAGTACCGGTTGAGACAATTACTTTCTCAATCTTAGGTGCCTGATTAACATTGGTGTAGCTGAAAGTGTCCTTAAGGGCATCAAAAGCTCCAGCCACTTTTTCTTTCATTGTTGTAGTCATAACTAGATTTCTTTACCTGAAGCACGTGAGATACGCACTTTCTTTGCCTTATCACCTTCACCTTCGACCTTGTAACCTGCTCGTACTGGCTTCTTACCTTCTACTAGAGAAACGTTTGAAGCGTGTACTGGCATTGGTTTTTGAATGATTTGACCCTGTGAACGGATACGTCGGTTCTTCTGGTGCTTAGTAACAATGTTGATACCTTCAACAATTACTTGATCAGTGTCACGCATTACACGCTCTACTTTACCAGTCTTACCTTTATCCTTACCGGCGATAACCATCACATTGTCTCCTTTTTTGATTTTCATAGTTTCTATTTAACTCAAATCCTGAGAGCTAAAACTTTCACAAATTAATGAAATGCGAGGCGTTTAGCTGAAAATAATACAAGTGGGACGTTTGTGGTCCAGCGAGTGTTATTTTCAGCGTGACAACGAAGCAGTTCTTTTAATTTTGATAGTTTTAGACAACTTCTGGGGCTAAAGATACAATCTTCTGGTAGCCAGCTTCTGATAATTCACGCGGGATTGGGCCGAACACACGGTTAGCTCGTGGTTCACCCTTTTCTTTATCGATCAACACAACAGCGTTGTCATCGAAACTTACGTAAGAACCGTCTTTTCGTCGGTAAGGCTTACGTTGTCGAACTACAACTCCACATACAACGTCTTTCTTCTTAACGTTTTTACGTGGCTCAGCTGTCTGTACTGAAAGAATAACTTTCTCTCCTAACTCAGCGTAGCGCTTTTTAGAACCGCCAAGTACTTTGAATACTCGACCAATCTTACCACCTGAGTTATCTGTGATTTTCACAATTGTCTGTGGTTGAATCATACGCTATTTAGGCTTTAACAAGAGTGAAGCGCTTACGCTTACTCATTGGACGTGTCTCTTTAATTTCGACCTTTTCCCCTACTGCTGCTGTATTACCAGCATCATGAACTAGATATTTCTTAGTTCGACGCATGTACTTTTTGTACTTTGGATGCTTCACGTAACGTTCTACGGCTACGGTGATAGTATCTTGCATCTTGCTTGCGACCACTGTTCCGCGAAGAACACGACCACCAGCTACTGCAACGTCTTTAGTTTCTTTTTCTGCCATACTCACTATTTAGTATCTTTAGTTGATTCGGCTGCCTTACGTGCGTTAAGTTCAGTCAGTGCTCGAGCAACTTCTTTTTTGTCAGCTCGAACCTGTCGCACGTTACGAGTTGCGCTATTAGTGTTCTGGAAACGGAAGTCACGAATGGCTTCACGCTTTTCCTTCACTAGTTCTACTAGCGCTTTGTCGTCCTTCTTTTGAATTTCTTTGTATGCGCTCATACTGAATTTAATTACACGCGGGTCTCTTCACGCTTTACAAACTTAGCCTTAAGAGGAAGTTTACAAGCGGCTTTACGAAGGGCTTCACGAGCCACTTCTTCAGGGACACCTTCAATTTCGAATAAAATTCGACCTGGATGAACTTCAAACATGAAGTAATCTGGATCACCTTTACCTTTACCCATCGGTACTTCAGCAGCTTTTTTAGTTACTGGTCGGTCTGGGAAGATGCGGATCCACATTTTTCCGGTTTTACCCATAGTACGGCTGATCACACGACGAGCCGCCTCAATTTGGTTAGATCGTACACGAGCTTGTGTAGTAGCTTTTAATCCGTATGAACCGAAAGCAACTGTTACACCTCGAGTGTCTGGACGCGCTAGCTTACGTGGGCTCTTACGCATCACTTGCCACTTACGATGCTTTACCTTTTTCGGAAATAACATAGT
>CAYFXS010000012.1:9092-22849 GCA_964347215.1 uncultured Candidatus Saccharibacteria bacterium
GGCTGAAAAGATTGCGGTGGCGCTACGGGAGGGCGAGCTGGCTTTTTACCATCTTCACCTTTACGGTCAGCAAATACGTCACCTCGATAAATCCAAACCTTAACTCCAATCACACCGTAAGGTAGGTTGGCACGCTCACGAGCATAGTCGATGTCTGCGCGTAGGGTTTGTAGTGGGATTCGACCTTTCTTTAGTTCTTCACGGCGAGCCATATCTGCTCCTCCGAGACGGCCTGACACGATGATGCGAACACCTTTCACGTCACGGTTAGCCATAGCCTTTTCAACTGTTCCCTTCAGAACACGTCGGAACGGCATTCGTTTTTCAAGACCTTCAACTACCATCTGGGCGACGATAGCAGCGCTTGATTCAACTGAGCGAACCTCTTCAATATCAATTTTGATTTCTGGTTTCTCAGTTAGTTTTAGTTTTCGAAGTAGAAGATCAACATCTTTACGAAGCTGAGCTGCCCCTTCTCCACTACGTCCAATTACTAGACCAGGACGGGCGGTCTTGATGATAATGCGTAAAGCTTTTTCATCTCGCTCAATTTCCAAGGCGTCGACAGACATACCTTTGAGCTTTTTGCTTAGTAATTTGCGGATCGCATGATCAGTCCGGATAAATTCACGGTACTGTTTTGGCGATGTGGCAAACCAGCGACTGCGCCAATCACGATTGATTCCCAGTCGCTGTACAAATGGATGTGCTACGTGTGTCATAGTATTTCCTTAATGTAATTAACCGAGTTCAACGGTGATGTGACTGTTGCGTCGGTTGATCGGTGAGGCGCTACCACGTGCTCGTGGCATGAAGCGCTTGTATACCGTACCTTTATCAACGGCCACTTTTTTAATAACTAAGTGATCAGGATTTTTACCAGCCTGTACTGCGTTAGCTTTCGCTGACTCAATAACTTTAGCAAATGGTCCTGCTGCTCGTTTGTTAACGAACTTTAGAGTTGTTAATGCATCATTAACTTTCTTTCCACGAACTAGATCAGCTAGAAGACGAACTTTACGCGGAGACTGTCGGTAGTTTTTTAGAACTGCTTTCATATCTTACGTATTAAGCTGAAGCCTTGGCAGCTTTAGCAGCTGCAATTTCTGCTTCTTTCTTCTTCTGATCAAGTTCCTTCTGCATCTTACCTCCGTGACGATAGAATTTCTTCGTTGGTGAAAATTCACCAAAACGGTGTCCAACCATATCTTCAGTAACAAGTACTTCAATATGCTCTTTACCATTATGTACACCGAAAGTGAAACCAACCATTTCTGGTGAAATGACTGATGCACGTGCCCAAATTTTGATTGGACCTTTAACATCAGCTGGAGTCTTTCCGGCTACTTTCTTAAGAACCTTCTCGTCAACGTATGGTCCCTTATATAGAGAACGTGACATAAGTAACTTAATTCAAGAATAACTAATAAAGACAACATTCCTGTATGAATGCTGACTGTTCTTTTTTTGTAACGGTTTTTTGTTGACTATTGCCCTGCCAGGGGCGAATAGTTAACGAGGTTAGAACGGCGCTATATTACGTAAATTAAGCATAATTGTCAACAGGTTTTGACTTGTTTTCAACCAAAAACAGGAGTATAACGAAAATATCGGTAATAGCCGCATATTGTCATGCGAAGACGCTATCAAAAAAAAGCGACGGAGGAGACCATGCATTCCATATACAAACACCCAAAAGCACCACAAACATGGCTTGAGCGATTCTGGTTCTGGGTCAGATACGGTCCAGTCTCCCCTGCCAAACATCACGGCAAGGCTGAACGTGCAGTCGCACGACTTGGCGAAGCAGCTAAGGTGCTGGAAACTAAACAGCGCCCTGCATCAGTCATCATGGCTGGGGCGGACAACTAGATAACAGGCCGAGCAGCAAACGTACCGGTTGCCGGCGCATTTATTCCCTCCAGAATGCGCCGGCTAATTTTATATTTGCATTAATTTTGTTTTGAACTATATTATTGCTAGCAGAAAGGAGGTGTGGCCATGGACGGCAGTAACACCATTGACGAAGATCAAGCTTACACGATTGAGCAAGGGAGACGAGCTCGCAAATTGTTTGCCGACGTTGTCTTGGTCGCACTTGATGACGCTATCAAGGATGACAGAAAATACGGCAACGGACCGGAACAGATTGCTCGCTGGGCTCGTTCCCGTGATGGACGCGAAGTTCTCATCTGTGCTGGTATCGATCCTGACGAAAGGACTGTAGCAGGCTTGGCAGGCTTTGTCGGAAGAGGAATACCAACCAGCAGAGCTCTGAAGAAGAAACACTCAGAGGACGAGGAAGAGTAAGTTCGGAAAGTTGATCGGCGCGAGTGAGCGCCGGTTATTTTTTATGTTAAAGTGACCTCACTATGCCCAAACCGAGAGGACGTGAACACACCTCACTGACCGAAACTGCCAAATTGGTAGTTAAAGAATTAAAGAAAATACCTAACATTAAGATGATCGCCCCAGGCGAAATCAGTGTTGGCGCTCGTCGTCGTGGCGGTGCTCGTTTTATAACCGCTAACTTCACCACCTCAGGCATGGAACTGATTATCTCTGGCCAGAGCGTACAGAAAGTGTCAGTACACGCAAAAGAACCTGAAGTCGTCTTTGCGGTACTTAAAAACGCAAAATCCTTACAGGATTTTACGTTTAAAAGTCGCGAGAAAAAACCAGGAATATAATTACTCAGCTGGAATAGGAAACGGATTAGGAGGATTAATTAAACCATCCATTAACCGGACTCTGACTTCTTCATACATACCTGCGAAATCATTACCTAACTTAAAGCCATTTTCCACAAGATAAGTTTGTACTTTCATAACTTTTTCTGCCCCTGTATCAGAATTGATAAAAAATATTTTCAAATCTTCGTCATTAATTACTACTTCGTACAAATCATTGACTGAGTCAATACTTACATTTTTTTCTGAATCCTTTAACACTAGCGTGCCAGGTTCACCCTCCATAACACCACCAAATTTATTTAGATCAGATTGGTTACGCTTCACTAGATCCTCTTCAGTTTTTACTGCTGCACTAATTTCATCTTTACCATCAGGCACTACAGTTTCATTTTTTTCAGGTACCTGAACATTGGCCTCAGTCATTACATCTTTAATGATTTCTTCATCAGTTTTCTTTGGTGGAACTCCTTCAAAAGGCATAGCGTGTTGATTAGATTTTTAATTTTAATCAGGATAACACAAAAAGCGGCGCCGAAGGCGCCGCTTTTTGTTTGTGACAACATTTTAATGTTGCGTTGATTTTTTGATGTAAAACCAAACGCGAACATTTGGCTTACTGTCGAGCGAGCGACGGAATAAAAGTAAGCTTCAGCTTATTTTTATTTCCGAGTAAGCGACGGTAGAAAGAATAATACCCAATGGCTTACTGTCGAGCGACACGAGTGAAATGAATGCAGCGATAGCTATATTCATTTCCGAGTGAGCGAAGACAGCAAGAATTTTACGGATGTAAAATTCTTACATCATTTTCACGTCGATGTTCACACCAGACGGAAGAGATAGATTAGTTAGCGCTTCAACAACTTTCGCGCTTGGATTCTCGATGTCGATAACACGCTTGTGCATACGCATCTCAAACTGTTCTCGCGCATCCTTATGCACGAATGATGAACGGTTTACCGTATATTTTTTGATTTCAGTCGGCAGAGGAATTGGACCAACTACTTTTGCGTCGAAACGCATAGCGGTGTCAATAATCTGCTTAACTGAAGCGTCAAGGATCTTATGCTCGTAAGCACGTACACGGATCCGCAGCTTTTGGATTTCTCCAGCTGACGCTTTACTGTCTTTTTTTGATGTAGATTCTGTTGTCATAACCTTTTATTTAGCGCTAATTAAGCAACGATTTTAGTTACTACACCAGCACCTACAGTCTTACCACCTTCACGGATAGCAAAGTTAGTCTGATCTTCAAGGGCTACTGGAGCTACTAGCTTAACTTTGAAAGTTGCAGTATCACCAGGCATAACCATTTCAGTACCTTCAGCTAGTGTTACGTCACCAGTTACGTCAGTTGTACGGATGTAGAACTGAGGCTTGTAACCTGAGAAGAATGGAGTGTGACGTCCACCTTCGTCCTTAGATAGAACGTAAACTTCAGCTTCAAATTCTGTGTGCGGAGTTACTGAACCCTTAGCAGCTAGAACCTGACCTCGGTGTACATCTTCTTTCTTAGTACCACGTAGTAGAACACCAGCGTTGTCACCAGCCTGAGCTGAATCCAACTGCTTGTTGAACATTTCTACACCAGTAACTGTAGTTACTGTAGTCTCCTTGATACCAACGATATCAATTTCTTCACCAACTTTAACTTCACCTCGTTCTACACGACCTGTTACTACAGTACCTCGTCCTTCAATTGAGAAGATGTCCTCAACTGGCATTAGGAAAGGCTTGTCTAGTTCACGTTCCGGTAGTGGGAAGTATGTGTCCATAGCGTCAGCTAGTTCAATGATCTTAGCTGAGAAAGCATCATCGCCTTCTAGAGCCTTAAGAGCAGAACCTTGGATAACTGGAGCGTTTTCACCATCGAAACCGTTCTCAGTAAGCATTTCTCGTAGCTCTTCTTCTACAAGCATAAGCATTTCTTCGTCGTCTACCATGTCGCATTTGTTCATGAATACGATCATCTTTGGTACACCTACCTGCTTAGCTAGAAGTACGTGCTCACGAGTCTGAGGCATAGCACCATCAGTAGCAGCAACTACAAGTACAGCACCATCCATCTGGGCAGCACCAGTAATCATGTTTTTAATGTAGTCGGCGTGACCTGGAGCGTCGATGTGAGCGTAGTGACGATTTGGAGTCTCGTACTCAGAGTGAGATAGAGAAATAGTAATACCACGCGCCTTTTCTTCAGGAGCCTTGTCAATGTCTTCTACAGCTTTAATGTTAGCTGAGTACCCTTCACCTTTTTTGTCGAGTACGTTTAGAATCGCAGCCGTTAGAGTAGTTTTACCGTGGTCAACGTGACCAATAGTACCTACGTTTACGTGCGGCTTTGAACGATCGAAATCTGCCATATTATATAAGTAGATTTAATGAATAAAAATAATTTACCGCACACGGCTGGTTCATTTCATATGAAAAAAACCACATCGTGAATGTAAAGAAGTAGTGGCGCGAGAACAGCGCACTACATCTGTACACTCAACTTGAAGTGTAAAGGAGCAGTATATTTTCTCCCTGACACAGCCGACGTTGGCCTGTGCAGTGCCCGCAATATTACCAGAACGGTTAGGTTTTGCAATAGTCAAAGACCGATTTCTGATTCATAAACAATTTAACCGCGTAGCCTTAACCAAACGGATAAATTGTTTGGCGACTACGCGGTTTATTGACGCATCATTCCTGATTGATCCATCTCAACCAGCTGCGGAAGATGGTCTACATCTTCCAATTTACCTTGGGACAAAAAAAGAAACGCTGGTGCTATCTTCTGCATTTCATTTGATAAACGTGTGACCGTTTTCACAAACTCACTTTCTCTTGAAGCATTTGCTGCCAAAGTTAGATCATAAATACCGGTCTCTATCGTACGGTTAATGCCGATAATCACCGAACCGTCAGACTGATCACAAACCTGCAAAACCGACCAGTCAGTCGTACTTTGTAAAGATGAAGTTACCTCCCACACCTGATCCAGTGTTACCTTGTCAAAAAACACAGGTTCCCGCTTTGTTGTGCACAAGTACTGCCAAATAGTAAGCTTTTGTAACAGTTCAGCTCCAGTAAATTCCACAAAAGGCTCAGAGTATTGCACAGTGACGAGAGATATGAAATCAGTGAAATCAATGTAGAAAGTAACCATGTCACCTTTACTTTGAACCCATACTTGTTTACCGAACAAGCCTTTAATGGCGGCAACAACATTTTCAGAATTCACAGCCATTTTATTTCCCCTTTTTACAACGATCAACTCAAAATGAGTATGCAGAAATAGACGAGAAAAGTAAAGGGCGGTCCTTGCGGGACCGCCCTTTACTTTTCTTCCGCTAAATAAAATTATTCAGCATCAGCTTTTACTCCTCGGTTTTTCTTAATTTCCTCAGCTACGTTTGGTGGTACCACCGCGTAGTGATCGAATTCCATAGTCATTGAAGCTCGTCCCTGAGTCATAGAACGTAGAGTGTTTGTGTAACCAAACATTTCTGATAGAGGCACTTTACAGTTAACGATAGTCTTACCACCGATTTCTTCTGTACCTTCTACCTGCCCACGCTTAGATGAAATGTTTCCGTTGATGTCACCCATGTATTCTTCTGGAGTACGCACTTCCACTTTCATGATTGGTTCAAGGATAACCGCACCAGCTTTAGCTGCAGCGTCTTTGAAAGCGTTAATACCAGCTAGTTTGAAAGCAATTTCTGAAGAGTCTACATCGTGGAATGAACCATCGTATAGTTCTACAGACACGTCTTCCATCTTGTAACCAGCTACGAAACCACGAGCCATTGCTTCCTTAGCACCCTTCATTACAGCTGGGATGTATTCCTGAGGAATTACACCACCCTTAATACTGTTAACGAATTCAAAGTGCTCTTCACGGTTAACGTTCTTAGCCACTGGCTTGTCTTCACCGTTCTCATCTTTCTCTAGCTCTTCTAGAGGCTTGATGCGGATCTTAACGTGACCGTACTGACCACGACCGCCAGACTGCTTGATGTACTTGTGTTCCGCCTCAGCTTCACGCTGGATAGTTTCTCGGTAAGCTACCTGTGGCTGACCAATATCAGCTTCAACACCAAACTCACGCTTCATACGATCAACGATGATGTCTAGGTGAAGTTCGCCCATACCAGCAATAATAGTTTCTAAAGTTTCTTCGTCAGTTGAAACTTTGAAAGTTGGGTCTTCGTCAGACAGACGCTTAAGCGCTGTACTCATTTTTTCCTGGTCGTTCTTTGTTTTAGGTTCTACACGAACAGCCACCACCGGTTCAGGGAAGGTAATCTGTTCCAGAATGATTGGGTTAGCTTCATCACATAGTGTGTGTGAAGTCTTTACTTCCTTAATACCTACAGCTGCCGCAATTTCACCTGCGTACACTTCTTCAACTTCTTCTCGCTTATCAGCCATCAAGCGTACGATACGTCCAACACGTTCTTTCTTACCAGTTGAAGCGTTAAGAATGTATGAACCAGCCTTAACAGTACCTGAATAAACACGGAAGAAAGCTAGCTGACCAACGAACTTGTCGTCCTGTAGCTTGAAAGCTAGAGCACAGAAAGGTTCTTCGTCAGCCGGCTTGCGCTCGATTGCAGTTTCTTCATCTTTAGGGTCAGTACCCTCTACGGCTGGCAGGTCAACTGGTGATGGGAGGTAATCTACCACCGCGTCGAGTACCAACTGTACACCGATGTTTTTAAGAGCTGTACCAGTCATCACTGGGAAGATTTCGTTCTTCAACACAGCAATACGAAGTACTCGCTTAAGATCAGCCACTTCAGGTTCAGTACCCTCAAGGAAAGCTTCCATCATGTCGTCATCATGAGCAACTACTTGCTCAATCAGTTCTCCACGCCACTTCTGCGCTTCTTCCATCATGTCAGCTGGGATCTCTTCCTCAGTTACATCCATACCCATCTCACCACCAAAGCGGTAAGCCTTCATAGTAATAAGGTCAATCACACCGCTCATGTTGTCCTCAGCACCAATTGGTAGCTGAATACGAACTGCTTTAGTTGAAAGACGTTCGTGAATTGACTGCACTGAAGCATCAAAGTCAGCTCCTAGTTTGTCCATTTTGTTAATGAAACAAATACGTGGCACGTTAGCTTCATCAGCGTAACCCCAGTTAGTTTCAGTCTGTGGTTCTACACCAGCCGCACCGTCAAATACAACCACTGCACCGTCAAGTACACGCATCGATCGCTTTACTTCAGCTGTAAAGTCGATGTGACCTGGAGTGTCAATAATGTTGAAAGTGTGTTGTAGATCTTTATTAGTTCGATCTGTCTCAAGTGTTTTAGTCCAGTTACATGAGATAGCAGCCGCTGTAATCGTGATACCACGCTCACGCTCCTGATCCATCCAGTCAGTAACAGTTTCACCGTCATGAACCTCACCAATCTTGTGGCTCATACCAGTGTAGAAGAGAACACGCTCTGAAGTAGTTGTCTTACCCGCGTCAACGTGAGCAACAATACCGAAGTTACGTAGTTTTTCTAGTGGGAATTCCCTTGCCATACTTATATATGTATAAATTAATAATTTTAATAATGTTTACCTCCCTACCAAGCCTTTTAGCGAAATAGAAAACCGCCCCGTGAGGGCTAAACGCGCATACTATACCCCGCACCAAGTCCACTTGCAAGTGAATTTTAAGATAATGCGAACAAGCACTTCATTGCCTACTTCCATGTACACAAGATGTAAAAACCTTTGGTTTTTACATCTATATTGACTTATTAAAAATATATTTTATAATTTTTAAAACTGTTCTCAAGGAGACTATCCATGTCCAATGACTCATGCTGGGTTACCATACCCGTCATCCGCATCAACGAAGTCCATTACCGATTTGGCACCTCGTGCTTTAAAGAAAGCCCAGCTCCAAAAGCCCGAGCTGATTGTGTCATATTTATTGACTTCGTACTGAAAAATGTGGTGGCCGTTGGTGGACTGGGTAAAATTATCGCTCTTTACGAACCTGGCCACCCTATCACCTTCGATATGTCGATGTATAAAACTGAAAAAGCTTCTCCCGCAAGACAGAAAAGGTTGGAGGAGTGGTTAACAAAGATCGACCACATCACGCACATCTACGACGAAAATAGAGGACCACTGACAACCAGCATCCGACTCGAAATCATCGTCGGCTAGAACTAAGTTGAGCGGGTGAAAATTAAAGCGTAAGCAAACACTATTTGCTACGCTTTTTCTTTCTATGACAATGAGATAGACATCACCACAAATTCTGTGTAGTATCAAATACAGGAAGGAGGGCACTCCCAATGTTCAAATCATTTGTAATTTTCGCGGCAATCAGTCTAACCGTAACTGACCCTCTTTGGGCTGGTGGTAAGTGGGACATTTCCAGTGATGGATACTCTTTTACAAAGACATATGGAGATAATCACTGTACAGCTCGACTGTTTGAGAAAGGTCTCCTGATTGTTTTGGTTGAAAATAACAATCTACCATTAGTGCAAACTTTTTTTACTCTAGTGGATCAAAAGAAAAAAAGTGAACGCTATGTTTTCCAATCAGGGAACAAGGCTGTTCTGACCAGACACCGTTGCGGCGGATTCCCTCGCGAGCTAAAAATCGACGATGGACCTCGTTGTATCAGTCATCAACACTGCGGACCTTAGCTGATAACTGTGTAAACCGAAATTGTCAAAGCGGCGCTAGCGCCGCTTTTTTGATGCAGAAAACTAGCATGTCCTAAGGCATATCAATGAAAGACTGACGCACCGACTGATGCTAATAAAAACACACATCATTCAGTCGGTGCGTGTTTTCATTATCCATATACATGATTTAAACAGTTATTTTGTTTCTGTTCTTATTTAACGATTTTAATCTCAATCAAACCACGGTCAACATCAGAAGTATGGTTGGATGCGTTAAAAGCTTCTAGTTCAGGCCCAAATTCATGAGCATTACCAAAAACAATAATCGGATGCTGCACAACCCCGTTTGCATGGTCATACTCTGCAATTTTGCCCAAGGCTACATTTTCTCGGTTAGTATTAATAGCAAATTCGTACTGCGTAAACATATTACTAAATTCTTTAGCTACCTCACTTTTTTCAAAACCTTCTTCAATTATTGCTTTCTCTGCAGCCTGAAGTTTGTCATGCAGAGTCTCAAGCTCAGTCTCTTCTTCAGAAGATCTGTCTCTTTTTAGATTCAACTCTCTCAATCTTTCTACTATAGTGGAGTGTGTTTCACTTACAGTTTGTAGAGCTTCAATCTGAGCTTTAACCAAGGCTAATTCATACTCCCGAGCAAGCCTACGCATTGGATTTATCATCTCCATTGCAACCTGGTTTGCTTTCATAGTTTCTGATGCCTCAACTTCAATTTTATCTTCCGCGTAAAGACGCAAAACCGCATCGTTGTTATCTTCAGAAACTTGAAGAAGTGAAGAATTCTTACTGGCACTGAGACTTTGCACTACTGCAGTATGAACCTCCCGTTCGTCTTCATCTTTGGGTTCAAATGACTCTAGATACTCAGTAACTTTTGCCTCAAGCGCGTGAACTTGGTCAAAAGAAATAATATTAGGCAATAGCTTAAATTTTTGATTGGAACGATACCAAAGAATATAGTCAACAATTAAATTAGCTCGTCGAAGGTCATTTATTGGCTCTGCTTGGAGGCGTTCAAAGTCACTTTTAGCTTGGAGAAAATCTTGCTTCATATCTGACAAATCGTCTCCAACCGCCTCATGAAAAACTACATTATTATCAAGTGCCTCAGTTAATTTAGGTAGCAGTTCATAGAGTTTGTTTTGGAATTCCAAGACTTCATCATTAGTCATTATGACCTCAATAAAACCGCCGGCACTAGCATCATGAATTTGGCCCACATGCACTATATACGATCCACTATCACCAGCTGTAACTGGGACCCTGACATACATTCCCTGCTCATACAAATCTTCCACCAATTGTTCTCCAAAAACTGACTCGGCTATCTCTCGATCTCTCATTGATAAGTCAGACTCTGCTACAGGTTCAGGAATAGCTATCAGAGCTGAAGCAGACATAGCCCGTATCAGCTTAGAACCCAAGACATCTTTTATTGACGGAATTTTGCTTAGTAGCGCTGATTTTTTACCTTCAGCGGAATCTATAGTTTCCTGTTTATTTTGTGGTGTTTCTAGACTCATTTATGTGAAATAAAGTATTTCACATACCGTATAATTTAACAATGAGTAAAATAAAAGACGTCTTAAAGATTAGCAGCATTCCGGTAGTGCTGGCATCAATGTGTTGTCTATCGCCAATCATCTTAGTCTTGATTGGAGTCTCAACTGTCAGCTTCGCCTCCTCTTTAGCGGACACTTTATACGGAGATTACAAATGGTACTTCCGCACTTTTGGTCTACTAACTTTACTAGGCGCCTTCTATTTCTATATCACCCGTACCAAAGGTATCTGTACCATCGATGAAGTTAAGCGGCGTCGCAATGAAATAATAAATTACCTGGCCATGACTCTTATTGTTGGAGTGTTAGGTTACCTATTCTTCCTCTATGTGGTAGTTCACTACCTAGGCGCCTTCTTAGACCTCTGGTCTTACAGCCACTAAACTTCCCAATTCAATAATTCTTTTTGTAGTTCAAGAGTCGAATCTTCAGTGATATCGCTCGGCTTTATATTGCTTTGAGCAAAAATATTATCTTCAATTTTACCAAGATGCTTTCTTAAGAAGTCTAATTTTTCGTGACTAAACCGATGTGGTGCGTAACGTTCCTGAATATCATCAAGTCTTTCATCCAGAGAAATAATAGACATTGGACCAACTCGCATATCGCAATACAACATAACCTGACCAGAAAAATCTTTCTCCTCAATTAGTCGGCCGATCACCTCCAAGTGTCCAGCTTCCACTACACGGGAAATTTCTGGATCAACCTTTAGTTCGTTAATCATTTTGATGGTGACTTCGTCTTCGTTAACACCGTATTCTAGCTCCACCTCTACTTTCCGTTTACGCCAAAAATCAACCCCTTCCGGCTCTAGGAAACTATTAAAATCATCATTATCAAATTTGAACTTAAGAATATTTCCTAAGTCATGCATTAAACAGGCGCTGACGATGTTTTGGGTATCAATATCAGATCCGTAATTGTCACTAATAGTTTTAGCAACTGCTCCTACTCGCAGCATATGTAGCTGCAAACCCTGGTTAATTTTAAAGTGACTGTAAACCTCTTTGATAGTCATAAAAATATTCTAACTACTTTCTTTTCTTATCCAAATCGAGCACATCGTCAATCTTAATTTTTGAGACAAAGTCCGGCACATGAGACACCAATATCATCGCACCTTCATACTCATCCAAAGCTTTGGCAATAACTGGAATATGCCGAAAGTTAATATGGTTAGTTGGCTCATCGAGAATCAACAAACCTGGTTTCATCATCACTAACCGAGCGAAAGCCACAAGACCCTTCTGCCCCTCCGACAGTAAACCGATCTTAGTCTTCATAATATCGCCATGTATCAAAAAACCAGCGGCGATTGAACGCATCTTTTCTTCAAGTTTTTCGGTCATAGCTGCCATCAAACAATCAAAAACTGTTTGCTCGAAGTTCAAATTAGAAAAGTCTTGTCGATAGTAGCCAATCTTTACTCCAGGTGACACCTCTTCTCCAGTCGCATGACCAGAAGCTAAAGATTCCAGTAAAGTAGTTTTACCAATCCCGTTGGGACCAACGATCTGTAGGTGCTTGCCTCGCTGCAACACAATATCGCACTCAACATCTTTAGGATTGTGATTACGAATTACTTTATACGAAGTTAGTTTAAGCACATCAATCGGGACGCCGTCCTGTGCCGGAATGGTAAATTCACGAGTAGTCTTATCCTCTTTACGAACATCAACTTTATTATCCTCGTACTCATCTACCTTTTCACGCATTCGTTTGGCTACCGCCCGCATGTTTCCGCCCTTATGAGCAAAGAAGTTGGCTTTATCTTTATTGGCTTGAATTTCTTTGGCTAACTGTGCATTTCTACGTTTCTCTTTCTCCACCTGAGACGCAATCTCCTTTACTACGTCGTTGTAGTTCCCGTTATACAACTCTATCGCTCTTGTCTGCACATTTAAGTACAAAACCCCTTCAGTAAACGCATTGAGAAAATCTGCATCATGAGAAATAACAATCACAGTCTTACGGTACTCTTTTAGAAATTCTGTTAAATGTGCAATTCCTTCTTTATCTAAATTGTTAGTTGGCTCATCGAGTAGTAATACGTCTGGTTTCTGAATTAGAGCTGACGCTAACAACAGACGGGCTTGTTGACCACCAGAAAAACTGCCGACAATTCGATCTTTAAAAGTAGCCACCATATCTGGATTCTTAGGTGTCAGATTTACTACCTCCAAAATGTCATCAATCCTCGGATCAATGTCATATACTTTTTCAGTAAAACATTTTTCAAAAAATTCCCTGATGGTTAATTCTAATTCGTCACGCGGAATTACCTGTCGTGAAATAGCAATGCTGGTGCGAGGCATAATATTGATCTCGCCCTCGTCAGGCCTATGGTCACCAGTGATCAACTTAAAGAGAGTGCTTTTTCCAGCACCGTTTTGCCCCATTAAAGTTAACTTGGCACCACGACGAACACCAAAACTAGACTCGATTAGAACAGGCTTAGTGGCATCATGTTCGAATGACACATTATTGAAGGTAATTAAACCAGCTGCTTTAGACATAATGCCGCCTATCCTACCTTATTTGTAATTATCGTAAAAGCCGGCGCGACCGAAGGTCGCGCCGGCTTTTACCTCAGTCACCTACTATGACCGACATGACGTCAGTAATAGTTCCGCTACCTTTGAGATTAATGGCAGCTCTATTGGCCACATTATTAAGCAAAGTTTCATAACCCTCTTTATCGATGGCTGTAGCAGCGCTATGAATTGGCTGCTTTGTATCACCCAGACGGTGTTCTAGTCGACCCTCCAAAACTTCATAAGTACCAATCACAGCTGAAACCCCAGCAAAGTCTGTCTCTGTTAGACCTGAAAAAGCTTCTA
>CAYFXS010000013.1:0-1348 GCA_964347215.1 uncultured Candidatus Saccharibacteria bacterium
GTTTTTTGCTTTTTCATATCACCATCCTGAAACTCTTCCACCGCACGTTCTGCAAAGGTCATTAGACGGTCTGCATTTTGAAACCAGTTAGCGACTCTTTGGTCGATTGAATCTAAACTTGCCTTGAGTCTTCTCTGTTCACTTTCAAGCTCAGTCTTATTTCTCATGTACATATCAGTATCAATTTCTTGGTTCAGACGCATTTCAAACAAGGAATCTAGACGCTGACAAACTCTTTTGTACTCAGTCTGCTGACTATGCAGGATGGAGGTTCTATCGCCTTTCTCTCGTTCATGCTCATTCTTCAATTCATCCAGTGCCCATTCATGAAATGCTGGAGAAATACGCAAGGATGACAGAAATTCAAGTAATTGCTTCTCCAGCACTTTTTCAGTGATAGACCCCTGAGAGCACCCTTTCCGCGCACGACCTGTGCAGTAATAGTACGTATAGTGGTGAACGTTCCCGTTCTTTTGATACTTGGTCTTATTAATACACGTAAGACTAAGTCCACACTCACCACACTTCAAAAGCCCAGTATACTTATGTTCCAGCACTTTTGGTCGTGGAGCAGCTCGTCCGAGTATAGCCTGTATAACATCGTAGTCATCTCTGGTAATAAGTGGCTTATGATTCCCCTTAAACCATTTACCGCTTCCGCGTGGATATTCAAATTCACCGTAGTAGAAAGGATTAGAAAGTATGTTGTACCAAGAACTCATAGACATCGGTCTAGGTGTTTTGTAACGTCGAGTTGAACGTGTTCGCATTCCCCATTCTTCAGTACCGATACGATGCACCTCATGTGGTGTATATCCTCCAGTAAGAATAAGGTCAAACATTTTACGTAATATAGGAAAGCGCTCCTCATCCACCAGAACCTCCTCTAATTGACCATCCTCACGGTACTTACTATTTAAATATCCAATTGGTGCAATACTCGGTCTAAAACCACGTTCTGTTGCCTGATTCTGTCCACGTTTAATATGCTTCTTTAAGTCTCTGGAGTATTGAGTAGATGTACCAAACTCAACCGACCAAACAAGTGTATGGTCATCTGGATACCCTCATCGACTGAATTACGAGCCAGTCGGTCAATCTTAAAACATAGAACACCGTCCGCTTTACCAGCTTTGACATACTCAATCATTGCTTCAAATTCTGGGCGATTATATGGAGTACTAGCACTTTTTGTTTCCGTAAACTCTTTAACAATATTTAACCCCTGCCCTGCTACAAATTTATGCACCTCTGCCAGCTGAGATTCAATTGATGGAACACCCCGTTCCTCATCATCACCTCCAAGTCGACGCTCAACCGAGCGTCTGGCGTATATGACATATTTAAG
>CAYFXS010000013.1:1358-7259 GCA_964347215.1 uncultured Candidatus Saccharibacteria bacterium
CTGAACATCTAATTCAACTATTAACGCTTCATCTGAGAGTTGTTCAAGCTGGTCGTATTTCATATCGAGCAACTCGCTAAGCAACTCATCTTTGGAGTACGTGCTGAGTACTTGAATATACTCTGCCAGTACTGCTTCCTGGAAACTGAACCTGTCCATATTTACAATCGTATTAAGCTCTGCAGGTATGTACACCAAGTTCTGTACATACTAACTACGCTGCCGCACTACCCACGCCCTGCCGGCCGCGGAACATTAATTTACTTCTGGCTCCAGAATCATGAAGAAATATATCTTCAAAAATTTCACTTATTGTATATATCTATATCTTAATTTTTATCTTATATATTGTGTGATTCAAAAAGAACCTAGTACTGAGTTCGTACTGAACCCAGCACAGGGTTCATTTTGAATATATATAGATTCAATAATGAACCTAGTCATATTACCCACTTTGGTGATTCTTCCACTTTCGGTAAAGTGTTAAGGTGACAAATCTCAAGCTTGCGCTGTCGTTTTGCCTCCTCACTTACTCGTAAAGTAAACTTACTAGGACGTCGGTTATAACGTTTAACTTCGATAAATCCTTTTTTCTCCAACCTATCAATTGCACGCTTAACTTGGGAGGCCGATAAGCCAGTACCACGATTCTTTTTTACTCCATCCGTGAACTGGCTTATAGAAATAGTGTCCGACTGCTTCTTCCAACCGAAAGTTTGTCTGATTATAAAATCTAACACTTTTTGCTCAGAGCCACTCAACTGCCACCAGTACTCCTGAAGAATCATCGGATACTTCAGGAACTGCTTTCGACTGTCCCAATAATCGAAACCTGGAAACTCAACATTATCGTTATACTTCATTTAACACCTCATCTGAGCGTGGGACGCGAGGAGCTCTAATCATACGAAGAGAGTCACTCAACTCTTTTAATGCGTGACTCATGTCGCTAACATCACACGAGTCAATAATTTTTAGATGTGTCTCGTCATGCTCATTAATTTTAGTTCTTAGGAATTTTGCGAGGACTGCTGGCGGTATCTTGTAACCTTCACCACCTTCCTGATAAGTCATAAGTTGCAGTGTCATACTGACTAACTCAATTAAGTCTTTGTTCATATGTTGTTGTAGCTGGAGAACCATAGACTGCGATGTAGAGGCGCTTCAGAGAAGCCGATAGTTTCTCCGCATCTTCGTCGGTTAGTACTACACCGAACTCTTGGAGATACAATTTTTTGAAGGTCTCTACATCAGTAGTCATAGGTTTCCGTTAGCTAATAATTTATCGCGATAGAATTAGCTAAGCACATGAAAATCAACACGTAAATCTGTCTTCGGCTGACGGTCAATTTTTAAAATTACATATACTTCCAACTAGGTAGAAATACTTCTATATCGGTTTGGCTAAAAATAAGGCTAGATTTTTGTGGTGTAATTTGGTTTGACAAAATAATTTATTTGTCCTCTATTGAAAATCGGAGTTTTAGGAAATTACACTTTTTCAAAAAAAATTAAAAGTTGCCAGGCTCCGCCCAACCTGACACCAGCTCCTCGGGCACAACAAACGTTAACAATGGTTACAACCTAACGACCACACACTGAATGTCTCTCGTGTGACCTGAGGGTCACTCGCGGGTACCCTGACTAAGAATTAGATACACACTCTCTTGATTCATCGTATCCGTCATCACCCATTGTTACTCCCAGATTGGTGGTTGAGATATCTGGCCAGTCAGAAAACTCAGTTGATACAGCCCCAGCTGAAAAAGTTAAACCGGCTTCACTGGAATCAAGCTTGTTAGTTACGAAAGTAATCAGGTCAGCATCTCTACCAAGTCCAGGACCTTGCAGTATTCCGCTGACGAAGTACACACTTTCAAAATCGTTTGACTTAACTGCTTGGAAGTTAGCAACTGAACCACCTTCAATATTCAAACCATCATTAAGTCTTCGAGTAATGCTCTCTGGTACTGATAAACATCTAGATACTACCCTGTCAGTATCTTGCATAGCTCTTGGTTCAGCTTTTGACGCAGTGTCAATTACAGCTGCAACGATTATCACAAACACAATCAGTACCAGCCATGTAACTGGTGACGTTTTCTTTTTTACATTTTCCTGCTCCATACTTTGTAGGTCTTAATTGGATAAACGCAGAAAGCAAAAAGCTCCCCGCAAGGTGGTGGCTCAGCCACCCACTGTCAGTTTCCCAACAGGGCCTACAAAGCATCCCTCACGGAGAGGTTTTTACTTTGTAGGTCTTCGACCATGCCAACATTTCACAACGCTGGGTTAGGTCATTTCTTATTCAGTTGTAACTACATAGTAATACTTACCTGACCGAAAGTAAATTACAACTTTCTCTACACTAAGAAATAACTTGGAGTTAGAGATTAATCTTGGTTAACGTATATGAGTTCAGCATAATCTCTCATACCTCAATTTCTTCGAGTAGGTTTATTGAAACGTGATGTGAAAACACAGAATCTATCTCAATTAAGTAGGTGTGACTTCTCTTTAATTGAAGTTTTGTTTCAGCGTCTACTGATGTTTTAATCACTCCTCCTTCAAAATCACCAGAACATACTTCAAAACAAATTTCATATTCTTTGCCAACAGGTTCCCATGCGTAGACACGCACCTCAATAACAGAACCGCCAGAAACTTTTGAATAATCAACTTCTTCACCTTCATAAATTCTTTTGGTAACGCGTCTCTGATTTTTATCTATAAGTTTCACGCCTCTTGTTGTTGTCTTTTTTCCTGCCTTTGCTAATTTATCTGCTACTTTATTTTGTTTCCTTCTTTTAAAAGTAACCGTTACCTTAAGTCTCGTTTTATCAATCTTGTCTAGCAGATCATAATTCTTAACAGGTTTACCCTCATGATTTTTCCAACCTTCTCTTCTCCATCTCCTAATTCTGTAAGGATTAATATACTCCCCGTCTGTCACACTAAATCTGTCAGTATATATCTCTACCCCAGCAGCCTGCCTAGCTAGGATTGGGTTGCTAGTTAAAAAGGATAACACTTCTTCCATTGCTTCAATGACACTAATCATTTCTAGACGATGAATACCTTGTCCATCGTTTCTTATAGAAATAGAAATAGGATCAATTTCAAATGAATCTGGAAAATCAATTATGAAACCGTTACCACCAGTCTGATTGGTATCGTAATCCATTGCTCCATCACAATGTATCTGTATAGCGTAAGGATTGCTCATATATTAAGAATACGCTCCAGGCAGGTATATGCAACTTAAAACTTCAAACTCGTGAACAAGTTTTAAGAGAGCTGTCCTGCTATATAATGTTTACTCTTTTTTTCTGTGCTCTTCTGTAAAAATAAGATCAGCAAAATGTCTCGTCTCCTTGAAGTATTTTTCTATTAAACGCTTGTTTTTAAGTGCCATACCGTTCTTTGATAGAATGACCATCCAATTTGAGTTGTGATTTACTTTGTCTGCCCTCTTAATCCGTATCAAGTCTCTAAAATTTTGTTTGGGATTTAACCTCAAATATTCTTCAATACACTCAAGCTCTTTTAAGTCCATAAATTCAGGCAGTGCAATATCAGAATCGTTAGAATAGACTTCGGGGAGAATGTCTTCATTTATGCTTAATTTATCCCAAGCTCCAGAAAAAATTGGTGGTGCTGAGGGGGATACAATTACAGGATATATTTTTGCGTGTGGTTTTAAGTTTTTTACTTCAAATAAGGCTTCTCTAAAATCAGCTATTCTTCGACAGAGTTGGTCTAAAGGGGCATGAAAGAAATCCTTGATGCGTGCTCTGTACATGGTAGAGTCTCCGTTTCTCAAAAACTCCAGAGTATGAAACTGCTTCTTTTTACATTCAAAGAATATTCCATCGGTATCGATCCGCATTAGTGCATCTGGAGACTCCGCTTGAATCTTGCCGTATGTAAAAGGTTTTACATAATTACTGTCAATGTTTTCGACTATTTCTTTAAAGTATTCTTCTATTGCTTTTCCATAGCATGCTGAAAAATATGACTTGTCCTTAGCATCAGAAAGTTTATCCAGAATATCAAAATAAAGCGAGTCTGTAAGACGTACAAATAGTGCTTTCAAGTTTGGCACAATAATCTTGCCGTCCTCAAGTCTAATGAGAGGTCTCCTAATCAAGTCGTAGACGTTAAAAAATTTGCCATCAATCTTTTTATAGTTGGAATTATTTATTATTAAGTCTTCTAACAATTTTTGAGTAAACTTTGGCTTTAGATTGGACAATGCTGTCTCATCCAGGTGGGGATGCCCCCAGTCTTCTTCATCAGTATTTTTTATAACGAACTGTGAAAGTACAACAAAAGAAAAAGCTAAATATTCTTCCATTCCTATTCCATAAAGCTCAATAAAGATTTTCTCCAAATCAAGTTTCGTGCTTATTTTTTTAGTATGCTGGAAAAGAAAAAAAGTTTGATAGAACTTCTGATAAACATCAATGTTACCGACTGCGATAATTTGCTTAGTGAAGTTGACCGTTAATTGTTCGAGGCTATTTGCATCAGTAACCCTTTTCTGTTGTTGATCGGCGAACACACAATTTACCACAAGTAGACATTTACCTAAACTAAAAAGTGTTTCACTCGGCCAGTCTTTTCCCTTGTAATAATCCTTTGTATCGCAGTGCTTAAGACATAATTTATATAAATGAAAAATAGAAAGTTCAGGAAAAATCACATCAAATTTTCTGCCTGAATTTTCTTCTGCCTGCTCTAAATTAGTTATGGTTTGAGGGTCTAAGAGCTCAAAACACCTCGCTCTATACAAATCAACCCCCTTCTCTCCATAATGATTATTATTACAGTATTTAAAAGAGTGCTGAGAAACCTTAGACAGGATCAGTACACAGTCTCTGAGATGAAGTTTTGATAATTGCTTAATTATGAATCTTTCTCCAACTGCTCCAAGATGAGGATATAAGTCTCTATAAAGTGGCATTATGCCAATTTGACTATCTTGCTCTGGCATAATGATTTTTAAGAGTTCGCATTCCTAATTTTTACCAAACTCAACATTCTTATCTTTTTTTAAAGCATCATAAACCTCTTCAGAAACATCAACAAGATATTTCTCCAAATTTTTACCAAACTCAAGATTAAAATAATTAGCAAAGCATAGTTGGAATACTTTTCATTCACAAAATCACTTTGGTAGATACCGTGTGCAACTTTATTTCTAAGATTGAAACCGATCTTTTCAGTAAAGATGAGTCTTATGGTATAAAGCAAGTCTTCACCAGCATCTTTGAAAATATGTTTGAAAATAATAGTTGCATGATCGTGTTCCAGCAATGCATTTATTGACTTGTAATCATATCCTCCTATCCCATTTTCAATAGAAACATTCATGCCAGATTCTAAGAATAGCCTTCTTAGAGAAGATTCAATGAATGGAACAGCTATGTGTACAAAAGACAGATACTTGTCTTTCCAAAACAGATCAATCATTTCATCAATTACAACATGGTCAGATTCACTGTTAAGTCCTGAAGCTTTTATCTGGTCTATTAGAGCATCCTTTTTATATTGTTCTTTAAGCCCCTTAAGTGCTAATGACAGGAAGATCGAGTTTATTTGTAAGCTATCTGTACAATGCTTAATAAAATGAAGATCTGGAGCCTCATCCAAAGGTGGCAAGTTGCCGATGAATCTATTTTCGTCATCAAAAATACCTTGGGACATAATTTTCGCAAAAACAAATTTTTGGTTCGATTCATCAAATCCTTTTGTCTCAGCCTCTTTTCTAATGAAGAAGTTGAGAATAATTTTTAAATAAATATCTGGAAATGAATAAAACAGATTATAGTGATTTCAGTTATTTAATTAGATATTGTAAAAAATAAACGAACTACCATTGATTGATTTGCATCACTA
>CAYFXS010000013.1:7269-20513 GCA_964347215.1 uncultured Candidatus Saccharibacteria bacterium
GTTAAATTGACTTAATTCGTTTTGAATTATTGAATAAATATCTGGAAATTTATTACTTTCAAAAACTTTAGTAAGAAATTCATCTATTTTTTCTTGAGGAATATTATTAGTTACTGAAATTGTTTTAAAGTTTGGGTCATTTGGATCTAAGCGAAAATTCCTTAATTCTCCACGAATTGTATTCAGTCTATTTGTGATTGTGCCAGAACAACAAAACTGTAAGTACACTTCTTCTAAATTCTTTAGATAATGATGTTCTCCAAGTGAACTTTCAGTGTATTCATGAAAATTTCTAATATAACCTTCATATTCTTCTAATACCTTCTCTACAGAAGAGTAGTCTTTATTGTGTTTATAATACTTGGCTAAACCGATAGTAGCATTTTCTAGTGGCCAAATTAACTCAGCTTTCAAAAGCCTTTCTCTTCTTGTTTCCAGTTCTTTAATATAAAATTCTTCTTCATCTACAGGAACCTCGAACTTTGAGTCCAACAAAAACCATTCAAGCACAAATCCCCATAGTCCTGGTTTATCATCTATAGCAATTTCCTTTTCCAGTATAAGTGCAGCTTCGAAAATCTGCTTAATTGCGTCAGGTTGCTTGAACTTTTTGGAGAGATACAGTGCTCTATCAAGATGTTGTCTAGCAAAAATATCTTGAGAATATTCATTTTTAGATAACATTATGTGCGCATCCAACGCCCCTTGGATGACAGCAATTCCTATTTCTCCCTGAAAATAATTTGAAAATTCAATAATTAAGTCTGCATAGAGGGCTTTAAAAATGGGATGCTCTGATTCTTCAAATCTCTTTTTCCAATATTCTAGAACATCATTACTCAGAATATTTCGAGATGGAAAATCAACAAAGTTACCGCTTGAATCTGGAAAGGATGCCATTGGACCAAAGTAAGAACCCCACGCAGTTCCATTACTTTCATCAGTATAAACATTGAATGCAAATATTTCTGCCTCATCTTCCATTGATTTAGCATCTTCCTTTTTAATAAGTTCACGTATCTTTCCTGAGACGTCGTGAATAGTAAAAGTTTTGTCGATTGAATTTAGTTCACTCCATTTCAATCAAAGAGGTTCTAACCTCGAGTAAACTGCTCCACTAGACATAGAAATATATAGAAGAATATGGAAGTTTACTTCTTAAACAAAAACCACCTAAATTAGGTGGTTTTTGTATATGTGCATGTGTTTTATTTCCTACACATCTTCTTCATCGTCATCAGATCCAGAATTATCATCTGAGCCATCATCGTCTGAATCACCAGAACCTGAACCAGAAGAGTCGTCCTCGTCATCATCAGAGTCACTGTCTGAGCCTGAGGAATCTTCCTCGTCATTAGCATCGCTGTCTGAGTCAGAATCATCTAGTTCGTCGTCTTCATCATCTGAACCAGAGCTGTCTGAATCATTCTCTTCATCTAGCTCGTCACCCGAATCATCATCCTCTTCGTCCTTCATGGCGTCTTCCTGGAGCTTCTCAAGCTCTTTTTGAGCATCTTCAAGTTGCTTGGCCATATCTTCGGCGATGTCGTCCTCGTCCTCATCAGAACCATTCATGTCAAATCCAGGGTCTGATTCAAACTCAATTTCATCGTCATCAGCTCGGAAGCGACTTTCGCCTCGCATGTCTGAATCAAGACGATCTTCTTCACCGCTATTTGAGCCACGACGGTCTTCTTGGACACGAATGTCAATTTCTCCATCATCGTCAATCTCGATGCGAACACGCTGACCGTTCATGCGGGTTTCAATCCTGGTTTCACCATCTTTCTTCACATCGATCTTAATTTCAGAACGACCAACACTACCGCTTTCATCGGTTTCAAGGTCATTTGAATCAAGGCGAACGTCAACGTTTCCTGGAAGAGAAACAATCTGTGTGTTCATGTTATTAAGGAGACGGTCAATGGCATTGCCAAGACCTGGATTGTCTTCTTTCTCAGCGTTTAGTTCGGTGAGAAGATTCAAAGCGTGCTGCAGACCAACTTCAATGTTTTCTGCCTCCTCTTCATCTAATTCTGAGTCATCACCTGATGAATCATCTGAACTTGTGGCGGTATCGTCGTCAGAATCATCAATTGAGTCATTCGAATCGTCTTCAATATCATCGTCATCTGAAGCTTCCTCGATAAGTTCCTCAACTTCTTCGAGACGTTCTTCAGCAAACTTGATTTTTAGTTCGTTCTTGCTGTCTTCGCCTGCGAAGGACAATCGTACGTTTTCTACCGCACGGTCTACTCCATAAAGAGTGTCTCCTGGCTTGGCGTTATCAGCAACAACAGCAGTTGTACCGGCTCCACCGATCAAAACAACTGCAGCAATAATGGCTGGAATCATAATTTATGTATAAATCTCTACGTCTAATAATATAAATGGCTGTATGTCAATGGTATCAACTACCATTCTTACGCAAAAGTTGACTTTTCAACAGTAAGCAAATTACCAAAGATCAACCATCTTTAGAAAATTGGAACATTCCATTTCAATCAGAGAGGTTTTAACTTGGTGCAAACGTCTCCACTAGACATGGAAATATATAGAAGAATCTGGAAGTTTAGTTCCATAACAAAACACCGCTTGTGATAGCGGTGTTTTTGTTGCATGTGTGACTGTTTAGAGACTTTGTAACATTTGTCGCATCTGTGCAATTTCAGCTGACTGAGTTGAAACAATTGCCTGCGTGAGTTCAGCAATCTCATCATGTTCAATGTATGGTTGGACACTCCGAGCCATCATAATCGCTCCCATATGATGTCCAATCATATCTTCGAGGAATACTCGATCGATTTCAACTCCTGATAGATTGGCAAGCTCACGCATCATTAGCATGTATTCACCATTGTCAGTGTATGGTTCACCATACCAATCCTCATACCACTGCTTCAGTTCAGCAATTTCAGCTTCTTGCGCAACAACAATGTCTTCTACCAGCTGTTTGATTTCGGGAGTTGTGCCGCCTCGCTCAATCACTTCTTTGGCAGTATCAACTGCTTCTTGATGGTGCGGTATCATCCCTTCAATAAACTCTCGTTCACTAGATACCATCATGGCCATCATGTGATCCATTTGGCCCATACCGCCCATACCAGTATCAGTATTGCCCATCATAGTGCCATCTGGCATACGGTGCATACCTATCGGAATATTATCTGACACTTCTTTGTTATATCCTCGTTCTTCGTACGATTTGTTTTTGTCTGCAATAGAGTAACCACCGATGCCACCAATGAGGAGAGCGATGATAGCGACTAGAATAGTTTGATTGTTCATAATTGTTGTAATTATTAGTTTATAAACTTGATTAAATTGTTAGATACGGAGACATCTCTCCTATTTCAGAAAGTTGATACACCTCATACGGAGCCATCTTAGGTCCGGGCATGCCAGGAGTGCCAATTGGCATGCCCGGAAGTCCAATACCAGCAATATCCGGTTTTTCGGTCAAAAGTTTTTCAATCGCTTCTAACGGTACATGACCTTCAACCACATAATCTCCGATTATTGACGTGTGACAGCTCGCTCCTTCGGCAGGAACATAGTTCGACTGCTTTATTGCATCCAGATTGTTTGTTTCTTCAATCGTGACCAAAAAGCCAGCTTCTTCCAGAGCCTTAGCATGACCAGTACAACAGCCACAGTTAGGACTCTTGTATAGTGTGACTGATTCCCCTACTCCAAAGTCAGCAGTTACTAACTTAGCTTCATAGGTATCGTTATATGGAACGACCATAATAAGGCTAGTGACTGTCACTGCTATCAGCGCAATGACTGGAATAGAAATGAAATGTTTCTTTTTAGTTATGAGTCCATACACCAGCCCCATCAGAGCTGCTACGCCCACGAGCGCAGGAATGATAATAATCGGCTCCTGATACCACATCGAAGCAGTATGGAGTACGTCATCGTGTGCAAGTGTGATTCCTGGTGACAGAAGTAGCGCACCAAAAATATAGGTTTTATGCATGAGTAATTTGCGTTACTAAACTAGTAATAATAGCGATGTGATCGCTTTACTACTTAACTAGAATAACTTGGGGTGAAGAACACCGTTGGAGAATAATTCCTGAAGTGATCTGTATGCAAAAGTGTACGTCCGTTCGCGTAAGTGCCGGTACAGTATTGGTATAGGTTTACACCTGGAGACAAAGAGATGTGGAGCAGTCGTGGCAACAAACGCTATTGCACCTGCCACAACTAGCAAAAGGACAATAGTTGGTGTAACTGCAAGAAATACTGACTTCCATGCCCCGATATGGTCAGCAAGGTTCATTGGACATAACACTTCCTCATGCGACATGAACGGGCAATCACTCATGCCACCAGACATATCCATGTCAGCTGACATATGAAACAAACTCACGAACATCGCACCGAGTAGAAATGTAAGGATGATACCTGCTACCGCTTTCATTAAGATGATTATACAGAATCGCAGGACTCTCTACCAGAGATCAACTATTTTAAGTAAATTGGGTGACTCCATTTCAATCAAAGAGGTTTTCACCACCAGGGCATTTCCATTTTTATATTCCCTCCGGTCATTAAAAATTAGGTCAACTTGATACAATCGTTTCCATAACACAAAACACCCAATCTTAGGATTGGGTGTTTTTGTGCTTAGTTTTTTAGTTGGTTAGAATGGTCGACCGCCGCCATTGCCACCACCATTGCCATTGCCGGGGCCAGTGTTGCCGTCATCGCCACTATCGTCGCCTACTACACTCACTGTGCCACCAGCTAGTCGAATCAAAACCGTACTTACATTGTCAGTGTAATCCTGTTCAACCAAATGCTTTTTCGGATTTATTTCAATGGTTAGGTTGTAATCTCCGTCTGGCAAACCGGTTACATCAATTTCCTGCCCAGCAAGCTGGTACCCATACTTGTCGCCCCAACCAACAGAGATGCCCTGAACGCTACTTGAGCAGGTAGTGTACTGTGCTCGCTTAGGTGCGCCATCAAGTTTGTGATTAATTCGGTCAGTGTCCATGAGACAAAAGGAGGTTTTTTGACCGTACCGTTCAGAAGCACCAGGGGCAGCTACTGGTTGGAGGATGTAGTCAGCGTAACCTTCAAAGTGAATGTGGTTATGGTCGTCGTGATAAACAAAGTCTCCAGCGTGGTGTGTGGCCACTGACCCATCGTCGTTATAGATATTTTGTGTCACTTTCTGGGTATTCCCTGTGACCAAACCGCCCTCAATCTCTACCGGGCCATCGCCATTGTTCCAAGACACTGTAGAAAAACGTAATGTGGTACTTGCTCCATTAGTCTCTAGTCGAATATCTTCAGCTGGCAAAGCCACCAGGTTCGGCTCTTTGGCTGTAGCAGCATTCGCTACATAGACTGCCGACAAAAGAAGTGTGGCAGCAAGAAATGCGAATAAAATATTTTTTACAGATATTGTCATAGTTGTTATAAATTAGTCTTAACTCATACTAACAAATACACACTTCACCACAAATCAAGTACCTTCAAAAAATTAGGTGCTTCTATTTCGAATAAATTTATCCTCTACACTCCAGATTTTTGATGAGTAGTTCATCAGCAATAAACTCACACATCAGATCGAGATTCTCACGCTGGCGGATGATGTGGTCTTCCCCACTCAACTTAAGCAGGTCGACATTCTTGCTCAAAGCCTTGGCCTGATAGAAGAATTCTTCTGTCTGCCAAGTCGGGACGGTCGCGTCATCTTCACCATAAATGAGGAGCAGCTGCTTGCGCTTGTTTAGATCCGGCAATTCACTAACCACCGAAGCTTGTTCATACAGTCCAAAGTTTTCGTCCAAGTCTTCAAGATTAGCTAAGCCACTGAAGTACGTTTTAAATGGTGAAGACGGGATTCTGGCCAGCAAGTCAAACCAGTCAAACACACCATTGATGGCAATGGCGCCATCGAAATATCGCTCATGATCGACCAGTGCCTTCGGGCCAAGATAGCCACCGTAGCTGTTACCAATTAAGTAAGTGTCATCAATCTTGTATTGTTTCTGTATTTTCCGAGCCGCTTTTACCACCGCATCTACATCCACCACTCCGAGCTCACCATCAAGACTATTGAGATATTCCTCGCTATAACCGTAACTACCCGGGTAATCTAGTTTCAGCACATACGCCCCGCTTTCCACCAACTGCTCAAGTAGCTCGTCGTAGACAGCGTAGCTGAGGTACGAGTGGTAGCCAAAGCTAGTTTGTCGCTTTGGGCCGCCGTGGAGCCAGACAAACAGTTCCGGTTTCTTATCTGGATTTTCTGGTTCATAGAGCACTCCGTAGGTATCGCCAAAACTCACCACGTTGCGTTCGATCTCACTTGAGGCTGGCGATTTTGCCACGGGAGCAATGGTAGTTACCCTGTTGCGCTCTGGGTCATAGAGTGAAACATGGCTGTTCTTCCCATCGATAGTTAAGAATGAGAGCGCGTAGTCGCCAATCGGCCGGATGTAGTCACCGTAGGAAACGTCTTCAGCGACTATCTGGCTCTTTTTGGTGGCTGGATTGTAGCGGTAAAGTACCCAACGATACGGATCATGCTCAGTGTTCCCCACCGCATAGAGTTCACCCTTGAACCAAAGGTAGTCCTCCACCACAAAGTCGTCCTTAAACACTCGCCTGCCTTTCGCTACTCCATCTTCGGCTCTGGTCAGGTCGGCGATGTGGAGGGTTTGGTAGCCTGACCCGCTGTTTATGTACGCGGCGTATCGTTCGTCTTGCGAGAACTCAACAAACGCCGGCTTGTTGCTGGCGATGGCGATTTCATCACCCGTTTCTGTATCCCAGATCTTATGTGCTTGCTCAACGTAGTTGTATGCCGCCAGGTAGCTCGCGTGCGGCGAGAGTGAACGTAGCGGGAGTTCACTTTGACTCGGAGTAAATTCGGTCATTTCTTCAGTTTCGATGTCGTACGTCGTCACCGTTCCGTCGGTACCAAACAACATGAAATGACCATCCGCCCACGGGAATTTGTACGCATTGGTTTCTTTTGTATATGGGAGCACTGCTACTTCAGCCGCCTCATCACCAGAAACATCATAGAGTGTGTATTCAACCCCCTCTTCTCCTACCACTTCGTGTACACCATAGCGACCACTCTTACTGTTTGGATAGTCAGTTGAGCCATCGATCTCTGGAAATAGCACTGGAGTAGTAGTGCCAAAACTTTCGCAATCAGCAGTGACTAAGTCACAGACAAAATTCTGTTCTCCCCCCGGACCTTTGTATTGAATATACAACTCCTGCCCATGCACATCTTCAACATGACCGTACTGGATCTCGGCTGCCGCAACTGAGTTGGTTATAAATAGAGAAAGCCCAACAACAAAGAATCCTGACAAATATTTTTTCATGTTTTAAGTGTACCAAGTCACCCCAAATCAACAATCTTTAGAAAGTTGGGACGCTTGCAGGGAATGCTTCATACGCTCCTTATCAGTTAATTAACACACAGTATTCTGAAAAGTTATCTTTGACTATTCGTTGCCATTTATCTGTTTCGCTGCCTCGACCAGGCAAGAAATCTTTATGGTAAACGAGTAAAAATACAACTTCTGCTGTATTTGAATTAACTTCAGCGATACATCTACAACAAGAGGTTTTGTACGAATCTTTAGTCCCAGCAATTTTAAAATAAAACTTACAAATTCTTACTCCATCCTTCTCATGTATTGTTCGTACCTGCTCGGTTTGCAACATTACCTCAGCGTTTTCTGCCATAGTTAGTAAGGCACGCTCAGTAACATCCCACTGTTTTTGAGAAAACTTTTTAATCAACTTTTTTATGTAGTGACCCCTAGTATAGTCATCAAAATGCACTGAGTACTTAGTAGACATCCTTAGGATCTAACTGAGTAATAATAGGGTACGAAACAATATCACCCTCAAAAGCAAGCTTGTAAGGAAGTTGTTCGTGAGTAAATTTAACTATTTCGTTCGTGTTAGCATCTTCCCATTTGACCCAGACCTTTTTTACTAAATTCAATTCCTTCTTTGATAGTTTATCTAGATCATTTTTTGAAGAGGTTCTCGTTTCTCTTATCGAATACATGTCTTTGCCACTCTCTTGTTCATGCCTAATCCTGACACAACCATCTTCTTCCAACTCCTCTAAGGCCCTGAGGAAGTCACTAGGCACTGGTCCGTATGGCAACTTCCGGTATTCCATACCACTCATACTCTCTAGATAGTCATAAAACCAAGCGAAATCAGCCAGATACAGTAGCTTTGCTAGTTTGGTTTTTTTAATTTCCTTTTTATCTTTACTTGCCTCACGAAGATAAGCTAAAATCATTTGCTTATACTTCTTGTAATCAGGAGCCTCTGCACGCAGCAGCTCATCAACCGTAATTCCGAAAACACGCGCGAGTCGCTCAGCTTCTGAAAGACTTAATTCTTTTGTCCCTTTTTCAACAGCAACATATGATGGACGAGAAATTTCAAGCTTCTCTGCCATCTGCGACTGCGAAATACCCCGCGCTTCGCGCTGGGTTTTTATAAACTCACTATAAATAGTGCTCATATCCCAAAACTTTATACCTCTAAGTTACTATAAATATAGCAAGTATTGCAAAAATATTCAACATGTGTTGTAAATAATATCGACACTATACAAAATGATATAATAGTTGTAAATCAGCACTGCAACGTAGTTTGGTCGAGCTGAGTATCAGAAAATTAAATTTAAAATCCGTAATGACTTCAATAGAAATACAAAGAGCGATTACTGACTACATCGGTAAAACAGGCTACACACAAGCAAAAGATTGGTATATCGGCATTGCTACAGACCCTAAAGAACGCCTATTTAACGATCACAATGTGTCAGAACAAAATGGTAAATGGGGATACTACCCGGCAGATTCAGAACAAACCACACGCAACGCAGAATCTTCACTTCTTGAAAAATATCCATCATTTCAAGGTGGTACCGGCGATGGAACATCTCCAAGCTATGTATACACATACTACGTAACAGCTGATACTGTAGAATAGGTCACTGAAAAGAGACTGGTTTATGTAGAGTCCGCGGAGTAGGAGAAATGATTGAGTTATAGATACACACCAAATGAAGACAGAAAGGTCTCACCTTCAACAAAATCACCTGCATTGCAGGTGATTTTGTTTTATTTTTTTGCTGTAATTATCTGGTACTGCTCAAACAAAAATGCAATGCGGTCGGCTTCGTTTCCGGTATCCTTATATCCGTATAACTTGTCTACTTCCCTATCGAGATTGGTGTGAGCTTGAGACAGAGCTGGCGGCATTGTATTCGGGTCATACAAATCAGCAAGTGAACTGTTTGGGAACTGCTCGCGAACATCAAGTACCGCTTGTGCAGCTGCCTCAATTTTCTTCTTTTGTTCTTCTTTAATTTCCCCACCCTCCGAACAGCCAGGCCAGGGATAATTATTATAAACAACATCTTTACTATAACGGTAATCACTCTTGAGGCGGCCACAAGTATACCGAACCCAAGTCATATGCATTTTTGAGGTGAGGACTCCAAAATGATAATTGTTTGCGCCATCAATAATCAAATTTCCATTTGTGGAAATGATTTCTTTCCCAATAAATCCCATAGGAATAATCATTCTACGCTCTGAAGACACGACAGGAATAACCAAGCAACTTTCTGGGTTGTATGTCTCCCGAAATATTGTCGGTGTTGATGCAAGTTTCTGCATACCTTTGTCACTACTCCCTAATCTATCTTCACGAACCTGATTGATTCTCTCGAGTACAACGGGCATATTTTTGAGCTCCTGAGGTGGGCAATCTACTAACCACAAACAGAATCTTTTTCTGTTGTTAATAAATTCATCAGAACCTATTAGACGCTTAATATATTTCTCGGCCCCAGGTTCTTTGGTTAGCAAATCATTCAGATCTTCTTTCTCAACGATTAAACCCTTGCTTTTTGCATAATAATTCCCCTTTGTCATCCTGGGAACATCACAAAGTGGTTTTGTATTTTTTTCAATAAACAAATCTGGTGCATCTACAAGATACGCATTGATATTTCTCACCTCCCATTCAACAGGTTCGCTTGTTACATTTTCATACGAATACAGATATTTTTTATCAGTCTCAAAATTAGCAAAACCAATGATTACACAAAATACTGCAGCATTCCCTTTTGCTTCGTTTTGCCATTTGAATGTTAGGTGAGCAAAGTGACGAACAATCCCGTAATTCTCTTGAAGATATTTCCAGAGAATACCAACCTGCTCCCCTTGGGTGATGGAGTTTGTAGAAACTAACCCAACTTTAATCTGAGTCCCTTGAATATACTCAGCAGCTTTCACATACCATCCAGCAACAAAATCTAGATTACCTGTCCCTTTCAGTGTCTTTGGAAACAATGCTACTGAGTCAACCTTCTGCTCTTTCGTCATTAACTGTGCCCCGTAAAATGGTGGGTTCCCAAGAATGTAATTTAACTCTTCTGGCTTAACGACCTCCTTCCAATCAGTTGTTAAAGCATTAGCGTGTACGATTGTTGCTGGCTCTTCTAATGGAATACGAGGAATCGCTTGCCCAAATTCTTTTTGTAACTCACGAGTCATCTGATGATCAGCGAGATACATTGCAGTTCTTGCAACCAGCGACGGGAACTCCTCAATCTCAATGCCATAAAACTGATTCACGTGAATCTTAGATAAATCTTCAGTGCCAAAGGCCTGTAAGCTTTGCGTATCGTGCTTCCTTTTCTTTTTTAGCACTTCAATCTCAAGCTTTCGTAGCTCACGATATGTTGTCACTAAGAAGTTTCCACAACCACAGGCTGGGTCAAGAAATTTAAGTCCTGCTAATTTATTGTGAAATGTTTCCAGTCGCTGCTTGCTGCGCTTGGCAGTATCAAACTCTGTGTAAAGCTCATCCAAAAACAGTGGTTGTATCACCTTCATAATATTAAGCTCGCTTGTGTAGTGTGCACCAAGTTGTCGACGCTCTTCTGGATCCATTACACCCTGAAAGAGGGAACCAAAGATAGCCGCGCTAATCTGTGACCAATCAAAAGCACAACACTTCAATAGCGTTTCTCTTGCTTTTTTGTCTAATGAAATTGGATTGAGTCGCTCTGCAAAAATCTGCCCATTTACATACGGAAATGCAGCAAGCTGCTCATCAATGTTACTTTGACGTTCCCCTTCTGGAGTATTGAGGGTATAGAAGAGTTCAAGAATCTTGATTCCTAAATCACTACCATCTTCGTTTGTCCGCTGTTCTATGTAGTGCTGGAACTGACGGCGATCAAAAATACCTGTATCTTCAGAGAATAGACAGAAAAGCATACGTGTAAGAAAAACCTCAAGTGAGTGGCCTTCGTATCCAGTCTCTGCAATTGCATTATGAAAATCTGCCATCAGTTCTGCAGCTTTGATACTCGCTTGCTCCTCCTCTTCATATTTTTGCACCTCGTAGCCTGAAATAAAACCGAATCGCTCAATATGCTTTGAAAATTCAGACAACGGAAACTCGAACTCGTCCTTTTCTTCTAAATCGTAGATACGCATCCGGGCAAAATCAGAGACGATGATGTAACGAGGCAATTCGCCATCTTTCAAACCGTCAAGATATCCGAGTGCCTGTTCGTAGGCTTTATCCAAATCTCGTCCTTGAGTTTTATGTTCAGCAAGAAGAACTCCTGGCCAAAATACGTCAATAAAACCCTGTGCACCATCAGCTTTTTTTACTCTATACTCAAAAGAGGCGACGCGTCTTCGGGAAACTCCGAAAACATCAAAGAATTTCTCCCAGAACGGTGCAGCCTCACCTTTCTCATCAGTTTCTTGGGCAAATTCATGAGAAAAAACATCTGCTCTACGTCGTATTTCATTCAAGCTGATCATGTATAGAGCGTAGCACTTTAGGGGGTATTTTCAAACGTGTAAAAACCGAATCTTCGGAGCAGAATACCGATAAATCTTTCTGTCTATCGAAAATGTACAAACAGTCGACCGTGGTTTTTGCTGTCGACTTCGATTCTTTTATAACGTGACTTGTTTTCTTTTTGAGCGAGGAAACGCTTAACTCTTTTCATTAACTGTCCACTTCCCTTGCCTGGAATTATTTCTGCACGCTTAACTCGCTTCACTTCGGCCTCATCTAGTAGCTCATTGAGCGCATCATCCAGAGCCTTGCTGTTTTTAGCAATGGGATGCAAGTCTAGATGTAATGTAGATTTGGACATAATAAAATTTTAATACAAAGCGGTCACATAATGTGTGTACTTCTATAAATTTATCCCCAGATTGACAGAGAGATGTGAGAGGAGTATTCTCCTGCGGTCGTACTCACTCTGTGCGACGTAGATACAATCCGAAAACGATATACGAGGTAAACATGACCGAAATTGGTCTGCACACACCGGCCCGTAAGCCATTCTCATTTATGCTGTGGCTTCGCGAGAAAAAGGCCGGAATCGAAGAGTTCTTTATCGAACGCCGGAAGCGGCAACAAAGCATCGAAACAGCTCGCATAGCAATGCTTTCGAGTGACGAAAAGCGAGCAGAGCTTTTGCGAGAACTTGGCTGCAATTGCGGCGGTCATTGCAGTCACTGCCAACACATCATTCGTGACGTAATCGGGGATTAAAGATTACGCTAGCTGCCTATGGTAGACCGAAATCCTAAACCGGCCGGAGTCTCTAAGACTTCGGCCGGCTTTAACTTTTGATACTTCTATTCTGCGTCACCTCGGACCTCTTTTATCTTTTCATCGTACTTCATATTTATCTCCTCTATCTCAGCTTGGCGTTCAAATTCAAATTTCCAACTTTCCCAATTAAAATTACCAAGACTGCCGCGGCGCAGGTAGATATTGCCATACTTAGCTATGCCAGGTTGTTTGGTTTTATTGTATTCACCACTTAAGCCATCACGATACTCAATCGGTTGTTCTTCCAACTCAAGATCCGACACCTCACTGAACGAAGTTTCTTCATCTACCAACACACAGCTTCCGCCAGTTTCATCACAGAGATAAGTCTCTTCGTGTTGAATTAAACCAAAAGTTCCACCTGGCCCTACCCCACCTACATGAACCACACCGGGATGTTGATCACCAAAAGTTAACAGATCGCTATAAAGAGAGAAGCAGGTAAAAAGAATTATGGGGCCGCCGATAAATAACCAAGATTTCATAATTTATAATTTTCCAGCGAACATTAAGTACGTAAAATAAACCAACAGCACAACGAAGATGAATATTAATAAATTCATGAACTC
>CAYFXS010000014.1:0-18910 GCA_964347215.1 uncultured Candidatus Saccharibacteria bacterium
TGAGCATGCTCTTCTCACAGTTAGACATCCAGTTTTAATTAAAAGAATAAATGACCTGAAAGGCAGGTTGTAACCTTTTTTAAAATGGTGAGGTAGTAATAAGTGCTCTATGGATAAAAAAACGTATAGAAGAATAAAGCGTAATGTCATGAGACGAATTTATACTGCTTATGCAGCTAGGATCGTTTCAAGTTATGAAATGCTTTACGTAGCAATGTTCGCTGTAGCTCTAGCAGTCTTTGCTCATATGGTTCACGTGGTGCGAGTGTTGGACAATATGTTCAATCAATCGTTCAGCGAAATACCAAGTTTTGTTCTTCATGCATTAATGCGTGGGGAAGTGTTAACTTTAGCTGCGATCGGGGTAATGGTCTTTACCGCTCTATCGATCCAGTGGCGAGTACGACATAATTTTGTAACCAGGATGCAAATCGCGTAGTTATACTGGTTAAATAATACGACAACACAAATGGGCGGCCCTTTCAGGACCGCCCATTTGCCTTTCCACCTAAGATTTAGCTTCTTCTTTTAGAGACTTGCGAACGTGTTTAAGAATTTCGTTTTGAAGTTTCTTGTCAGTTTTAAGGGTGGTTCGGGCGGCATCATAACCACGGCCGAGTTTAACTACAGATGATTCATCACCACCTGGGGGAGTGTAGCTGTATGAAGCTCCAGCTTTACTAACAAATTTGTATTTTTCACCCAGAGCCAACAGTTCTCCTTCACGACTGATACCTTCACCGTAAATAAGGTCAAACTCTGTAGTTCTGAACGGAGCTGCGACTTTATTTTTTACAACTTTTACTCGGTGACGGCCGCCTACGACTTCGTCACCTTTTTTGATTTGAGCAATGCGACGAATGTCTAAACGAACAGATGTGTAGAATTTAAGTGCTTTACCACCTGGAGTAGTTTCAGGATTACCAAACATGACACCTACCTGCATTCGGATTTGGTTGATGAAGATAACGACAGTGGTGCTTTTAGCTACAATACCGGTTAGTTTTCGCAGTGCCTGACTCATCAAACGAGCTTGTTTACCGACATGGTGAGCCCCCATTTCACCTTCGATTTCGTCTTTAGGAGTTAGAGCAGCTACAGAGTCGATCACAATAACATCAAGTTTTCCACTGCGTACCAATGATTCGACAATTTCTAAAGCTTGCTCACCCGTATCAGGTTGTGAGATAAGAAGCTCATCTAGTTTAACGCCAATGTTCTTAGCGTACTCAGGGTCCATGGCATGTTCGGCGTCAATAAAGGCGCAAACCCCACCAGTTTTTTGTGCTTCAGCAACAGCATGGAGAGAGAGGGTGGTCTTGCCAGAAGACTCTGGTCCATAAATTTCCACAATACGTCCACGAGGGAATCCCCCAATACCGAGAGCGTCATCAAGACCAATTGAGCCAGTAGACACTGAGTCAATGTCGACATGTTTGGTTTCGTCGAGAGTCATGATGGCCTCGTCGCCAAATTTGGTTTTGATACTTCGGAGAGTTTCAGCGATATCACTAACGTCTTTCTTTTTATCTTCAGCTTTGGTTTCCTTGTCGGTTTTTTTAGCGGTTGTTTTGGTAGTTTTCTTTGCTGCCATAATTATAAGTAATTAAGATTAATAAATTGATAATAGCATATGGTGAACAATCGTTCACTAGTCACCTGTGTATACAAATGAGCGTTCATAGGTGGCAGTGCGTCCATAACGGTCGGTCCCTTCAATGGTAGCAATAGTATATCCGCTTTCCAGTACTAGTGCTTCAGTGAAATTGCCGTTTGTATCAGTAAAGATATCTCGTCCATTAAGGGTGATGCGCACTATATTTTTAGCTTGACCAGAAATTTCTACCACCCGTTCAGTCTGAGTAGGGGGTTGATCATCAGTAAAATCAATAACCGGACCGATTATCAGTAGCCTCGCTTGCCAAAGGGTGTAGAAAATTAGAAATGAGACTAATCCTATAACCAGAGTGTACTTCAGCACTATTCTCAATGTCAGGTGTTTAGCACCCATAATGTTTAATATTCTTCAGAATTGACCTCTTCACCAATATCATCACTGCTGTCAGAGAAAAGGATTTCGCGAGGTTTAGAACCATCTTGCGGACCAATCACACCTTTGTCTTCCAGTATATCCATTAGACGAGCTGCTCTAGAGTACCCGATTCGTAATTTACGCTGTAGGTAAGATGTAGAGGCTTTGCCAGCATCAATCACCGCTTGTTTGGCGTCTTCATAAAGGTCGTCTTCTTCCTCGTCGTCAACCATCGAGCCGAAGAAAGCGTCAGAATCATTACCGTCAGCTTTAGCATCTAGGTCGATTGAGTCTAGTTCTTGCAGGTCACTCTGATTTTTAAGGAAATCTACCACTTTCTTAAGTTCTCCTTCAGAAATAAAGGCTGATTGTAGTCGGATTGGCTTAAGATATTCGTCAGAACTAAAGAGCATGTCACCTTGTCCTAGTAGTTTTTCAGCGCCAATCTGGTCAAGAATAGTTCGTGAGTCAATTTGTGAAGCTACTTTCATAGCTAGTCGGGTAGGAATGTTGGCTTTAATGGTACCAGTAATAACGTTTACAGACGGGCGTTGGGTTGCTAGTAGTAAGTGAATACCAACTGCACGACTCATTTGCGCTAAGCGGACAATTGAAGCTTCTAGTTCACGAGGATAAGCTTGCATTAGGTCTGCTAATTCATCCATAACCACCACTATGTAGGGAAGTGGCTCCGGTAAATCCTCTTTAGCTGAGGCTTCTTCCTCAGGGTCTTCGTATGAGCTAGCTTCAAAATCTTCTTTGGCTGGTTTATAGATGTTTTCGTGATATGAGTTTAGGTTCTGTACTCGATTCTCTTTGAGAATGTCGTATCTTCGTTCCATCTCTTTTACGGCCCATTTAAGAGCCATTAAGGCTTTCTTGGCATCAGTAATTACTGGGGTGAGAAGGTGAGGGATGCCATCGTAAAGGCTAAGTTCTACTCGTTTAGGATCAACCATAATGAGACGTAGCTGATCTGGTGAGTTCCTATATAAGAGAGAGATAATCAGGTTGTGAATCATAACTGACTTACCAGAACCGGTGGTACCAGCGATTAGGCCGTGAGGCATACGGGCAATGTTGGCAAAGTGAGCTTTACCAGTAATGTCCTTTCCAAGAGCAGTGAGTAGCGGCTGTGGTGAATCAGAGAATTCAGGGGAGGTGATAAGTGAAGCAAGGCCGATAGTAGCTTTTTCAGTGTTTGGTACTTCAATTCCTACTAGTGACTTACCCGGGATTGGGGCTTCGATACGAATAGTGCTACCACCAAGGTTTAGTTCAAGTTCACGTTGTAGACCAACGATACGAGATAGTTTGACACCTTGAGCTGGTTTAAGAGCGTAACGGGTAACAGTTGGGCCAATTTCTACTTGATCCATTTCAACAGTAATACCGAACTCCTGTAGGGTGCGTTTAATGGCGTTGGCGTTAGCCTTAACGTCACCATTTTTTGCTTTACCTTTACCTTTAGCTAGTAGGTTAATTGGAGGAGCTGAGTACGGTCCAGTGTAGCTCGGGGCAGTGAAGTCAGTCTTCTTGTTGTCTTTCTTACTAATGCCAAAACGCTCACCAACTGATTTAGTTTTTTTAGTTTCTGCTTCTTCAATTTCGTCTTCTGTTTCAACTCCTTCTTCTTCGGGTAGGGCAGGTTCTTCCGTGTCTTCAGGAATATCTAAGTTTTCAATGTCGTCACTAACAGGTTCTTCTTTTCGTCCAAAGCTAGGCAAAGCTAGACCCATGTTGAAGGTTAAAAATACCCCTACTAACAACAGTGCAAAAAAAGCAATGCCGGTGGCTAAGCCACCCATAAGGTAGTTCAAGGGAGTATAAAGAGACCAACCAATCCAGCCACCTAAACCTTCAGCGTAAAGTGATAGTGAACCGAGAAGAGACAGGAAAAGCATAGCGATACCAAATATCTTGGACATGCTGACCTCTTCATTATCTTTAGGATTGAGCATGGCATAGACGTAGAAACCACACGCCAGGGGAGCTAGGTATTTACCACCACCAAATAAAGAGGTGAGGGCTGAGTTCACCCAGGTACCAATCATGCCAGCCATATTGGTCAAAGAAAGAGTGATAAGGATACCAAATAAGACAAATCCGACGGCTGCGATACCTTGTTTAGTTTGGTGTGATAGATCGTCAAAGAATGAACCTTTTGGTTGCGCTTTTTTCTTAGCTGCTTTCTTGCCTTTTTTCTTTTTTGCCATGCAATGTGTAACCGAGTTTAACTGAAATAATGATTGTTTATTAGTGAATAATAGCACGAAAAAAGTCCCAAATTAGCTATAAAAATAAACAAGAAAAATAGAAAAAGTCATTAGAAAAAGCCTTGTTTTTTAAAGTCATTAGTATATAGTACAAAGACATTTGTCTTAGATAATTATAGACGATATAAAGGACTCAAATATGAATACAAAGGACAACATTATAAACGACACAAGCTTCAAGAAGTTGCTGCATGACAGCAATTATTATCTACATATTTTTAAAAAGACAGAAAAGATTGTGTCCGTAGTCTTTTATATTTTGAATAATATTGACCATGATAAAAAGTCAGAGACACAAATCAGTAATCTGGCTTCAAAGGCACATCTTGTCCATGAGCACTCGTTAAGGTCATTAGAGATCAGATTGTCATCGGCTCGTGAAGTTTTGGAACAATTCGCGGGTGCTTTGATCGGTCTTGATAGTACGCTGCGGATCGCAGAAACAACCGGCATTATTGCTCCTGATGTAACGTCAGTTGTAACGGCAGAGATCGATGCAGTACTACGTGGAGTTAACTCGTATTTAGGTGAAAACAACCGTGATTTAAGTCTATTGAATGATTCTAAGCCAGCTCCTACTTCACGCAAAACAGCTCCGGCCCCAAGCGCTCAGTCTGCTACAATGCCCGCTAAAGCTAGTGCTCCAGCAGCTCAAAACAACAACGCCTCGTCTGATCGACGGGAAAGAATTAAGACCATTCTGGAAGCTAAGGGTGAAGCGTCCATTAAGGACATTTCTGAAATTATCACTGATTGTAGTGAAAAGACAATACAACGTGAGCTAAACGCCATGATTGAGGACAATGTGGTAAAAAGACAAGGTGAAAGACGTTGGTCAAAATACTCTGTGTTTTAAAACGTGGTTTTTTAATAAGGCTTGTATATAAAACTGTCTCTTAAAGACCTTTACAGCTTGCTGTAAAGGTCTAAGTTTGTTTTCGATTTAGGCACACTTTTGTGACTGACATTTCTTGTCTTTGTGATAACGACTTTATCTATTGCTGCTTATAACTAGCACTTCTCTCTAACTATTGCATTTTTCCTTGTTTATTGTGCTGTTTGGTTTGTTGTAAGAAATTTGATTTTTGATCGTCTTTATTTACAACTCGTACGGAGACGATTTTAGGTTGACTTATTGTTAATTTAACCGTATCCTCGTACGACTTACTGCAGGAGGTGAACTTTGTGCTATCCACACATAGAAGGGTAGGAAAAAATAAGTTAACCGCTATACTGTAGTAGTGTCCATCGGCACGCTTTTTTTCTAGCGTGATGCGAAGGATGTTTTGTTCGTTGACAAATGAGATAACGAGCGGAAGCGACTATATCGAATTTGGTTCCGAATTTTTAACTTTAACCCGTTAAAAATTCTTGGAACACCAAAATTTGTTTTGTCACTCTTCTCTAGATTTTAATATCTCCATAATAACGACTAAATACTAAAGCGCTAATGACAGGCGCTCTATAAAAGTGTGTATTCCCGCATGACCTTATTCCGCTACGGTTAGTGAAAGATAGATAAACAGACTGGAATTACAGCTAACCTATATATGTGTCGATTCAATATGTATAGGGTTAGTGATATTGCGCAAGTTTCGTTCATTAAGTACGAATGCTTGCGAATATGAATTAATTCATATTATTAGTTATTGGGGGCTAACCCTCATAAACAAGTTATTAAATTAAAGTTATGACTTTAACAAACACAGTTGTAGCAAAGCTAGCAGTAGCTTTTGTTGCAATCTCAATGGTGTTCTCTCTAGCTGCTCCTGCACAAGCACAGACAGCTGAGGAACTACAGGCAACAATCGACAGCCTAATGGCTCAGATTGCTGCTCTAAACACACAGCTTGGTGTTTCAGATGATTCATCTGCTTCATCAGCTTCAGTATGTCCTTACACATGGACTCGTAGCCTTTCAAACGGTTCTACAGGTGCAGATGTAATGGCTCTTCAGCAGTTCCTAAACGGTTCAGCTGATACACAGGTTTCAGTTTCAGGTGCAGGTGCTCCTGGTTCAGAAACAGATTATTATGGTCCTGCTACAGCAGCTGCTGTATCAAACTTCCAGGTTAAGTACCGAGCTGATGTTCTTTCACCAGCTGGTCTAGTTAACCCAACAGGTTACTTCGGTCCTTCATCAATGGCTAAGGCTAACGCACTATGTGTGGCAGCTCCTGCTATGGATGATTCATCAGATGATGATGACTCAATGGATTCATCAGATGATGATGACTCAATGGATTCATCAGACGACTCTCTAAGTGGAGGTGAAGCTGATGTTGATTCATTTGATTACTCAGATGAAGAAGACGAACTAGCTGAAGGTGAAGAGGATGTAGCCGTACAGACAATCGAATTCGATGTTGAAGACGGTGACGTACGTCTAGAACGTGCTGACATCCGCCTAGAGTTCAACGGTGGCGGTGACGCTGAAGATGAACCATGGGATGCTTTCGACGAAATCTCACTATGGGTAGACGGTGATAAAGTTGCTTCAGAAGATGTAACTGACGAAGATGACTGGGATGATGTTACATCAACTCTGTTTGAATTCCGTCTAACAAACGTTGATACTATCTTCCGAGAAGATACTACTGGTGAAGTAGTAGTTGCACTATCAGTTGCTGGTGGTGTTGACGTAGATGGTACTTCAGGAAACGATGACTGGGATATCTTCCTACCAGAAGACGGATTCCGATTCGTTGACGGTGAAGGTCTAGATATTACTGGTCCTACAGCTGATGGTGATCAGTCTCGCTTCGAAATCATCGAAGAAGGTGATAACGATGACCTAAGTCTTGATTCATCAGATGAAGATCCAGACGCTACAACTCTAGCGCTAGATGAAGACGATGAAACAGAACACATGATCTTCGCATTTGAACTATCTGCTGAAGATTCAGAAAACGACATCTCAATTGACAACCTATACATTGACGTTGCGATGGGATCAACTGACACAGACTACGACACTCTTAACGAGCTAGTAGATGACTTCCGAATCGAAATCGATGGTGAGTCATACGACGCTGAAAGCTACACTGGTACAACTGGTTCAGCTACAGTACAGTTCGACGTTGATGGTGATTCAGAAATCGAAGCAGACGAAGTTGCTACTGTAGAAGTATTTGCTAACTTCAACGATGTTGACAGTTCATTCACTTCAGCAACTATTACTGCATCAATCGACAAGGCTGATGTAGACGCTGAAGGTGCTGATGACATTTCAACAGCTTCAATCGACGGTTCTGACCGTGACGGTGAAGAGCACACACTACGTCTAAGCGGTGTAGTTCTATCTGCTGAACCAACTGATGGTACAGACGATGGTGACGCTGACGTTGTTGCTTCAGGTGTTGATACAGACGATGACTACGGAACATTCTTCCTAGAATTCGACATCACAGTATTCGGTGATGATGTATGGGTACCTACAAACAGTGCTGTACGAAGCGCTACTGCTTCTACAACAATGGGTGTAACTTACGCTATTGAAACTTCAGCTGGCGCTACATACGCTGCTGGTACTACTAGCGTAGACTTCGACATTGATGGTGCTAATGAGGACAATGGTTACTTCGAACTAGAAGAAGGAAACACTTACTCAGCAACTCTATCTGTTGATTCTTACAACCCAGATGCTTCTGGTGCATACCAGTTGCAGTTGGTATCAATCGGCTTCAACACTACTGAAGACACTACTCCTGACACAGCTCAGGAACCAGATGATGCTTCAGAGTACGAATCTGATTCAGTACAGGTAAACAGCTAATCTACGATTAGTTAGTTCATCCTGAACTAAACAAAAAGCCCCTTCGGGGGCTTTTTGTTTTGGTGGACATTTTATGCCCGGCCGCTTTGCGGCCGGGCATAATTTGTTTGCTATAATAATCTGACTGTGAACCTGTTTAACAAAAACTTTTGGAAGTTCGTTTACACCTTCATTGCGATTGTCTCAGTCACGTTGGTGTTGGTTTTATTGGTGGGGAACTCAATGTAGTCTTAATTAATTGTTCTTTATTATCATGATTCGTATCACAGACCAGTATATTTGGAATTTTATTTTTACTGTATTTTTTTTGGTGTTGGTAGTAATGGGTTCAATTATCCTTCAGTCTGAGGCCCGTATGCCGTATAGTGCACTTACTCCTTTTGATATTACAATCATCTCTCTGGCTACGTATAGATTGATCCGATTGTTTGTTTACGATGCTATTACTAAATGGTTTAGAGAGCAATTTTACGATGCCAAGATGGTACGTAAGCAGGTGGTGCTCTACAAGCCAGCTGCTGGGCCGCGTCGCACCTTAGCGGACCTAATGAGCTGTCCTTGGTGTTTTGGAGCTTGGGCAGCCGCTATGGTGACTTTCTTTTACTTGCTGACTGACTACGCAGTTTTCCCAATCTTGCTGTTAGCCGTAGCTGGTGTAGCAACCTTTATTCAGCTTTTAGCTAATCAGGTCGGCCATCGAGCTGAACAATTAAAAAACCAAAATGAACGCGGGTATTAATTTTAGATTTGGTAGTAAATGGCCGGTGAGCAAAAGCTCACCGGCCATTTACTTTTTAATTCAGTTTGGTATAGTATCCGCCAACAGGCTAATGACAGTTGGTCGTTTCCCGAAAAGGGGAGACAGTAAAGAAGAGTTTTCTTCGCCAGCCTAAGTCCACACTATAAGCTACCTTTTATTGGTAGGTGGAAGGTCGAGCCCGTCAGGGTGTTTTTTTAAAGAAGTTGTCTGAAGTCTCATCGAGGTCTAAAGTGGCCAAAAATGTGTGTGAAAAATTAGATGGAGTCTGAGATGAACTTTAGTTCATGGAAGGCGAATCAAATTTTGCAGCCATATTTTTGGCCACGACGACCCGAAACAAAGTCTGTAATTTATTAATTGTGGTGAGACTTCAGATAACTTCGACACTCACGGCCTGTTTTATGTTAGTACTTAGCTCCTGGCTCTTAGCTATTAGAAAATTGCTTTGCAATTTTCGTTACTAAGGACTAAGGACTAATAACTAAATGCTATACATATGGCAATTACAAAAGAAAAGAAACAAGAAATTCTAGCAAAGTTGGATGGTATCAAAAATGATGCTGAGTCAATCGTGTTCGTAAACTTCAACGCAATGGAAGGTAATGATATTACTGCTATGCGTGCTAAGCTTCGCGAAGAAGGTGTTGGTTACTTTGTGGCCAAGAAAACCCTTATCGCCCGAGCTTTTGACGGAGCTTTCGAAGGTGATCTACCAACTCTTGATGGTGAGATTGCGGTAGCTTACTCTGAAGACGCTATTGCACCAGCTCAGAACATCAAAGCTTTTGCTGGAGAATTCAAAGATAAGATCGCTATCGCGGGAGGAGTCTTTGAAGGAGTATACAAAAACAAAGAGGAAATGACTGAGATCGCGTCTATCCCAGCACTACCAGTGTTGCGTGGTATGTTCGTTAACGTTATTAACTCTCCAATTCAAAGCACAGCTATTGTTCTCAATGCTATTGCTGAGAAGAAAGCCGCATAAACAAATTATTTCACCGCAATTACTTTGTTGTTCTACGAAAAATTTTATTGACCTAATTTTTAAGGAGACGGCTAGTCGTCTATAAAAATGGAAATGCCCTTGTGGTGCATCGTACTACTTGTACGACTTATAAAATTTTTCTTGAACGCCTCGTACTTGCAGTAATCTAATTTGTTTCTGTAACTTAATTAAGATTCAAATTAATCAAAAATAATATGTCAGATGAAAAAGACACAGTAGTAGCTGAAGAGGCAACTACAGAAGAAACTGCAGCTCCTGAAGCAGCAGAAGAAACTACAACTGAAGCTCCAGCTGAAGAGGTTGCAGCAGAAGAAACCGAAGAGGTAGAAGTACCAGCTGAGTTTAAAGAAATCGTTGAGAAAATCGAAGCGATGACAGTACTTGAACTTAACGAGCTAGTTAAAGTATTTGAAAAGAAATTCGGTGTATCAGCAGCTGCAGTTGCAGTAGCTGGTGGCGGTGCTGCTGGTGACGCTGGTGGTGAAGAACAGACTGAGTTCACAGTAGAACTAGCAGATGCGGGGGCACAGAAGATCGCGGTTATCAAGGCAGTTAAAGAAGCTTGTGGCCTAGGTCTTAAGGAAGCCAAAGAAATGGTGGACGGCGCTCCAGCTGAAGTTAAGACTGGTCTGAAGAAAGAAGACGCTGAGGAACTTAAAGCTAAGCTAGAAGAAGCTGGCGCTACAGTAAACCTTAAGTAAGTCACAGAGAAATTACGTCTAGTAATTTCGACAATGACGAACTTACATCGCGCTCTATGTTTCTTGCTGCGTAGCAAGCAGGAAACACTAGTGCAGCCGATGCAAATAGATACCAAAAAGACGGACTCGATGTCCGTCTTTTTGGTATTTATATTTCTACATCATCTAATCCACGAAATCTTTTAGAATCTCCCTAAATATATAAATAGCACATGCAAGAGGTCCAACAATAAAGATAACTTGGAACCCTTTTATTTCCGATGGATATGCTTCGAGAGCTAGATCTTTGAATAGGTCATAGAATGCTGTTGCAGCTAAACTGATAAAAAACGCTACCATTGATCCCAGAATTACTAAGCCAATATCGTATTTCTTGTTTTTCATAAGCTTGATTATATATCTTTATTTTTGAGATTTGTTTTTACAAAACACCCCGCCACCCCTGTCCATCCTGTTAATAAGTTGATTATGATATACTCAGGCAACTGAAATGATATGGCAGCTGATCCACTAGAAATCCTGTTTGGTAGCCAAGCACGCGTTAAACTCCTACGCTTCTTTCTCTTTAATCCATCCACCGATTTTACCTTCGATGAGATTTCTCGTCGGGCTCGTTTGGTGCGTCGGACAGCTCGCACAGAAATGAATTCTTTAGAGCGGGCGGGAGTAATTAAGAAGAAGCAGGTTTATAAACAATTAGAAGGGAAAGATAAGAAGACTCGAGTCCATGGTTACTCTTTAAATAAAAAATTCCCTGAATTACAAGCTTTGCAAACTTTTCTGTTTGAGACAGCACCGATTAACGGCAAGACAGTGTTGCGACATTTACGTAGTGCCGGACCAGTTGATTTTGTTTGTCTATCTGGTGTGTTTGAGCGAGACTTTGAACAGCGACTTGATCTGGTTGTAACGATGAAAAAGTTGCCGGAGAAAAAAATTGAAAATGCGGTGCGAGCTTTAGAGGCTGAGCTAGGAATAGAGATTAAGTTTGCTGCTTTTACTAGCGAAGAATTTTTGTATCGAGTAGGGATGTACGACAAGCTGACACGCGATGTGTTTGACTACCCGCATGACATAATTGTTGATCGAATTGGAGTAAGAGACGAGTTGCCTAGGCGGTAAAGAGTGGGAGCAAAAGGCGTCAGATGCGAAGCATCTGACGCCTTTTGTGTTGTGTATAAACCTGTGTATAGAGTGGGGGAGAAATGTCCAGATTAAGGTGTTGACATTTTTTTTCATTAGTATAAACTATCGGCCATATCCATGAGTAAGAAGTTAAAGAAATCGTAGCGGACACGCAAAATCGTTTAGCGATTTTTTGTGCCGCGACACCGCGGTTTTTTTAAACAGAAAACTCACCGAGGATACAGGGTACATTGACACCCTACCGGTCAAGTAAAATTGATTCGGTATGCATATCCGAAAATGGTCTGCACTAGATTGTGCTGTGTCTTTCTGACACACTCATAATCATCACAGTGTAGGCAAGTTCTGAGTACAGGATACTCAGTACGAAAAGTCCTGTGCGGGAATCGACGCCCAAGCAGGCAGGTTACTGATGTCTACTAGCAAGCGGACAGTCAGTAACACAGGTGGTTTGTCTGGATTATAGATCCCAATAGAGTCAAATCGACTCGGGTCTTTTCGTCCCAGACAAACACAAAATCACACAGTCTTAGCAGGTATGCTAAGACGACACTCAAATTAAATGTACAGCGGTGTACAGCATTCCTTGCAGGAATGTAAGGGTGTATGGTGGATACCTAGGTTATAGGAAGCGATGAAAGACGTGGAATGGCTGCGATAAGTTTCGGCGAGGTGCCAATCAACCTTCGACCCGGAAATGTCTGAATGGGGAGACCCTTCAAGCGTTGGCTTGAAACCCTTGTATGAGGGAGCTTACCCAGGGAAGTGAAACATCTCAGTACCTGGAGGAAGAGAAAGCAATAAACGGAAATTTCTTTCTGAACGGATGCATTTGCATCCAGTAGTATGGAGCATTTGCGCCATTACGTTCAGGAAGAAGTTTCTTGCGATTCCCTAAGTAGCGGCGAGCGAAACGGGAACAGCCCAAACCGTACGTGTTTACATGTACGGGGTAGTAGGGCCTAGTGTCATTTAGTTGAGCAGAGTTATAAAGTTAGAATATAGAAGAACACGTTGGGAAGCGTGACCCCAGTAGGTAATAGTCCTGTATTCGAAATGTTCTGACCTCTGTTGCTAGGTTCCTGAGTAGTTCGAGACACGAATAGCTCGAATGAATCTGCCGGCACTAACCGGTAAGGCTAAATATTCCTATAGACCGATAGTGAACTAGTACCGTGAGGGAAAGGTGAAAAGAACCCCGGAGAGGGGAGTGAAATAGATTTGAAACCATACATCTACAAGGAGTCGGAGCCCTGCGGGGCGACGGCGTGCCTATTGAAGAATGAGCCGGCGAGTGTACCTTTGTCCTTTGTCTAAGTGGCAACCCCACGGAGGCACAGTGAAAGCGAGCGTTAATAGCGCGAATATAGGGCAGGGGTACGACCCGAAGCGGGATGAGCTTGCCATGAGCAGGGTGAAGCGGAGGTAAAACTCCGTGGAGGCCCGAACCGGTTGGCCGTACAAAACCATCGGATGACTTGTGGTAAGGAGTGAAAAGCTTATCGAATTCCGTAATAGCTGGTTCTCTCCGAAACAGCTTTAGGGTTGGCGTCGAGTGGTCCCAACGGGGGTAGAGCACTGGAAAAAAAGAATAGGGAGAAATCTCGTCTTTTTTATCAAACTCCGAATACCGTTTGGTTATAGCTCGGCAGTTAGACTCAGGGGGAGAAGCTCCTGTGGTCGAAAGGGAAACAGCCCAGATCGCCAGTTAAGGTCCCAAAATATATGCTCAGTGCAACTTGAGGAGGTGAGGATTCATCAACAGCCAGGAGGTTGGCTTAGAAGCAGCCATCCTTTAAAGATAGCGTAACAGCTCACTGGTCGAGAGTCCTTGCGCCGAAGATGATCGGGGCTCAAGCATATTACCGAAACTGCGGATTCATAGTTTCTTCGGATTCTATGAGTGGTAGGAGAGCGTTCTATTCTGCGATGAAGCCAAGGGGTGACCCACGGTGGAGCGTATAGAAGTGAGAATGCCGGCACAAGTAACCGCAAGACGGGTGAGACCCCCGTCCGCCGAAATACCGAGGTTTCCTGGGCGATGGTGATCAGCCCAGGGTTAGTCGGTCCTAAGCCGATCCCGAACGGGGGAGGCGATGGATAGCAGGTTAATATTCCTGCACACCGTATTCGTTCCGATGGAGGGACGGAGCGTTGTACTCCTGGCTTCTTATTGGATTGGAGCTGGAGCTATGAGGGTATCATCTAGGTAAATCCGGATGGTGTTAGCCCAAGTAGGGTCTGGAGGTGCGTCTACGGACAAGCCGATAGGGGGAGCACGCTTCCAAGAAAAACTTCTAAGGTTGTACGCGTACGGTACCGTACCTAAACCGACACAGGTGGTAAGGTCGAGAAGACCAAGGCGAACGAGTGAGAGGTCCTTAAGGAACTCGGCAAAAAAGCGGCCGTAACTTCGGGATAAGGCCTGCCCACATACCTTCGGGTATCAGTGGGCCGCAGCGAAAGATTTCCTGGCGACTGTTTAACAAAAACACAGCTCCCTGCGAACTCGCAAGAGGATGTATAGGGGGTGACGCCTGACCAATGCCGGAAGGTTAAGTACGGATGGTCTAATGACTTTTAGTTGTTAGGCTGAGCTGTATAAGCCCCGGTCAATGTCAGCGATAACTATAATCGTTCTAAGGTAGAGCGCATTTCTTCGGAAGTACGTTCTACGGACTGGAACGATTATATGAATTCTTGATTTTCTTGAATTCATTGTTAAATAGCCCGAGCCATAGTTACCTTCTCAGATAGAAATATCAGAGATAGTCCAAACCAAGCCAACGAGAGACCAAATGCTTGGCACCTCATCAGGTAATGCTGAAGGTGAAGATAGAGTCCTATTGTGCACGCATCTACTAAGGCAGATGCTGTGAAAAGAAGGAAAAATAGAGCGTATTTCCTTGTCGGGTAAGTTCCGACGTGCACGAATGGCGTAACGACTGGGAAACTGTCTCAAGGACCTGCTCGGTGAAAATACAATCCCGGTAAAGATGCCGGGTACCTGCAGTTAGACGAAAAGACCCCAGGAGCTTTACTGTAGCTTCGTATTGGGGCTATTGAATATGTGCGTAGTATAGTGGGGAGACTTTGAAGCGGGCTTTCGGGTACCGTGGAGTCGTCAGTGAAATACCCATCTCATTTTTGGTAGTCTCTAACCAGGCGGGAAAAACCCGTTTGGAACAGTGCGTGGCAGGCAGTTTTAGTGGGGCGCTACCCTCCTAAATTGTAACGGAGGGGTACCAAGGTCAACTAGTCGCGAATGGAAACCGTGACGATAGTGTAATGGCAAAAGTTGGCTTGACTGTAAGGCGTAGATGCCAAGCAGACACGAAAGTGGGTCATAGTGAACCGATGGTACGCTTTAGATGCGGCCGGAGATTACCCGATAAAAGTTACCCTGGGGATAACAGGCTAGTCGTGCCCAAGCGTCCATAGCGACGGCACGGTTCGGCACCTCGATGTCGGCTCAACTTATCCTGGGGCTGGAGCAGGTCCCAAGGGTTTGGCTGTTCGCCAATTAAAAAGTTACGCGAGCTGGGTTTAGACCGTCGTGAGACAGGTTGGTCTCCTATCTACTGCAGGCGTCGATACTTGACGAGAGTTGTCCCTAGTACGAGAGGACCGGGATGAACTAACCTCTGGTCTACCTGCTGTCACGCCAGTGGCACCGCAGGGTAGCTATGTTGGGAATGGATAACCGCTGAAAGCATCTAAGCGGGAAGCCAACTTGAAGATTAGGTATCATTAAGTCCCCTGAGAGATGATCAGGTTGATAGGCACTACGTGGAAGTTCAGCAATGAATGCAGCGGAGGTGTACTAATAGGACGTTATTTCCTGCGAGGAATGTTGTACGTGGCTGTTAACGTTTAAGGAAAGTGTAGTGTGAAAAGTTTGTGAACTAATTAGAGGTCTCATGGCTGCCGTATTAGTGGTAGAAAGTTGCCTCCAGTCATTGGGGTCAAAATGTTGAGTTAATTCTTGCAGACCCCATTGACTGCCTCTAATTAGTTCACAAACAAAAGGATATGCAAAGCTTGAATACAGTGAAGTGCTGTTGCGGAGAGTAGGGAAGCTTACGGGTTTACCGATTTAGATCCTGTTTAACAGGTGAAAGCAGGTATGAAGCCCTGTCTCGCCGTCCACCCTCAGTTTACTGGCTGGGGACCACTTCACTGTATTCAATTTAAACAGATTGAAGGTTTAAAGTTGGTGATTCAGCGAGCGGGGTACACCCGTTCTCATTCCGAACACGGCAGTTAAGTCGCTTCGCGCCGATGGTACTTCTTTGAGGGAGAGTAGGTCATCGCCAACTTTAAGTCTTCAACTAAAAACACCCAGCATTAAGCTGGGTGTTTTTAGTTAGTGTCACTTACGTGACAGCGATAACCTCCTCTTCTTGCGGGAGACTACGCTCGCCAGCTCGCTCGCTTTGTCTGCATTCACAGCTTAAATAAAAGTCTGCTTTGATTTAACTGTTCATTTGCCAAAGATAGGTCATCGCCAACTTTAAGTCTTCAATACAAAAACAGTCACCGTAATGGTGGCTTTTTTGTTCTTCATTTACAAAAAGTTTATTTTCGGTAGGATAGGTAAACCTAGGAGGTTGACTGATAAGCCTATCCTTTAAAGATAGCTGTAAGGTCTACTAGGTATTGTGGTGAGTATGTAGTGCGTCGTGAGTACAAGTTACATACGTGATGATCAAACCAGTCGGTTACGTAATCGCTCTCCCATGAACGAAATCCAATAGGAACAAGTTGAGGACAGAGCATGTTTGCTCAAGCGGTGAATGGATCAAGGTCGGGTTCAACCGACCTCACCACAACAATTATTAAGTCGCCTCAGGCGACTTTTGTTTTTGCTACAATAAAACTATGAATAAGTTGGTTTATCAGGTTGTTATAGCACTCTTGTTGTTACTGATCGGTTATTTATTGTATGACGGTAAGACAGAGGTTCCAGCAGAAATTTTAGATACGATAGAGGAAGAAGAGGTGGTATCTGAAACTGCTGTTGAGCCTTCAGTGGAGATAGATGAAGATGTCAGTGTTGTCACTGATGAAGATTTGATTTTGTTGGAGGGAGTTTTCCTTGGTTTTGCAGATGGGAAAGATCGTTACCTTGGTTCATTTAAGTACGCCTTGATTGATGATGGAACTGAAGTGGTGAGGGTGGATTTGCGCAGTATTGTTGGCTACGACGTAACTGACCTAGAAAAGGAGCTCGGAATAGAGGTTGGGGAGCTGGTGGAAGTAAAAGGTTATCTCGAAGAAGGTGAGTTTGTGGCTACTTTGATCAAGGGAGGGTGATACAATATTTCTAATGTTAATTAAAAGACCTTGGGCTTTTTGGCGGCAGCTACAATACGGTTTTCTATTCTGTGCTTTTTGGACATTGGTTTTTTGGTTGATCTATTTTAATTATTTTTATCAAACTCCAAATTGTTTTGATAGTTTGCAAAACGGTGCAGAGACAGGTATTGATTGTGGAGGAGAGTGTGTGCGCATGTGTGCTTTTGAAGTTACCTCACCAAAAGTCTTGTGGGCGCAAAGCTTTAAAGTCGCTGGGGATCAGTACAATGCTGTTGCATACATTGAGAATTCAAACCCGGTAGCAGCGACAGAAAAGTTAAATTACACCTTTACTCTTTACGAAGATGGAGATGTTATTGTGGAGAGGACTGGTTCTACAATCTTACCGCCAGACAGTGAATATCCGGTCTTTGAGGCTCGTATTAATACCAACGGGCGCGTGCCGGATAAGACCGAGCTGAAACTACACCCAGTTGATATATGGCAGCCAGCCACTAATGGGCGAGGTCAATTCCAGGTCAATGATAGACGTTTGTTTGATACGGATGTGCGTCCACGTCTAGAAGCAACTATTGAAAATCGCGAACTGACCGAAGCGAAAGAGGTTGAGGTTATTGCCACTATCTTTGATGCTCGTCGTAACCCCCTTACGTCATCACGTACATTTATTGATAACTTTGCTGCTCGTTCACAAGAAAACATTGTCTTTACTTGGCCAGAACCAATTGCAAAAACTATTCGCAGTTGTGAGGTGCCAACAGACGTAGTGATGGCAATCGACTTGTCGGGCAGTATGAATAACGACGGAGGAAATCCACCTGAACCGATCACTTCAGTGTTACGTGCAGCTCAGACATTTGCTGGTGCTTTACAGGGAGGAGATCAAGTTGGTTTGGTGACCTTTGCCACAGCGGCAGTCACTAAGAGTATGCTGACCACTGATTTAAGTAAGGTAGCTACCGCTATTGGCAACCTAAGAATTGACCCGGCTGAAGAAACTGGTAGTACTAACACTGGGGATGCGATTAAGACTGCTCACCGAGAGTTAATTTCAGATCGTCACAACGAAGAAGCACGAAAAGTGTTGGTGATTCTAACCGACGGTTTAGCCACCGCTCCTGATGAAGAGCCTGAGGAGTACGCTCTACAGGCGGCCAAGGCGGTTAAAAATGATGATGTAATTGTTTACGCTATTGGCTTAGGTTCTGATGTAAATATGGATTTTGTACGGGCGGTAGCATCAACCCCGACTCAAGCTTATCAGGCTCTGAGTGTTGGAGCAGTGAATCAGATTTACCAAACCATTACAGCTGAAATTTGTGAAGACGGACCAGCGGTAATAGACATAGTACCCAAAACCTCAGCTTCTTTTGAGCCTCTTCGTTAATTTCTCATGCTGAGATAGTGGGGTTATACTAGTGTCTATGCGCACCATTTCTTCGCTGTTAGGTGGTTTTGATGGATATCTTTTTGGAGCGGCTTTTGCTATTACCGCCATGGGGTTGGTGACTATGTACTCTTTTGTGGGAGATAATTTTTTCTTCGAGAGACAGGTGTTGTGGATATTGGGGGCTCTCGGTTTTATGTTTCTCTCTATGTTGCCAGACTACCGCTTTTTACGGGTTGGTAATGCGACCTTTCTGATCTATTTGGCAGTTTTATTTTCACTGATTCTGGTACTTTTTATTGGTGAGGTGACCTTGGGGGCGCAAAGTCGATTTGACTTAGGATTCTTTTCCTTGCAGCCAGCTGATCCGGCTAAGTTGGTCTTAATCGTTGTTTTAGCTAAGTATTTTAGTAAAAGACACGAACAGATTGGTAACTTTAGGCATATTCTGATTTCTGGTGTTTACGCCATGCTCTTTTTTGGTTTAGTCTTCATTCAGCCTGACTTC
>CAYFXS010000015.1:0-1535 GCA_964347215.1 uncultured Candidatus Saccharibacteria bacterium
GTATGAAGCTCCGGCTGAGCCTGAGATAAACATCGACACTAGCGGCAAAGAAGCCGAAGAGTGTGCTGAGCAGGTTCTTGGTTATCTTAAAGATAGTGGTTTTATTTCTGTGAAGTAACTCCACTGTTCATAATATTTGCAATTTTGATTGTTTGTGGTGCTATATTGGTGATAATTAATCACTAAGTTCTTTTGTATGAAAAAGTTTTTATTAAGTTCGTTTATAGTTTTAATGGGTTTGCTGAATGGTGGTACTGTGTATGCTGCTCAGGAAACGATAAGGTTCTATCCGGAATTTGATGGAAGAAATGCATTAACAAATGTTGACAATCAGACAGATTGGTTTGCGGCAAGAAATTTTAACGGTGAATTAACATTAGATCCTTCTAATGAAGTGGATCATTTACATAGTAGAAGTGATTTGGCTTTAGGTAAGTTTCGTATTTATAGAACATCAATGCTGTTTGATGTTAGCTCACTGCCAGATGAAGCGGTTGTTGAGTCAGTGTCTTTAAATGTCTATAAAGAAGAATCAAATAATGATGGTGATACAGGTATTGTTTTTACTAAGCATCAATGGAGTGATCCGTTTCATCTAAGTAAGGATGATTGGTTTATTGATAATTACACTACTGAATATTCAAGAGGTATATTGTTAGATGATGAGTACACAAAATTTACCTTTAATTCTGATGGGGTTTCAGATGTGGTTTTTTATGATCAATTTATAATTGGAGGATTGACCGTGTATGACTTTGACAATATTAATCCAGGCTCAGAACAAAGAACAGTTTCATTTTATTCAACTGAATCGTCGGGTGTAGACAAAGATCCTTACTTAGAAGTTGTTTATACGGTTGAAGAAGAGAAAAGTCTTGATGAATTGGTTGAGGAGTTGGAAGAGGTGGTTGAGACAGAGGTTTCGGGTAAATCTGGGCAGAATTCATTTTTGGCTCAGATTAAAAAGATCAGTAATTTCTTCCATGAGGTAAACCCTAAAGCCGCTTTAAATCAGATTTTGGTGGTAATTAAGAAGATTGGGTTAGCCGAAGGTAAAGAAGATATTGGTTCTGATACAGCTGAAAAAATGAATGATTTATCAGGTCAAATTGAAGAAATTATCTCGACAGAAATTGAAGAAGGTGAATCAGAAGAGGTTAGTGAGGTTCCGCTCATGACACAGATTGCTTCCCTCTACTCTCCCGAGGCTGACGATTGGGAACATGATCTGCTTGGTAATGGTAATCCGGACTGGTGTGGGAATACTATTGGAGGATGCGGCTGTGTTATAACTTCGATGTCTATGGTGGGGTTAGGTTTTGGTGTTGATCAAGGGATTGATGGTACAGAAGTTAATCCACGTAACTTAAATAACTGGCTTACTACTAATAATGGCTACACTCCAAATAACTCGGTGCTTTGGGGTAAGGCACTTGAGTATCTGTCTAATCCGAGCGGTATGACAAATATTACCTCTGATTATGTTTATGAGGTGGATAATAGTTTAATTGGTAGTCATTTAGATGAGGGTGGAT
>CAYFXS010000015.1:1545-7152 GCA_964347215.1 uncultured Candidatus Saccharibacteria bacterium
CTTTGAGGCTTCGCAGGGGCATTTTTTCACTTTGACCGACTATCTTGAGGGTGGAGATTTTTCACTGCGTGACCCATTATGGTTTGAAACGCAAACTACCAGTGACGTTAAAGATGTTACCAATCATGTTCAGGGGTATGGCGGTGATGTAGACAAAGCTATGTTGTTTACGAAAACTGATCAACCAGAACCTTTGGCTGGTTTAGTGGAGATTCACCTGGGTTCACCAGCTGAATTGCTGTTGACTGATAGTTCAGGTCGCAGAGTGGGATTTGATCCTGTGGCTGAAGAATTTGTTAACGAAATCCCTGGTAGTTCCTACAATAGGGAAGAGTTTGTGGTCAGTGGTGATGACTCATCAGCTGATCCACATATGGAGAAAGTATTACTGGTTCCTGTACCTCAGGATGATTTGTATGAATTGAAAGTGACTGGAACTGGTTCAGGTGATTACACTCTAACGATTCTAACTTCAGGTGGACGCTTGAGTTCTGAAGTGGAGAATATCTTCAGCTCAACTTCTGAAGGTCAGGTAGATACATTTTTTGTAGATGTGCCTGATAGTAGTGGAGTGAATCGTGCTCCGGATAGGTTGCGTGAGTTGGCTGACCTGAAAGAGGTTGATCAGTCAGATGTTGCAGATAAGCTGCGCAGCATTGCAGATCGATTGGATGTGAAAAATTATTCCAGTAGTGAAGGATTGGGATTGGAGTTCTAACTTTCTGAGATAAAATAAAGCTGGAGCCCGCAGGGCTCCAGCTTTGTTTTATAATAAACGTATGAAAAATAATCACAGGCAGTTAGCAGTCTTGACGCTGACCGGTTTTATATTGGTGACAATTAGCAGTTTTTACTTTGCTGATCTGCGTCGTGATTTCTATACGCGCCATCAGCCAGTTAGTCAGCCGGTAGTGGATAAGGTCGAGCAGTCTGAACAGTCCAGCCTGTCTCAGGTTAGTGCTGTTACGGCTGATGTGATGTCGGATGGCATGGGTTGGGTAGAACTCGAGTCTGCAGCAGCGACTGGAACTCATCCAAACGACTGGTTCGCCATGATAAATAATCAGCCTGTTACTACTTGTCACTACACAAAGGTTTTTTCCAGTCAGACAGTTGAAGATTATCAGGCTGACTTTGACCAACTGTTGGTGAGTAATTTGCAGCAGGACGGTTGGAGTAAGAGCGTGTCAGGAGGTGAAGCTGAATTATTGCTTGGTGACGCTGGTGGTCCTGGCGGTACCTCAGAGGTGTTTGTTAAGTATGACCAAGACCTGAAACAAATGAGGTTTGCTCGAGTCAGCTTGCGTCTGTACCGAGAAAACATGCAGTCGTATATGAGAGGGGAGACAGAAGATATGTGTCCGTGTCATGATGAGGTAAGTCTAAGTATCTCAGGTCCCGTGTCAGTGGAGTAATTTCAATTTGGCGCAGACGGGCGATGGTGTAAGATTAGGGGAAATTATTTTAGTGATTTAGGTTTGTATGAATTCAAAAGAGTATTTTTTTGACGCAGTAGTAAAGGAAATTGTCGGTGACGATACGCAAAAAGTGGTGCGAGTAATGGAGTTGGGCTGCGGGACAGCGCGATACATTCCTAACATGTTGCAGAAATATCCTAATTTAGAATACGTCGGGGTGGAACCAATCACCGCCTCCTTTAATGAAGCACAGAAGAATTTGGCGGGACAAAGTCAGGCTAAATTGATTCATCAGTTAGGTTATGAAGAAGTTGAAGGTTGTGAAAAGGGGTCTTTTGATATTGTGATTTCTTTTAGTGTGCTAGAGCACGTTAAGCAGCTTGGGAAGTTTATGAAGCTAGGGCATGAGTACGCTAAGAGTGGCGGTTTGGTAGTGCACCGTTATGACTTGGGTCATGCTTTATATCCGATCGGGGTGAAAGATTGGGTTCACGTTACTCTCGGTAACGTATTGCCGCAGGTTTTGCCAGAACGGAAGTTTGTGCGTTATGTACCCATGAAGGAGGTGGAAGATTTTTATGAAAAGTTTGGTGGCTTGCGACCACATAAGTACACCTATCACCAGATGCCTAGTCAGAAGAAGCTGCAGAAAGGTTTTGATAAATTGAGTGATGGTGTGGGTGATGAAGCAATGGAGGAAGTGCATGCATGGGAATTTAAGCACGCGGAGGATTTTCATCAGTTACCACTGCAACTACGAGAAAAACTGTTTCCAACAGTAGCAGTTTGGGGGAAGAAGCAGTAGGGAGGTCGGCGGTGTCAAACCGCTGCGCGGTTTGACACCGCCGACCAACCAACGTCTGCCTTTTACTTATCTAAAAAGCGACCTTGGCCTGTGTTAATATGCAGGTCATATGAAAGACTTTTTACAAGCCATTGTTTTTGGCGGATTATTTTTAATCCCATTTTTACCAATCTACGTTGAGAATGATTTTTTCTTCCCGTTTATTACCGGAAAAAACTTTGCTTTCCGAATTATCATTGAGGCAGTGTTTGCTTCATGGATCCTTCTAGCGTTTTATGATCCAAAATACCGACCGAAATTCTCTTGGATCCTTGCTGGTTTCAGTGTCTTACTGATAGTAATGGCGGCTGCCAATGCTTTGGGTGAATACCCACTTAAGAGTTTCTGGAGCAACTTCGAACGAATGGATGGTTATGTGACTTTGATTCACGTATTCATGTACATGATTGTTTTAGGTAGTGTTATTACCACTCAGCGACTTTGGTCAATCATGCTCCATATCTCAGTCGGCGTAGCTTTGATGGTGGCGCTCTATGGTTTGATGCAGTACAGCGGTATGGCACCAGGTGGTAAGGTGCGTGTTGACTCATGGTTAGGTAACGCGGCGTACATGGCGGTGTACATGCTCTTCCATATCTTCATGGTGGGGTACCTGTTTGTGAAATCAAAAACAACTATGCCAAGAGTTATTTATGGCTTGATTCTAGCAGTCTTTGTTTACACTCTTCTTCTGACTGGTACTCGTGGTACTTTCATCGGGTTCGTTGGTGGGTCCACCTTAGCGGTTGCGTACGTGGCGCTATTTGGTTACCATCATCAGAAATTCCGTCAGGTGGCTGCAGTTGGCTTCATCGGCATTGTGCTAGCAGCCGGAGCTTTTATGTCTGTACGTGATCAAGAATTTGTACAAAATTCGCCAGCTCTTAACCGTATCGCCAATATCAATATTCTCGCTGACCTTGGTACTCGAGGGACTATTTGGGGGATGGCACTTGAGGGTGTGAAAGAGCGACCTATTCTTGGTTGGGGTCAAGGTAACTTCAACTACGTGTTTAATGAGCAGTATGATCCTTCGCTTTGGAACAAAGAAGCTTGGTTTGATCGGGTGCACAATATTTTCTTAGACTGGCTAATTGCTGGGGGTGTACTTGGTCTGGTAGCCTATCTGTCTATCTTCGTAGCTGCTTTTTACTACTTATTCTGGCAGTCATTGTTTAGAAAAGGTGACAAAGAACCTACCTTCGACATTTTGGAGCGTGCGGTATTGATTGGTCTCTTAGCTGGGTATTTCGCTCACAACATTGTGGTCTTCGATAACATCATTAGTTACATCTTCTTTGGTTTATTCTTGGCTTTGATCCATAGCCGTGTGGCTGAAGATATTCCTAGTATTAAGAACTGGAAGTTGGATGAACGCCTGATTGTGCAGTTTGCACTACCGTTAGTGGTTCTAGTGTCTGGTGCAACAATCTATCACGCTAACGCTTCTGGTTTAGGTGCTACAGCAGACATTATTGATGCTTTGCAGGCTCCGACCATTGAAGGACGTTTAAATGAGTTCCAGAGTGCTCTCGATCGGGAATCTTTTGCTGATCAGGAAATTATTGAACAGTTGGCGCAAAATGCGATTCAAATTGATCGAACACCACAGATTCCGGCTGAAGAAAAGACGGCTTTCATTAATGCGGCTGAGAGAGAATTGCAACGGTTAGTAGCAGAGAAGCCAGGTGATGCTCGTTTGCATACCTTCTTCTCAACTTTCTACCGTTCGATTAATCAGTTTGAGAAAGCGCGTGAGCAGGCAGAAATCGCTCGGTCACTATCTCCGAAAAAACAAGCCATTATCACAGAACAGGGAATCATTGAGTTATCTTTAGGTAACAACCAAGCTGCTAAGGAATTCTTTAGAGAAGCTTTTGAACTATACGAAAAGAATCATGCTGCTCGAGTACTTTACGCTGCTAGCTTGGTGAATGTGGGAGAAATCGATACTGCGAAGGAGTTGATTGGTGAAGAATACATGGAGAAATTTGCCATGGACAACTATGCTTTGTCAGTAGTACAGCAGTCTGGAGATCTGGAGCTTCTTACTATGATGTTTGCAGCTCGATCAGAAAAGCGCCCGAATAACGCACAAGACCGTGCTAGCTTGTCCTTTGTTCATTACCAGAATGGTCAATTAGAAGAATCAATAGCCGTGCTTGAACAAGCAGCGATTGATATTCCTGACTTTGCTCCGCGAGCGCAGTGTTTCATTGCTAATATTGAATCAGGTAATCAGCCTGACTTGGATTGTAATTAATCACAATGTCTTTACCGATACAGCAGAATATCAGCCTAGCCAATGAAACCACTATGAAGGTGGGTGGTCCGGCTGAGTATTTTGTAGTGGTGGAAAGTGAAGCTGAATTGGTCGAAGCGGTTAAGTGGGCAGAGGCAGAAGGTCTATCAGTCACAATTTTAGGTGGTGGCTCTAATGTTTTAGTGTCTGATAGTGGACTAAAAGGTTTGGTTATAAAAAACTGTATTGGCGGTTTTGTGGCTGAAGAGTCTGAAGATGTGGTGAGTTTAACTGTAGGTGCTGGTGAAGTGCTGGATGACGTGGTGGAACGTACGGTGGCAGTTGGTTGGTGGGGCTTGGAAAACTTGTCGCATATTCCTGGGAGTGTCGGAGCGGTACCTATTCAAAACGTGGGTGCTTATGGTGTGGAAGCAAAAGATGTGGTGACTTCGGTGAGGGTTTATGACATGGCTGAAAAATCCTTTCAGGATTTTTCAGTCGCCGACTGCCAGTTCGGCTACCGTGACTCTGTTTTTAAACGTGAGGAAGGTAAATCTTTGATTGTCACAGCAGTAACTTTTTCGTTATTAAAAACACCGCGACCGCAATTAACTTACCGTGATCTAGCTCAAGCTTTTCCTGAGGGTACTGAAGATCAGCTGGCTATCAGGGAAGCGGTGATTACTATTAGAAATCAGAAGTTCCCGGACTGGCATACAGTGGGAACGGCTGGTTCATTTTTTAAAAATCCCGTTGTGTCAGCTGATAAAGCTGCAGAGCTGACTGTTTCTTATCCAGAATTGCCACAATTCCCGTCCGGTGACGGTAGAGTGAAGTTAGCTTTGGGTTATATTTTAGATAAAATCTGCCACCTTAAAGGGGTAAACGATGGTCCGGTTGGCACCTATGCAGGACAGGCTTTGGTTTTGGTCAACAACGGAGGAGCTACGACACAAATGATTTATGACTTTGCTCAGAAAATTTCGAGTGAGGTAGAAAGTAAAACAGGTATCACGATCGAGTGGGAAGTGACGAAACTAGGTTGATAAATGAAAGATGATTTGCTCTGGTAACCACTGCTGTCTGCAGGTGGGAGGGGAACG
>CAYFXS010000015.1:7162-18572 GCA_964347215.1 uncultured Candidatus Saccharibacteria bacterium
CGTTTTTTGTGCTAACATGGTGCCCGATATGTCAATTTTAGATAGATTTTTTGCTCCTTCTTACGAAAAGGCATTAAAGAAACTGCAGCCAGTTATCGATCGTATAAATGGCTTTGAAGATGAAATTACTGAACTATCAGACGAGGCTTTGTCTGAGCGGTTTTTAGGTCTTAAAGATAAAGATTTGGATGAAGTTTTACCTGAAGCATTTGCCATGGTGCGAGAGTCTGCCAAGCGAACTCTAGGTTTGCGGCACTATGATGTGCAAATGGTGGGTGGTATTTTGCTGCATCAAGGAAATATCACTGAGATGCGTACCGGTGAAGGTAAGACTTTGGTAGGTACGTTGCCAGCAGCTCTTAATGCATTGACGGGGAAGGGAGTTCACGTGGTAACTGTGAACGATTACTTGGCTAGACGTGACGCCGTGTGGATGGGGCAGGTTTACGCTGCTTTAGGTCTTAGTTTAGGGGTAATTAATCACGGAGAATCTTTCTTGTATGACGCTGGACATAAGGAAATGGACGAAAAGCGAGACGAGGAGGGAGCACACAAAGTGTTTTACGAATTTCTTCGTCCCTGTACACGACAAGAAGCCTACGCAGCTGATATTACCTATGGTACTAACAATGAGTTTGGTTTTGATTACCTGCGTGACAATATCGAGTTTAATGAAGAGAATCTCCGCCAGCAGGAGCACGCCTTTGCTATTGTAGATGAGATCGACTCAATTTTGATTGATGAGGCTCGTACTCCGTTGATCATTTCTGCTCCGGCGGCTGATTCGGAAAATCTTTACGAAGTATTTTCAAATATTGCCGGTCGTCTAAATGTAGAAGAGCATTATGAATTAGATGAAAAGCAAAAGAGCGCTACGTTAACTGACGCTGGTATCGAGGCAGCAGAACGTATGTTGGGGATCGAAAATATCTACACTGATCGAGGTATTAAGTACGTTCATCATTTAGAAACTGCAGTGCGAGCCAAGGGTCTTTTCACACGCGATAAAGAATACGTCGTACGTGATAATGAAGTAGTTATTGTTGATGAATTTACTGGTCGTTTACAGCCAGGACGACGTTGGAGCGACGGACTACATCAAGCTGTAGAGGCTAAAGAGGGTGTTTCAGTCCAGAAAGAATCTCGCACATATGCTTCGGTAACTTACCAGAATTACTTTAAACAGTATGAGAAGTTGGGTGGAATGACTGGTACAGCTTTAACTTCTGCTGAAGAATTCTACTCGGTTTATGGTTTGGAGGTGGTGCCAGTACCAACTCATCGTCCAGTTACTCGTATTGATAATACTGACTTGATTTTCCAGACAGTAAATGGGAAGCATGAAGCTGTGATTCGCAAGATTAAAGAATTGCAAGAGAAAGGCCAGCCAGTTTTGATTGGTACGGCTTCGATTGATACTAACGAGTTATTATCAGCAGCTTTAACCAAGGCTGGTGTGAAGCATGAGATGCTTAACGCCAAGAATCACGAAAAAGAGGGTGAGATTATTGCTGCCGCTGGATCTAAAGGTAAGGTGACCTTAGCTACTAATATGGCTGGTCGTGGTGTCGATATTAAACTTGGTGGTATTAATGCTACCAAAGAAGAAGAGGAGGAGGTAAAAGCGTTAGGTGGTTTGTTTGTACTTGGTACCGAACGTCATGAAGCGCGACGTATCGACAATCAGTTGCGTGGTAGAGCTGGACGTCAGGGTGATCCGGGTGAGACTCAGTTTTATGTATCGATGGAAGACAATTTAATGCGCGTGTTTGGTGGTGAAAGAATTAAGAACTTGATGGGAACTTTCCGAATTCCTGAAGATCAACCTTTAGAGAATCGCATGATTTCTCGTCAGCTTGAGAGCGCTCAATCACGTATTGAAGGTTTTCATTTTGATGCACGTAAGCAAGTTTTAGCTTATGACAACGTGCTGAATCAGCAGCGTCAGGTGGTTTATGAACGGCGACGCAAGTTGCTCACCGGTGATGAGTCAGAAGTGGAAACGATTATGGCCGAGGTAACTGAAGCGGTTCCTGAAGTGGCTGAAGCTATTGCAGCTAAACAGAAAGAGTTTGGTGATGAGGAATGGGCCACATTGTCCAGACGCTTGTCTCTGCAGATGATTGATAGTCTATGGGTAGAGCACCTAGAAGTAATGCAATACACTCGTTCTAGCGTAAATTTACGGGCTTATGGTCAACGTGATCCTTTGATTGAGTATCGAAAAGAAGGTTTGCGCTTGTTCAACGAAATGCAGGAGGTGGTGTTGCATAGAATTGCGGAAGTTATTCCACAACTACAACCGAAAGCTTTGGCTAGGGAAGAAGAAGAGATGCAAAAAGCGCGAGCGGCAGCTAAGCGGGCAGGAGGCGAAAAGGCAATGGATAAAAAGTCAGCACCACGAGTTAGTGAGAAGACTTACGGACGTAATGATCTGGTAAAGATCACGAACGGCACGGAAACTAAAGAGATGAAATTCAAAAAAGCCGAACCGATGTTAGCTGAAGGTTGGCAAGTGGTTAAGTCGTAGGGTTTGATTACGGTAAAAAAGGGCAGATGCGAAGCATCTGCCCTTTTTACTAGCCCTGTTGCAGAACTTCCTGAGCTCTTGGCACAGAGCAGTTTACATGTTGAATAACATGTCGCACATATATAAATAAACGTTATAATAAAAATAATGTTTATTGCCATGCGTAGCAGGGTCGGCAAGTTTTTTATCTACTCGGCAGTTTTTTTATTGGTGGCCTTTTTCGCTTTTGCACCAATTTTCACTAATCAAGTAACTGCGACAGTGGAGGATTTTACTACTGGCGGTGCAGGGGTTTGGACTGCGCCGGCTGGAGTAACTTCGGTTCAGATTGAATGTTGGGGGGCTGGTGGCGCCGGTGGTGCTGGTGATGGAAACAACGCTGGCGGTGGCGGTGGTGGTGGGGCTGGAGCCTACGCTATTGTTAATAGCTATTCGGTAACACCAGGCGCTAATTACAACTACACAGTTGGTACTGGTGGTGTGGGAGGAACTGGTAATGGCGGCAACGGCTCTGACTCTGATTTTGCAACGACTACTTGTGTGGCGGATGCTGGTAGTGGTGGTTTGTCGGCTGGAAATGGTAATACTGCTGGTGCGGCTGGAACCGCAGGAAACAGCACAGGCGATACAACTTATTCTGGTGGTACTGGTGGAGCAGGTCAGGCAACTAATGGTGGAACCGGTGGTGGTGGCGCCAGCTCCGGTGGTACTAGTAGCGCTGGTAATAATGGTACAGATGGTGCCAGTGGTGGTGCTGGAGGTACGGCTGTAACTGGCGGTGGTGCTGGTGGTGCTGGTGGTGGTGATGGTGTGGCTGGTACAGCTGGTTCTGCTCCTGGAGGCGGCGGCGGCGGTGGTGGTGATAAAAGCGGTGCTTCAGAAGATGGTGGTAGCGGTGCAGATGGCAAGATCACCCTTACTTACACGGCTGATTTGACTGGTCCGACACCTAGTACTATGTACTTTGCCACTTCTCCTGTTTCTACTACTACCGACATTGTTCGTATGGTTTCAGTAACAGCGACTGACCCCACTACACCGATTCAGTATTACTTCGAAGAGGTAGCGGGTGATTGTGGGGCTGATCATGCAACAGATGGTAACGACAGCGGTTGGCAGACTAGTACGATATATAGAGATACTGGACTGTCTCCTAACAAGTGTTATGCCTACCAAGTAACGGCACGTGATGGTGGATTAATTACCAACAGTACTTCAACTGCTAGTTCTACTTACACTAGAGCGGCTGTGCCTGGGCAGTTGGTGTTTACTAACGTGGCAGTGACAAGTTTTGATATTACCAACGATGAAAACGGTAACCCAACCAGTAACCCAGCTACTACTTTTGCAGTTTATGCAACCAGCTCTGATGCTAGTTGGAATCAAAAATATGTAGATTCTTCGGGTAACCCAACCGATACTAGAACTTGGCTGACTGATAGCCAAGTCAATTCCCTAACAGTCGATAATTTGCTGGTAGAAACAGAATATCGTTTTGTGGTGGTTGCTCGTAACGCTGACAATATAATCACAGCTTCGAGTACACTAGCAGCGACCACTACTTTAGCTGATACGATAGCTCCGACGCCTAATCCTCCTTACTTTACTACTGCACCCAACCCTGATGCTGCTGACCAAGTGTCTATGACTTCTGTGACTGTAACAGATAATGTAGATACTACGCCTGAGTATTATTTCACTTTAGATAATGCAACCTGTGCCGCTAATACATCCGGTACTGGTGGTACTAATAGCGGCTGGCAAACCAGTGCTTCATACTCAGACAATGGCTTAGAACCAAACCATTGTTACGGTTATAAGATAACTACAGTGGATGATTACGCTAACACCAGCGCCACCTCCACTGCGTCTACAACCTTTACGTTAGCTAATGTGCCAGGGTCTTTAAGTTTCGGTTCTGTGACTGATTCTTCTTTTACAATCACTAATAATGAGAATAGTAACCCAACAGGAGGTACTAGTCCTGACACAGAATTTGCTGTGTACGCAACCAGTAGTGACGCTACCTGGAATCAGCGCTATGTCGATAGTGGCGGTAGTCCTAACGCTTCACCACAATGGCTAACAGACTCTCAGATTGACGGATTATCTATCGGTTCATTGGATCCTAGTACCGAGTATCGTTTTGTGGTGCTGGCTAGAAACTCAGATAATATTTTGACTGCGTCCAGTACCATGTCAGCTACGACTACTGCACCGGATACTACACCTCCAACACCCAGCCCGTTGCTGTTTGAGCAGTCTTCTGGTATTCCGACCAATGCTAGTGTCAGTCAGATTGATATGACATCTGATACAGCTTCTGACTTTAATACTCCGATTAGCTACTACTTCACTTTAGACAACGCACTGTGTGGAGCAGATGCTGGTACTGGTGGTGATAGTAGCGGTTGGCAGAGTGGAGATAATACATACTCGGATACTGGTTTGGAGGTGAACCATTGTTATGGCTATAAGGTAACCGCTAGAGACTCAGTAGGTAATGCCAACAGCACTTCTACCGCTAGTACTACTTATACATCAGCAGCTACACCGGGGGCTCCTACATTAGGTACTGCCACTAAAAACAGCCTAACTATGGTTAATGACGAAAACGGCAACCCAACTGGGGGAGGTAGTCCTGATACTGAGTTTGCGGTCTATATTCAGTCAACGTCACCGGTAGACGCTTCACATGATGCTCAATATATTGATGGTGCAGGTGATCCTTCTGCTTCGGCAGTATGGTTAACAGATTCAGAAATTCAGGCTTTAACGATGACTGGTTTAGAGTCTTCTACTACTTACACTATTCAAGTCAAAGCTCGTAACGGCGATAATGATGAGACAGGTTTTGGAGCTACTGCTGACTTGGTCACTACTTCGGCTGGTTCATTTGAGGTCAGGATGCAAGGCGTGAGACTACAGAACTCTCGCTTAAGATAATTTATATTGACTGAGTAGCTAAGAGTCAGTAACCTATAGCTCTATGGCTAAATTAATTTCACGTATTTTGTTGACAGCGCTGGCTTTGTTGGTAGCAGCCTATTATATTCCCGGTATTGAAGTGACTGGTATCTACATTGCTATTATTACCGCTTTGATTTTGGGGGTCCTCAACCTCATTGTGCGTCCGATTTTGTTTGTGTTAACGTTGCCAATTACATTGTTAACGTTAGGTTTGTTCACTTTTGTGATCAATGCTCTACTTTTCATGTTTGCCGCTAGCTTCATTGATGGTTTTTCAGTCGATGGCTTCATCTCAGCTTTGTTGGGGTCACTAGTAGTTTCAGTTTTGAGTGCCATTGGTAATAAATTTATTGCTTAATATAAACTAAATAATCACTTTAAATGGCCAAAAGTCTTTTGACTTTTGGCCATTTAATGGTATCTTTGCTTTAATTTTAACAATAACAGAGCGGAAAATTCGACTAGGTTCTTCCAATTTTTTGGCAGGAAAAAGCCAAAAAATTGGAAGAAAATTCAGAATAGTCGCTTGCGCTCGTTTCTTCATTTAATGTTTGTAGACGAACTAACAATTACAGCTAAGGCTGGTGATGGTGGTGACGGTGTGGTCCGTTGGCATCGCATGAAATATAAACCCAAGGGCGGTCCTGCTGGGGGCGACGGAGGAAACGGAGGTGACGTATACCTGAGGGCTATTCCTGATCTTAATCGATTAGCTAAATACACTGGAGCTAAGACTTTTACCGCTAAAGATGGGGAAGAGGGACGTGGTCGCAGTCAGTATGGTAAGGGTAGCGAAGATATTTATATTGAAGTACCAGTTGGATCCGTGGTAACTGATATCGAACGTGATCGAGTTTACGAACTATTTACAGCTGGTGAGGAGGTTAAAATTCTTAAAGGGGGACGTGGTGGACAGGGTAACATCAAATTTAAATCTTCCATAAACACAGCACCAGAAGAATCAACAGAAGGATCTGAGGGAGAAGAGGGGACATTTAAAATTGAGCTATCACTGGTGGTAGATGTTGGGCTTGTTGGTTTACCAAACGCTGGTAAGTCCACTCTCATCAACCTTATGACCAATGCTCAGTCACCAGTTGGTTCTTATCAGTTTACAACCTTAGAGCCGCATTTGGGCGCTTTATACGAGTACACTATTGCTGACATTCCAGGTTTGATTGAAGGAGCTGCTGAAGGGAAGGGCCTTGGTCATAAGTTTTTACGACACGTGTCTCGCACCAAGATGATCCTCCATTTGGTCTCTTTAGAGCATGAAGACCCTGTTTCTGTCTATAAATCAGTCAAAAATGAGTTGAGCAAATTTGATGAAGCTCTGGGTGAAAAGGAAGAGTGGATTGTTTTCACTAAAAAAGACCTTGTAAATCAAGAGGATATTGATAAGGTAATTTCAAATATTGACATTTCTAATAAACGTGTGTTTGTAATAGCTGAAAACGATGCTAAGACCATAAAAAATCTAAAAGATCAACTGATACAGAAGCTGCGCTCTTGAGAAAGTTAGTGATCCAAAGTAGTATATGGCGATGGAAAAATACAAACCAACCATAGGAATTGAGGTTCACGCCGAACTTAATACTAAAAGTAAAATGTTTTGCGGGTGTAAAAATGATCCGCATGCTAGTGAGCCCAATCAAAATACCTGTCCAGTTTGTCTGGCACATCCGGGGACGTTGCCAACTGTTAATAAAGAAGCAGTCAAATATATGATGATGATCGGGCGAGCTCTTGGAGGAGAGTTGGCTGACTATAGTGAGTTCGATCGTAAGAATTATTTTTACCCTGATATCCCAAAAGCTTACCAGTTAAGTCAGTATGAGTTTCCTTTCGTTAAAGGGGGTGAGTTAGCTGGTGTAGAAATTACTCGAGTTCATTTGGAGGAGGACACTGCTCGAAGTTCTCATGATCAATCATCTAGTCTGGTAGATTTTAATCGGGCTGGGGTGCCTTTAATGGAGCTTGTTACTGAGCCTGTAATTCATGAAGCAAAAGATGCTTCAAACTTTGCAAAAGAATTGCAATTGTTACTCCGTACTTTAGGTGTGTCTGACGCAAATATGGAGAAAGGGGAGATGCGGGTTGAAGCCAATGTGTCGATTAGTCCCGACAGTAATCTTGGTACTAAAGTAGAAGTAAAGAACCTCAACTCATTCAAATCAGTAGAAGGGGCCATTCTTTACGAGATTAAACGGCAGGCAGAGTTACTAGAGAAGGGTGAAACAGTGGTTCAGGAAACTCGTGGTTGGGATGAGAACCGCTCTAAGACTTTTTCACAGAGAGTAAAGGAAACAGCCGATGATTATCGGTATTTCCCAGATCCTGATATTCCTAAGGTAAAACGCAGTGAAATAGCTGAATTTGAGGAATCTCGGATAGACGAAATAACCCCAGAATTACCCACATTTAAACGAGATAACTACAAAAATCTCGGATTGGCGAGTGATCAAATTGAAGTCATTATTGCTAGTAATGAATTAGATAGTTTGTTTAAAGTAACTCACGAAAAAGCTGGAGAAGCGGTTCCTGCTAAAACAATTGCGAACTATCTAACCTCAGACTTGGTGTCTGTATTAGACGCGTCTGAGCAGACTGCTGCTGATGTAAATGAAGGAACTTTTGCTAACCTGCTTGGTTTGGTATCAGAGGGGTTAATTACGTCCCGTGTAGCTAAAGATTTGCTTCCCGAGGTGGTCTTTACTGAGGTAGACGTAAAAGCTTTAGCGGAAGAGAAGGGTCTATTGCAAAGTAATTCAGAAGAGGATTTGCTGCCTATAGTGGAGAGCATCATTGCCAACAATACTCCTGTTGTTGAAGAATTTAAAGCTGGGAAAGAGGCTTCACTCAAGTTCTTGGTTGGACAAGGAATGAAAGAAACACGTGGTTCTGCCAACCCATTGGTGCTCGAAAAACTCCTTAAGGAACAAATGAAATAATATCTTTTTAACGAGATAACCTTAATATCCACTTTTAAATCATAGCTAACTCGTATATACTACGAGTTAGCTATTTGATTATGGAAACTTTAGTTCTAGACGGAGTTAAGTACTATAAGGCCAAAGCGTTGGCCGAAGAACTTGGCTATACTTCAGACTACCTAGGTCAGCTTTGTCGTAGCGGCAAAGTAGATGGTCATTTGGTTGGTAGAACCTGGTACGTGAACAAGCAAGCTTTATTGGAACATAAAGATAACCGTTACAAAAATACTAAACCAGAGATCTCGCCTGAAGTAGAAAGAGCACAGCTGACAGGACATCCACTTAAGAGCGAGTCTGAGCGGGGTAAACCTAAGTTTTACCAGCGAGCCACGCACAACACCGACATAAAATACGATACGGACGAGACGGATCTAATCCCTCAAACACCTTCTTACAAGGCTTCAGGGGAGTCTGCCAGTACTGAATCACATAAACTGTCAGTTGATTTAGCCGATGCAGAGAATGTCCGAGTAAAGTCTCAGTCTGAGGAGACTAATTTTAGCGCACCAGAAAAAACCCGAACAGTTTTCCAGGGAGACTTAGTAGTTGAAGGGTTGCCGGAAATAGATTATGAAGAGGAGGCTCTGGAAGACGAAAAAGCTAGTAAAAACATAGATATTTCGAGTAGAGCAGAAAATAAGAAGGGCAAAGAAGAGGTGGTTGAGGCTGAAGTGCACTCAAAAGATCGTAAGCGTAAGGTGAAGTTAGATGTAGATCTAGACTCAGTGCGACATGAAGTTGCTGAGCAAGTAAAAGATAAGTCAGAAATAGCCCCACAAGCCACTAATTTGTCTGGTCAGCATGACATGAAGCTAAATCATGAACATGAAGGTGACTCTGTCGATCTTAAAGTCACTCAGATAGAAGACCTCTATGTTACTGGTGACGCTGAAGAGGATGAGCCTAAGCCGGTTCTAATAGGTTATACGATGACAGCAGCTATGGTTGGCCTAACTGTTGTGGCTGTTATGTTGGGTATGGAATTGACCTGGTACATTGACCAAAACACTGTTGCTACTGCTTATACTTTTAGTGTAGAAAAGCTATTAGCTGCTGTTTATGATGCTATTTAATTCTCTTGTTTTAACGAGATAACTTTTAAAATAAGCATATTATTGCTGTTTATCAGTCTAGGTATTGACCATAGCACGTCCTAGATAGGACTTTTGCTAAGTTACTTCTGACCGTAAATCACCTGTTTTTCAGATGTTTGCTGAAAATTATTCTCACATTGTCTCAAAGGCTAATGTTTTGATGTTCTGGGTGTGGCCTCTAGTTTTTGCCGCTCTAAAGAATGGGCTACAGAACTGTCTGGTTCCTTACAGGTGAGTTAAGGAGACGTTAATTTGGATAAATTTTGGTGCTGATTTTGGTGCTGAATGCCATAGTAAGGAAAAAATGAGTTTAACCTAGGTCTGCTTAGCTATCTGAGCTGTTTCTTTGTGTATTGCTACCGCGCTGCTGGTCTATTGTCAGTACTTTTTTCTCAAATTTTCTTCCGATAATTTTGCAATTTTATAAATTTATGGCCTAGATATTTTACATTTAAACTTATCCCCAAAAAGTTGTTTTTTGACCTCCAAACAGAACGGAAAACCTATAAAATATATAGATAATTCGTATGGCGAAGGAGCTCATCATCAACGAGAAAAAATACTATCCAAGTGTCGTGTTGGCTGAGCGTTTTTCATACACCGGTGACTATTTAACAAAGCTTGCTCGCGACGGAAAAGTAGAAGCTTCGAAAGTGGGACGACAATGGTTCTTGTGCGAGGAGTCTTTGACTAATTTTGTTTCAGCAGCTTCTGAGCAAAAAGAAAAAAGAAAAAATGATTTACGTGAAGAGCGTCGAAAAGAAAGGGTGGCTTTTGCGGAAGCTAATGATCTGGAATCTGAAGTTGAAAATGATTCTCAGGCTGGCAGTTCAACAGTTGCAGATTTTGAGAAAGAATTATTTGTAAAACCAGTTGCTTCACCACTTGGTGTTGGAGCTCCGCAAAATTCTTTAGCGCTGTTGCAAAGTTTGCTGGTGGTGATCTGTGGGTCTTTGATGGGGTTAATTGGGTTTACTGTCTATGAAGAAAATCTCAGCACAGTAGTTTTACTGGAAGGCACCAAGGTAGCAGTAAATGAGATCGGTGATGCCGTTTTTCCAATTAGTGAGTATTCAGAAGCGATTGATCAGACAGCCGCTCTTGATCTGTCAGGTTTTCTTGATTGGTTGTTGATGCGAGAGGAAGTGCTGGTGGATGTGGCGGAAAAATCTGATGTTACCTCTGGTGCAGTTGAGCCAGCAAACGTCTCACCGGCAGTTCAGCAGTCAGCTTCGCCGTCAGGAATCATGTTGTTGGATGCTGATGTGTCAACCACGACTGTAGCTGACATCAAGAAATCATTTTCTGATGAAGTTGAAGTCACTTTTGATGACAGTGATACTGGTATGATCACTCCGGTTTTCCGAGAAAAAAGTGATGAATCGTACCGGTTTTTATTAGTTCCAGTTAAGGAGGTAAAGAATTAGTATGAACTGGGTAGCTAACAAAAACCGCATACTTTCACTACTAACAGCCATTGTTGTTTTTGCTGCAGCGGCTGGTCTTCATGTATCCATGGTGCGAGCTGCCATCAACGAAGAAATCAACTACCAAGGAAAACTAACCGATAACCTCGGTGCTACCGTCTCAGACGGAACTTATAACGTAGCTTTCAATTTATACACTGCACAGTCGGGTGGTACGTTGGTCTGGAGTTCAACCACAACTGTACCGGTTACTAATGGTTTGTTCTCACATATGTTGGGATCAAGTACAGCTTTGTCTGGAGTCGACTTTAATCAGACTCTATACCTTGGGGTAAACATTGGTGGTACGGGAGCGCCAACTTGGGATGGGGAAATGACACCACGTAAACGACTAGG
>CAYFXS010000016.1:0-972 GCA_964347215.1 uncultured Candidatus Saccharibacteria bacterium
TCGATTGAAGTAACCACATCTCCAGTACGAGATTCAGAATCATCAAAAATTATACTGCCGAAATTACTGAATATTTCTGCAAAGAAATTGACTGACAAGCGTTCCTCGTCACGCAGTAAGACCTTATCATAATAACGCTCCAGACCATAACGTCCGGTTAACTGAGTTGAATCTTCAGTGTAGCCCACAAACCCAACCGTACGAGCTGCCAAATCGTCACCCGGATAATACCGCCACTGATTACGATACATCTGCACCCCTTTGATCCCTAATTCTTCAATTTGATCAGCTTCATCTGCGGTAATCCGTTCGAGAATCTCACTATATGTCCTCTCTTTGTTTCTGGCTTTAGCTAAGAAGGTATCACGATCAATTTCCACCACCTGACTCAAAGCTTCATAAACACCCTCCTCATTGGACAATCGCGATGGATCGATAGTCAGCAAATAACCAGCTTGCACCGCAGCTGCTGACACCCGACCGCCATCTTTCGTAGTGAAAAAGATACTACCGCGAGAATACAAATCTTGAACAGTATGAACATACTGCTTTTCAGCCATTGCTTCATAGTAATCATGTTTGATGATTTGAATCTGATAGAGACGCACCAATAAAACTAAAACTAAAAAGAAAACCACTCCCGTGATTATCCTTATCCGCAAAACTGTCGCTTTATGTGTCATACTTACCGACGAATAGTTCCGTCAGAGAGTACCAGACTTGGCTGAGTTCGGTCAATAAATACTTTAGCATCAACCTCTTGATAACCTTCTAGGGTGGCAATGCGGTTACTCACTCGATGCTGTGCGAAGATGTATTCAGCTTCCAATTCAGCAATTTCTGAGTTTAGTTTCACAATATCCTGATTCACTTCTTTACGAATCACCACATGCACCACTGAAGCACTCAAAAAGTACATATAAAGACCCAACATCATCAAACAAAGACTACCTAATGCTAGGCAAATCAGTT
>CAYFXS010000016.1:982-18344 GCA_964347215.1 uncultured Candidatus Saccharibacteria bacterium
GAGTCTTGGTTTTTTTCATACTTTTTCTATCGTTCTAAGTTTGGCGCTCCGAGCTCGAGGATTGTCTTTCAATTCCTCACTCTCTGGTGCTATAGGTTTTTTGTTTACTAATACTGCTTTTTGATCGCGTTCTAAGTTTTTGAATGTATGTTTCACTATTCGGTCTTCCAAGCTATGGAAGGTAATGATTGAAAGTCTTCCTTGTGGAGCTAGAAGTTCAAATCCGTTTTGAATCAATTCTTCTAGAGCGGAAAACTCGTCATTCACAGCTATTCGTAAAGCTTGGAAACTTTTGGTAGCTGGGTGAATTTTCTTTTTACGGTAGAAATGCGGTACTGCGTCGTAGATGATGTCTGCCAACTGTTTCGAACTGTCAACTGACCTCTCTTTTCTAGCCTCTACGATGGCAGCTGCAATTCTGCGAGAAAATTGCTCTTCTCCGTAACCATAAAGCACATTGGCTATATCTTCTGCTTCCCAGTCATTAATGATGTCGTAGGCGGTAAAAATGGCCTCCTCAGGGTCTCCAAAGGTCATATGTAGAGGTTCATCTAAAGTGAAAGAAAAACCTCTTGGGAGCCCCGATGTACCATCAAACTGTTCAGTGCGCCAACCTAAGTCAGCCAAGATAGCGTCTACTGCGCTGATGTTGTGGTTTTGTAGCAATTCTTTGACGTTGCGGAAATTTCCGTTAATCAAAGTAGTGTTTGTATGATCAGCTGCTAAAGACTCATTGTCCTTAATAGCTGTCGGATCAGCATCAATTGCGTATAGATGACCTTCTGGTCCCAGTAACGCAACAATGCCCCGAGAGTGACCTCCGGAACCTAATGTGCAATCAACAACTAAGGAATCAGGCTTAAGATTAAGCGATTCAATAGCTTCGCGCTCTAAAACAGATATATGCGCCATAGCGTTTGCGGTATTACACGTGGTCCATATTGTCGTCTATAGGATTCCAATCTCACCGAGCTTTTCAGCCAACTGATCAGCTTGGTTTTCAATGCGACGCTTGTAAGCGTCCCATGCCTTCTCTCCCCAAATCTCCACACGATCATGGATACCTGCCAAGACTACTTTAGAGTCTAATTTGGCAAATTCCTTTAAGAAATCTGGAACGAGAATTCGTCCTACACTATCAACCTCCACTTCAACCGCCCCTGAAAGGAAGAAACGATTGAAACTTCTTGTATCCGCTTGTCCGAGTGGGAGTTCGGCCACCTTTTCGGTGATCTTCTCCCACTCTTTCAAGGGATATACAAAGAGACAGTTATCGAGACCGCGAGTGACTACAAGCTTTTTCCCAAGTTCCTTCCGCCATTTAGACGGCATGGACAGCCGTTTCTTGGGATCCAACGTGTGCCTGTATTCGCCAATCAACATAATCTCGATAGTTTCATGCTGACCAGAAGACCGGCTACGACGGGTGGAGCCGTTATAGCGGGTATTCTGGTCAACATTCCTTCGTATACCTTATTTCTAAAGTATACCACTATCTCCCACCACGACTACATTATATAACACTTCATCCCACCGACCACCACACTTGTCCACACTTTCTCCCACCGTGATGACAAATAAGAAAAGCCTCGCACATCACGTGCGCGGCTTTTTCAAACTATCCTTGCTCTCTGCCATAAACAAAGACTTCCTGGCCAGATTCAGTTTTGTTATGAGGAAATAAAATCACACCGTCATATGGAGCTTTGATCTCAACATCTCCGTCAAACCCAATCACACTTCCCTTACCTATCTTTTCAAATTCCTTGTAATCTTTTAATAAAACAAAATCAGCTTCATTTTTGTACAACCAATCAACTGAAATTTTTCTTTGGTTTTTGTTCCTCTTAAGTACAGTTTTGTCAGTAAAGTAACTGATGAAAGCTTCAATAGCATCCACAGCAACTGCTTTAGCAGCAGGATCATTGTGGTTACCACACTCGATACAAATACCCATACCTCCATTCAGATTTACAAAAGCGTCAGTACCCGTGGGGTGCAATTCATCTATACCGCTAACAACAATATCTGCCGGCAGATATTGTGCACACTCGTATGAGTGTGGTTCGCAAATTACAAAAGGCTCAGTTTGAGATGTTGAGCTAGAGTGTATATCTAATAAAGCATCGGACTGACTAAGAATCTCCATCAACTCCCTACTTCTTTGGTACTCATAAGTCTTTATTTCTTCATTACTTAATTCTTCATCAGATCTAAACATCCGATTTAAATTACTTGTGTAACAGCGCTTATTAACTTTTAAAGCTTCAGGACTACCCAAGACTAAAGTTAATGAGCCAGAACTTATTTCTATTTGATCTTTAAGCTTATAAATAGCATCAACACCACACGGCTCATCACCGTGCACTCCGGCCATAATTACTAAATTTGGACCAGCTAATTCAGCTTTAAATATTTTTATAATTCCTTTCATAAATTTATTAATTAAAAGATTCCTTGCTCGCGCTCCTGTGAACGCGATAAAGGAATATGGTCTTAATTAAGCTCTAGATAGCTATCATAAGACTTGGTCAAAACAACACGATTATCTCCAGCTGGATACCTAGCACCAATTTCAAAGCCATAATCTCGCTGGAACCAATCAAACAGAACTGATGGATTTGGCTTACCCATAGTGCGAGCGGCAATTAAATCAGCTGCACCTGACTTGTTAGCCAACTGAGTAATCAGGGGTTTAAACATTTTTTTAGCTAAACCACGACAACGATACTTATCTAGCACCCCGATATCTTTTAGATACAAAACTGTGCTGCTAATGCTTGAACAAGACAAACCCAGTTCACGCATCAGATCATCTGACTGACACACCGATCCCCAGCAAAACCCAACCACTTCACCATGATCATTCACCGTTACCAAACTCACGCTCCAATGATTATCGTGATGTTTCAACTCATCCATAACCAACTGATCAGTCCACCAATCCTCATTCCAAGGCGGAGCCCTGAAAACTTCCTGGTAGCAACTTGTAAGAGTTTTTATTAACTCAGGGTTGGCCCGAAGGCTAAAAGGTACAATTTTCATTTTTTTCACCCTTTTGAAGTTTGTTGTTTACATTTATCACAACTTGTGACCCTCTCAACACGTAGCAAAAAGCCCCTCGCGCGAGGGGCTTGAGTTGCTAATGGAGTTTTAAAAACACACTACCAAACCAACACCCGCTCGCGAGGGACGTTGATATGATGCTGTGTGCTTTTATATTGCATTAATCTGATATTACTAATTCATTAATAATTGTCAACTATTTAAGAGGAATATAGTTCTGGCACAACGGCTTCTCTCTATCATCGATTGTTGGATACTCGATAATTGTCTCACTCAACCAGCGGTCTCTATGATCAGGATGCACTCCGCCCAAACAAGTCTCCAAATAACTTTGTGGAATATGTTTACCTGTACAATCAATATTTTCTTGCATAATAAATGTATACACAGGGCCTGCAACCTGCACCGAAATACTATGAGTGATTTCCACCATGTCGTACCCCTCCTCTCTTTTCTTAAGCTCATCTAAATGTTCAATTGGAACAGTTACCAAAACTCCCATGACTTCTGATTCGCTGTTTTCCTGAATGTTAAGAGCAATGTATTCATCACAAGTACGAGCAGCATTAGCGATCCTCTGATAACCGTGCAAAATCACGCCTTCAATAATATCTTTTTCTTCAAATGTCTTAGCTCGACTGACTGGATTAAGTAGCGAGCCATAACCAAAAATATGTATCTGCATCTAAAAAGATTACTACGCTATTGTCAGAGCAACAATAACAATTTATCAAAGAATGTGGTTATATAGATCACATGAATGATGTCATTTTTCTAAAACTTGGCGGTAGCGTCATAACCAATAAAGAATCAACTGAATCAACTCTCCGGGAGGAACTTCTTTTAGATATCTTTTCTTACATCAAAGACTGGCAGGAAAATCATCCGCAAACCAAACTTCTTTTAGTTCACGGTGGTGGCGGTCATATACATTACCTAGCAAAAAAATATGAACTAGAAACTAGCTGCAACGGCCAATCAGAAAAAATTAAACAAGCTTTAGAACTACAAGATGTTTGCGAAGCCTTAAATCGTCAAGTAGTTGGCTTGGGACTCACTCAAGAGCTCCCGCTTACTTCCCTGCCTACCCACGAAGTAGTGACTAACACTGACGCTGTAATAGACACAATAAACGTCAAAGCCATTGAACAACTTTGGAACAAACAGCAAATACCTTTCATGTACGGTGATATGGTTTCTGATACGAAACGCGATTTATCTATTTGCTCTGGTGATGCCATTATCAGCTTTCTCTCACCGATTCTAAAGCCAAAGCGCATACTTTACGCTTCTGACATAGATGGTCTTTATACATCTAACCCACACCTAAATCCTGAAGCTGAACTGATTACCAGTTTAAGCTCTAACGAACTATCGTCTGAAAATATTCAAATCACTGGTTCACACAACATAGACACCACTGACGGCTTGAGGGGTAAATTAAAAAACTGCCAACACCTGTATCTCAAGAACGAACAACTAAACAGTATCGAAATATTTAACGGTCTTAACGCCAAAAATATAGAGTCAGCTCTCTACCAAGAACCTTTTACTCACACCATCATTACAAAATAATAAATAAAGGGCGCCGGCGACTTTCGTCACACTCTGGCGCCCCCTCTTCCCCGCTTAAAGACTCTCAATGCTGGCATTGTTTCGACTCGAAACTTAACCACCTTAGCCCCTTCGCAGATTTCTTCTTCGTCTAGCCAGTCATGGAATTCCACATCGTCATCCATTTCGTTAGGCTCAAATTCCTCATCAACCGACACCCAAGCAACGTAGACACGCACATCGTGCGGCAATGTCTCGAGCGGTTTTTCTCGCACGAAAATATCGTCATCTTTAACAAGACCACTACCGATCTCTTCATTTACACAACGACGTGCAGTTACCAGTGGATTTTGTCCATCTTCCGGTTCAACTGTTTCGCTAGGAAAAGCCAACATACCACTTTCTTTGCAGATAATTGGCTTAGACTTAAGCTCTTTGATGATTAGAAATTTATTGGTGGACTCACAATGAACGACCACCACCACACCGTATACCGATGAGTCTTTGTAGTCAGGATCCATAATGAATCTCCTCTTAAAATGAACAAGCCGCCCATGCGGCTCTGGTCGATAAAACTACCTTAGTTTTAATAAAGTTTCAAATCGCTTATACCCTTTGCGCTCCAAACAACCGAGCATCAGGATCGGCGTAAGTAATTGCCTCTTTTAACTCTTCAATAGAAAAATCAGGCCACAAAGTAGTGGTGGAAATTCCAATAGATTGAGCAAATTGCACAGTCAAAAAAGATGAGTGTCGGAAAATGGCCAACTTATCCGTAGGAGCTTTGATGCCGGTACGGATCATAATGTCTGGTGGATTATCTCCATCAGTATCTAAATTGTTTTCTACATACTCCTGATCAATCTCTTCAGCTGGTATCCCAGACGCAATAGCCGTCTTTACCATACGAGCGACTTCTTCTACCCCGTCGTAGTTAAGAGCTACTTGCAAGAATAAACCATCATTATCTTTTGAACGCTCTTCAACATCTTCAATTCTTTCCAAAACATCAGCCGGTAGACCAGCTCGGTTGCCGACCACCTTCACTCGTACTCCTTCATTAAGTAGTTCTTCAATTTCACCAGTGAAAAACTGATGGAACAGTTTCCACAAACCATCAACTTCATCTTTATCTCGCTTCCAATTAGCAATGGCAAAAGCGTAGAGAGAAATTGTATGCACATTAGCCTCATGTGCTTTCAGAGCTATTTCTTTAACGGTTTTAATACCAGCCGCATGACCAAACAATCGTGGTCGATTACGCTCAGTCGCCCAGCGACCATTTCCATCCATAATCATAGCTACATGATAGCCCTGTTTTTCTGTACCCATATAGATTTCTACTACACTTCTCGCAGTCTAGTTACAACAAATTCTTTGTCGAGAGTACTTAAAAACCAACCAACTTTAGGCCCACTTTCCTTACCTAAGAAAGCTAAGTAAATAGCAGTAAAGAATTCCTTCGGTGATAGCCCCGATTCCTCTTTTACCTCATGAGTTAATTCATGAATAGATTGACCATCAGCCTTATCTAGAGCTTCAAGCTTATCTGCAAACAACTTAAGAGCGGATCGCTGTTCTTCTGTCGCATCTTTAGCCACTTCAGGTACAGACTCTTGCAAAGCAAAGATAAATTTATCATCAGCGTAATTCTCAAGCCAGTCTTTAGCGTAAGCTGAGCGCATTTCGAGCTCATTCTTATCAACGTCATTTAGTTCAGACTCTTTCATGTTAGACACCTCTTCTTCCATGTTCATATGAGGCATCTGCACCAAGAAAGCCACTTGTGAAAACCGAGGTAAATAACGCTTATTCTCTTCCCTACTACCTGGCACATGAGCAAACTTAAAGACTTGAGTATCGTCGTCCTCAATGCCACTCCAGGTTTTTTCCGCTAAACGATCATACGTATCGAATAATACTGGTATAGCGTCACCTTCAGGATCAAAATCGAGTTGACGATTAATAGGCGTCTTAATCAAAAGCAAACGCAAAATATGAGCCGGTAAAATTTTTAGCATCTGCGCTGCAGTGGCTGCATTTCCTTTACTAGATGACATCTTCTTCCCTCCGACTAAGAAAAATTCATTAAATACACCGTATGGTGGCTCATGGTCAAAAACCTCGCGCGCAATAGCTTCAGATACCTGACGGGATCCACCTTTTGTGTAGTGATCTTTACCACCACCCTCAAAGTGCACTCCTTTAGCAACAAACTTAGCAGCCCAGTCAACTTTCCAAGGAAACTTAGCATTGCCATCAAACGGTGAAATACGTCCTTCATGACCACATCCTTCCGCCCAGTCGATAGTGTCTGAAGAACAGGTGTAACCTACCGTTTCACCATCCCAGCCAGTAATCTTAGTAGCACTTAAGTTGCCACACTTTTCACAAACTACATTTAACGGGTACCAGTCTTCACCCTTTTCGCTCTTAGAAACTCGATAGTAAATTTCACGAATCTTATCTCTTCGATCAAGTGCTTTGGCAATCAGATCATTCATGGCACCACTGCGATAAAGTTCACTGGCTCGATACACAATAGGATTAAAACCAATCTCTTTTAAATTTTCGGCGTACTCCTGACCGTAAAGCTCTGCAAAGTTTTCATAACCAGCTTCTGGTGATGGGATGTTGCACAATGGATGTCCCATATACTTTTGGTATTCAGACTCATCTAAATAACTAGGAATGCCATCCATTGGGTCAAAATCATTAATTTCAAAATGAAATTCAGCCTTAACCCCACGCTCATTTAAAACATCAGCCACCATAGCATGCATAGCTGCACTCCTGAGTGAGCCCACATGAACCTTACCTGAGGCAGTTTTCTCATCACGCACAATAATTGACTTACCGTCATCAATCTGTGACTGGTAACGCCTAATCGTTTCATCCGCTAATTTATCTGCCCAAAACATATATTTAAGTTATTCACGCTATAGTAGCTAATAAAGTAATTTTTGCAAAGCAAAACTCACTATCATATACGATAGTGAGTTTTACTTCACCTCTAGTTTCCGACACTTCTCTTGGAGTTTAAGAGCTATCAGATACGCGGCGCGCAAGAAAAATGGTCCAAGTGGGGCTTAGACGCCCAGCGAGGACCATTTTTCGTAGCGCAACAAAGTAGATGATGGCTATTTAAACTTCAAGAGCTTGTATTTTTGCTTTCCAGCTGGAGTATCGAAGGTAATCTCATCACCCTTGCTCTTTCCCATCAAAGCTTCACCTAGTGGTGAAAGGTATGAAAGTTTATGTTCATGAATATTAGCTTCCTCTGAACCAACTAAGGTATAGCAGATGTTGCCTTTATCACCTGATTTCTGAATACAAACTTCTGTACCCAAACCAACTACATCATCGTTTTTATTGTGAGATACAATCTTAGCTTCCTTGATAACTTGCTCCAGGTGAGCGATTCGTTCCTCAACTGCCGCCTGCATATCACGAGCCTCTTGATATTCTGCATTTTCTGATAGATCACCGAGACTTCGTGCGTATTCTAGCTGCTCAGCCACCTCTTTACGACGTACTGTCTTCAGGTGCTCAAGCTCCTTCTTCAGTTCTTCGAACTTTTCTTTAGTCAAAAACGATTGTGTGTCATTCATAATTTAGTAACTTAATGTGTGGTAATTATACGCAGAAAAGTTGCAGGGTCAAACTCAACCCTTACTTTTACGTTATCGAAAGATACGTGATCTAAAATTTAATTATTTTAATCCTAAATAACGTTGTCAAATAGAGATTTTGTGATGAATCAGCTGTTTCGACAATCACAACGCAAAAGTAAGGGTGAGTTCAAACAAGTCAGTTTTCCACACCCCTACTGCTGCTCATCTCCCGACTCAGAAATGTACTGAGGACGGTTCTCGTGTATCCACTCCATGATGTCTCCGGCTAATCTAGTACCCCCTAAACTGTTTTCATACGGTGCATATTCCATTAATACTATGAAAGAATAACGCGGTTCTTCATACGGCCAGTAGCCAGCCGCCCACGTGTTTAGACGAGCTTTAGCAAAGTCGAGTTCTGCAGTACCAGACTTCGCTGCTACCTCTACATAAGGTTTCTCTAGCGAACGAGCAGTACCACCAGCATAATAAGTAGTCATATGCATACCCTCCTGCACAATACTCAGAGCCCAAGGATCAAGCTCTAAATCAGTATATTCACCCATTACACCCTTATCTATATGCGGTACAAACAACTTGCCACCATTTGCTAAAGCTCCATAAGCAGCCAACATCTGCAGTGGGGTCACCTGCCAACCATACTGCCCAATCGAAGTGAAATAAGTATCACCCAAACGCCAGTCATCCTCGAATAGCCGCTCTTTCCAGTCAGGATTAGGTACAGTACCTGTCTGCTCATTGGCTAAGTTAATACCTGTCACGTCACCAAAGCCAAACAAGGAGAAATATTGATGCATTTTGGTAATCCCTAAACCTGCCTGATCCGAAAAACCACCACCAATTATGTAGAAATAAACGTTAGAAGAAAAAGCAATGGCTTCTTTCATATCCATCTTCCCGTGTGCTCGCCAGTCGCGAAAGATAGATGGATTACTTGGATTGTATGGGTTCGGAATTACTATCTCACCAGTACTAACTACAATCTTGTTAGGACTGATAATGCCTTCAGCCAAAGCAGCATAAGCTACAAACGGTTTCACAATTGAGCCCGGAGTATAGACACCAGCCAAAACCTTATTTAAGAACGGGAAGCGACCATCATTGTTATAAGCTGCAATTAGCTCAACGTTATCACCGTCGGACATAACTTCAGGGTCATACGAAGGAAAGCTAGTCATGGCAATTATTTCACCCGTATGCACATCCATAATAGCCGCTGCCCCACTACGCGAACCCGACTGGGCAGTAGAGGTGGAGATAATTTCATACATTGCCTCAGAAAGTTCTGCATCTATAGAAAGATGAACCTCTTCTCCTGACACTGATGGCTCAATCACATGTTCCCCGATTACTTCCCCTAAAGCATCTAATTCAAGTAACTGATGGCCATTTTGGCCTTGTAGCAGGTCATTATAAGAAGACTCAACACCGTTCACACCAAGATACTCAGTACGGTAATAGAAACCTTTACTGTCTTTTTGTGGATAGCTAACATACCCCACCAACTGACCAAGTCCAGTACGGTCAGAATAAGCTCTCATTGGGAACCCGTGACGTTCAGTCTTATCCGGCTCATTCCAAGCTAATAATTCACCGTTACGATCATAAACTACTCCACGGTCAGCAATAATTACCGAATCATCGATACTATTCCCGTCACTAATCGCTTTATAGTGCTCGCCCTGCACAATCTGTAGTGAGTACATTTTTCCTAGAAAAGCTAGGGCCACCAACAAAAAAATTACTCCAATCACAAATACATTTCGGCGCGTAATTGGCAGCTCCATTTTCCCTTCCATTCGTCCCTGATTAAACTCAGGTAAGTTTGATGAATCTAGTAAAATTTCATCAAAAGAAACAGACTGTCGTTTTTTTCTTTTAAAAATCATATATCGCGCTTCTCTCCTTTTTTAACTTGCAGATATGGTGCTAAGTATTCCACCAACAACCACAAAACGGACGCACATAGAGTGTAGTACGGAACACTTACAGCGTTACCATAATAACCATCAAGTAACACTGCTAAAATCACAATCTCATAACCCGAAAAAGTGATCAAGTATACAATTACGGCCGGCAGCAGAATCCACCAAGGAAAATGGATCGCTAACACAAGTATGGCAAATAGTGACGTAATTCTACTCATCACTCTCAATTATTACCTCCCCTGAAGAAGTGGCAGACTGCTTACTGCTTGTTGCTATAGTGGTACTTAAGTCGACCAAAACACCTTCCGGCACCGGTACTACAAATAAATCTCGGTAAGTGTCTTCAATCATACTTTGTGCAAAATCATAATCTCTAGATTCTACTGGACTAGCACCCACTGCTACCAAATGTAATGAATTGATTGGCACGTGAGTTGTTACAAACCCATACTGCTCAGGTTCTGTTGGTGAAGACTCAATTACATCAACCTGACCGAAAATACCAGGTTTAACTGACGGTAAAACCACCACGTCACCTTCATTTAAGACAATTCCTTGCGGTACTCCAACCCGCAAAATCCCTCCCCCAACACCGACCGCAGTGGTGTAAATATTAGGCCCGTAAATGTAAACTGTAGATTTAAAGTTGGGCGATGTCACCAATGTAACTTGTGAAGAATGTTCATTGAGCTGACTAATAAAACCAACCACAGTGTCGTTACTAATGTAAACTGGAGCACCTAAAACGATCCCCTCAGCTTCTCCTTTGTCTAGAATTAAAATATCGTAAGGTGTTACGTTTGGTCGTCCAATGACCCCACTAACAATGCGAGGGTCGTCCTCACCATTAAATAATGATCTGAGCTCTTCATTTTCAGCTTCCAACCGAACCACTGCTAAGTGATCAGCTACTCCTGTAGGTGGCTTAGCTCGTAAATTATTAATCTCGTCAATCAACTCCTTACGGTCACGAAAAAAGTACGGCAGACTGCTTTGAGAAGTCATAAACCAGTTTTCTACTGCATGGACAGGCATTAGTACAGCATGACCGACAACAGTAAAAACTTTTGGTACAAACCACACTAAAAGTAGTAGCATAACGCAGAATAATGCGTAGCGTTTAAGACGATTATTCCGAGAGATACGGTGAGAGTTCACCCTCTTTATCGACGAGAATTTCTTCATATAGATCAAGGTTCTCTAACACAATACCAGTTCCACGCACAACTGCACGCAAAGGATCAGGCACAACATATACTGGCACTTGCAAAACTTCTTCTAGTAGAGCTGGTAGGCCAGGAATTAAAGCTCCCCCGCCAGAAATATGAATTCCTCTCTGCATAACATCTGCCAGCACTTCTGGCGGAGTATGCTCAAGCACCGTTCTAACTGACTCAACCACAGTATCAACACTATGAGAAATGGCAGCTCTAATATCAGAATCAGTAATAACCACCTCCCTTGGTAAACCAGTTACCACGTCACGCCCGCGTACAACCAACTCTTTACCATCTTCAGAATGCTCAATCGATGCCAGCATAACTTTTGCATCTTCTGCAGTCTTATCGCCCACCAAGACTTTGAACTGATCTCGAATATAGTTCATGATAGCAGTGTTGAGATGATCTCCGGCTGTACGAAGATTTTTTGCCACCACAATACCATTCAGTGAAATAACAGCTATGTCTGTGGTTCCACCACCAATATCCAAAATCATATTCCCAGTAGCCTTGTTGACTGGCAACTTTGCCCCAATTGCAGCTGCCATTGGCTCCTCAATCAAAAATACATCACGAGCACCAGCGTTTTTAGCAGCATCACGAGCAGCCCGCATTTCCACGTTGGTAATACCTGACGGAACACCCACTAACACTCTCGGAGCAATTACTGTATTCATGTCGTTGCGAACCTTATTAATAAGATAAGCCAACATTTCTTCAGTTACTTCAAAATCCGAAATAACCCCGTCAACTAACGGTCGAACTACTTGGATATGATTAGGTGTACGACCCAACATACTCTTAGCTTCGTTCCCCACCGCTACCAATTGACCAGTTTTATTATTGAGAGCAACAATAGTTGGCTCGTTTAGTACAACCCCCTTACCTTTAACATAAACCAAGGTGTTAGCTGTCCCTAGATCAATTCCAATATCAGTTGAAAGTGCGCCCAGTAATTTATCTAGATACTTAGTGACTCGCTGCATATACGTTAATCGAGGTAATTTTACTATGAAGTTCAATAAACACCAAAAAAACACGGCGATCGCAAAGCGATCGCCGTGTTTTTCTTACCTAACTCAGCCTAAACTCCAAAATCTGCATAAAGCTCTTCTTCAGTTAAGAAACGTGCCTCACCATCTTTTCGAGTTACTACTTCAAATTTCCCTTCTTCTTTAGTTCGTTTAGAAACCACTACCCGATAAGGAATACCGATCAGATCACTATCCGCAAATTTCTCTCCTGGGCGAGCCTCAACTCGATCATCAAACAGCACTTCCACACCACGTTTTGTCAAAGCAGTATAGATCCCCTCAGCGTAGTCTTTAACTTCAGCATCATCAAGATTCAAGCCAACTAAATGAACCTTAAACGGTGCAACCTCCTCTGGCCAAACAATACCTTTATCATCAGACAGTAGATCTACCACAGTACCCATCGCTCGAGCTGGACCAATACCGTAAGAACCCATAATTACTGGCTGATCATCACCATTATCATCTTTAAAAGTTAATCCAATCGAATCAGAGAACTTTGTACCTAATGAGAAAATATTACCCACCTCAATACTTTTTCGTTTTTCCAATTCCTCTCTAGTCACACCTAATTCAGAAAGATCAGCTTCCCCTAAAACTTCTTCATTAACTGCAATTCCTTTCTCTTCACTGACGTATACAATATCCTCACCAGCTTCTGCCAAAGTTTGGAATTCGTGACTAAATTTAGAAAATGCTCCACCTGACGCAAAGGTGCGATAAGTTTTCTCACCAATACCAACACGATCAAAGATTTTCATGTAAGCATCAGCACAACTCTCATAAAACTCTTCGTGTTGCTCTTGTGTCGCACAGAAAGAATATAAATCCTTCATGGCAAACTCCCGAGTGCGCATAATGCCACTCTTGGCTCGCATTTCATTGCGAAACTTAGTCTGAATTTGGTAAGCAAAGAAAGGTAGATCTTTATAAGAAGAAACATACTGACGCATAATATCAGTGATCACCTCTTCATGTGTCCAAGCTAAACCAACATCTCCACCAGCTTTAAGTTCAGATTTAAACCAAACATCGACATTATCATCGCTCCAGCGATCAGTCTTCTGCCACAACTCTGGATCTTGCAGACTTGGCATATGCATTTCCTGGCCACCAATAGCATTCATTTCTTCACGAATAATATCGTTAATCTTCTCAATCACTCGTAACCCTAATGGTAAAAAAGAGTAGGCACCAGCCATATTTTTGTAGATGTAACCAGCCTGAATTAAAAGCTGTGCGTTCATGGCCACCTCGTCACCCGGCGCCTCCTTACGAGTTTTAGTAAATAGTTTTGTTTGTTTCATGTATTAGTCCTTAGTTGTTAGTAATTAGCAGTTAGTAAGCGTCCTTGACGCATATTACAGTTTTACCCCTAAGGGCATTGGCTGTGGACTAAATGAAATCATATACCAACGATTCTAGCGTAATTTCTCAGTATTTCAACTGAAAACAACGAAGTGGATTAAGTAATTTAGAGAATTCTCAAGATATCATTGTAGGTTACTGCCACCATCAACAACATCAACAAAACAAAACCAATCATATTCAATCGTGATACCCAGACTGGTTTAATGGGCTTTTGCGAAATGGCTTCAATTCCTACAAACAATAAACGTCCTCCATCTAACGCTGGGAACGGCAACATATTAATCACCGCCAAGTTAAGTGAGATGATAGCCGTGAACATCAACAATGAAGTTAGGCCGAACTGGGCTGCATCCCCTACCAAGTTAGCAATTCCAATCGGACCAGCCACCTGGGAAAAGTCGGCTGAACCAGTAATACTGTCAGCAATTAAACCTGATAGACCAGCAGTGATCGCCCACAGACTAGCAAAGGTAGTTAAAGTGGCGTCGTAAACAGCTACATGAATTGGTCTAGACACATTTTCAATCATGGCCAGCCTAACACCAACCAGGACCTTACCCTCTTCAGAGTTAATTTCCGGCACAACAGTAACAACCTCTGTCTCACCTTCCAGTTGGTAAGAAACATCAATATCTACACCCTCTCGTTCACTGGCAAACTGACTAAAAGCAGTTGGCGTTAGATCAGTCAATTCAATCCCTTCAGATTCAACGCCGACGATTTTGCTTCCAGTAACAATCTCTGATTCATCGGCTGGCGAATCGGGTAACACACCAGTAATCATTAAGTTAGCTTCACTACTGGCAGTAGTTTCATCGACAGTAGTTGGCACACCCACCATAAAAGCCAAGACAAACAAGAACCAAGCAAAGATAATATTCATAGTCACACCAGCGATCAAAACCACCGCCTGAGCCGTCTTACTCTTGGCTGCAAAAGATCTCGGGTGATGTATCGGAGCGCTATGACCATTTGACTTCGTCCCACCTTCGCCCGCTTCGGCATTTAAAGCCTCAGATCGACGATCGATCGCTTCGCTCTCGACCGGAGAAAACTCAGAACTTTCTGAGTTTTCACCCAATATCCGAACAAAACCACCAATTGGTAGCAGGTTAAAAGTATATTCTGTCTCCCCTTTCTTTACTCCAAAAAGTTTTGGTGGGAAACCAATACCAAACTCATCAACACGCATATCGGTCTTTTTAGCTGCAATGAAGTGTCCCCATTCATGCACCAAAATCAACACGAACAGAACAGCAAAGAACAAAATTATTGTCATACAGTTTATTTGTTAATTTCGGACTCTTTATGATTGTAGAGATCTTCTAGTTGTTTATTCGCTAGATCAACTTGTTTCTGAATCTCTTCTTTTTCACTAAACAACCCATCCTTACTCAAATCTCCGTCTTTCTCCTGTTTCTCTAGATCTTTAATGGCTTCATCACGAGCACCACGCACAGATACGCGAGCATCTTCTAGCTTTTGTTTCGCTAGTTTCAATAGTTGATCTCGTCGCTCACTAGTTAATTCTGGGAAGATGACCCTCAAACCAGATGAATCAGTAGCCACTGACACACCTAGATCGGACTCATTAATGGCAGTTTCAATCGCACCGATTGTTCCTGCATCCCAAGTACTAACACGTAAAGTTCGAGCATCTTCCACCCCTACAGAACCAACTTGATTAAGTGGGACTTTAGTACCGTAACTATCAACTTTTACTGAATCTAATAAAGCTGGAGTTGCTTGCCCAGTTCTGATGCCTGCATACTCATTGCCGAGCCACTCAGCAATTTCTTTCATTCTTGCGTTAAAATCCATATGTTTTTATTTATCTTTTCATTTTAGCACACAGCTAATTTCTGTGTAGACTGAGAACCAAATCTTCTAACAACATTTTCTTTGAAGCTCCCGGACCATTGATTCTGCTCGACGTAAATATCGCCGCCTGCATCAGCGTAATATCTTTAGTCTGATCCGCCTGTGCACTAATAGCGGAAACAACCTTATTAATCCAAGCATTATCCTTAGCTTTAGTCTTATCAGCTACCAATGACAACTGATCTGCGATGCTCATATCTAAAAAATCTCTCACCGCACCACCAACCTCAGCAGCTTTAGATTCCTCAGTCTTATCCAGAAGAATACAACGAGATCGCAAGGTATCTATAATTGGTGAAATATCTGACATAACCAATACAAAACGAGTTTTTGCAGGCGGTTCCTCAAACAATTTTAATAAGGCATTTTGTGCCTGAACAGTTACTGTGTCAGCAAATATTACGAAAGTATGCCATTCGTCATTGAGAGTTTTGTGACTAGCTTTCATAGTCAGTGCGCGCGCATCATCGATGCCAAAAGTCGCCAGAACAAGATGTTCAGTATCAACGGTAGTAAGTAAAAAATCTTCTGGTAAACCACTTTCTGCAATAGAAACTGCCTCCAGCAAAAAAGCATGATGTGAAGTGTCTAAATTCATGACCTAAGTATAACAACTATGCTTCAGCCTTGGGAGTATGTTCAAGAATTTTTTGAATAACTCGTCGTAAATAATGTTCAAAAGTTTCTTCGTGTTGATGCAAGATCCCTTCTTCATAACGCCAGCCATTCATATAGTCTGTAATACTCTGCTTGACTTCAGGAGTTGCTCCTTCAAATCTACCAGCAATCACAGCAGACATTGATAAGCTTGCAATACGTTTATATAAAGGATGATCCACACCACTTGGTCCAGTTCCAAAAATTCCGCTACTCTTAAATAGATTCCACTCAGAGAGCAACTGATTAAGACCACTGTCTATGGATGGTGTCATTAAGGGATCCATACTGGCAATTTTCTGATCTTCTTCAGCCTTTGCTGCCATAGCCTCTTTTTCCTTATTGGCTGTCATCATATTTTCCAACTGCTTCTCTTTAGCTACAGATTGAAGTGGCATAGAAGTAGCTGTTGGTTGAGCTGTCACCATTTTATCTGCCGGTTTCTGCGTTGCTGTTTCAGTCACTGACTCTTCTACCGGTTTGTTGAACAAACTACTTTTTGGCAAACCTTTTTCTGGTACCGCTGCCGGCTTTTCATTAGACGCCGAAATGTCTTCAGTTACAGCCGTTGCCTCAGCTTTCTTGGAAGCAGGCACGAACGGTGATACCAACTTATCGGCTGCAGCTGTGGTTGGATTAGTAGATTCATTATTATTTTCCTTAACCGGTTGAGTTAAAGTTACTTCTTCAGAAATAGAAGGCTTAACATTATCTTTTACAGCAGTTTTTTTTGTTACTGATATTGAATCCTCTTTTTTAGCTACAGACTGTTCATCTTTTTTATCTGTATCCTCATCTAACTCAACTTCTTCATTCTTAACCGACTTCTCTTCAGCAGGCTTTGCTGAAGGTAAATCTTTTATCGTTTCTTTTACTGAACCATAAGCCGCTTCTAATCTTTGCATGGCAGAATTCACTTCCTCATCAGATCCTCCATTAACTTTTTTCATTGCATCAAGTAAAGCATTCATGTATTCACGACCTACCTGATTGTTAGCATCAATTAAATTAACGGG
>CAYFXS010000017.1:0-18279 GCA_964347215.1 uncultured Candidatus Saccharibacteria bacterium
GAGTTAAGAAGTCACGCTTATATTCACAAGCCTCAACTACAAAATACTTACTCTTACCAGCTCGGTAGTTACTATTAGTTCGAGTGCGCAACGAACCAACAATGGCGGTTGGATCAAAACTCGCTTCTTCGAGAATATCGATAAGCATCGCTGTGGTAGTAGTCTTACCGTGTGTACCTGCCACCGCAATGAGATAATACTCATTTGCAATCTCACCAAGTGCTTCAAAGTAGTTGATAGTTCGAATACCTTTCTCCCGTGCGGCCACAAGCTCCGGATGGTCCTCTGCCATCGCTTCCGTATAGACCACCAACTCTACGCCGTCTAATATATTTTCCGCCACTTGTTCATAGGTAATCGCCACCCCTTCCTCAACCAGCTTTCGTGTTAATTCACTCTCCACCGCATCACTCCCTGAAACTTCGGCACCCTCATGCAAATACAGCCGAGCCAACCCGCTCATGCCAATACCACCCACTCCAACAAAATGTACTCTGTTATTCTTCATCATAAATTGCATCTAGTATAACTTTCATTGTATTTACCATCATCTTGTCTCCCGCATCTAATTCTTCTTCCTCATCTAACTCACCTTCCTCAATAGTCAGCCAAGTTTTCATTTCTGCATAAGTAAAGCCCGCTTCTTTAAGGAGGGTAAAAATAGCCGCAATTGATTCGGTTGAACCCGGATCATGAGTTAACCAAACTCGCACATAGCTATTATCAGTTTTAACTTCCTCTCCAGTTAAAGCACTGCCGTAATCAGCCAACCTATTCATCACCTCCTCTGCTACATAAATGCCGGCAAAGCGCGCTTTTAATTCGCTCAAGTGTGTCACTGGATCCGCTAAAAATAGCTTAGCATCTTCATAGACAGCTGACAGATCAACCTCTTCTGCCATTTCCTCCTTCCCAAGCTCACTCTGCAAAATACCCTTAAGTACGCGTACTTGCATCTCAGATTCTTTCTTACCATCACTTTCATGATGTTCAAGAAATTCTTCAACTAGATCAGTCGTGATTCCAGCCTCCAGAAACAGACGGATGACAACCCTCCAGCTGTCATGACCTAGGAAACCCTTTTTACACAAGAAATCTATATCTTCCTCGATATTTCCCATCGTTTCATGACCAGCAATAAGCGCTACATCAGATTGTAAAATTTCATACAGCTCACTCATCATTGTCAAAGCATCCTCTTTATCCATTTCATGATCAGCCCCCAAGTCAGTTAACTTTTTATTAATATACTCAACTGGACTCTGCATCAACAATGCAGCATCTTTGTATTCCTGAACCTCAAACGAGTCAATATCTACCAAAAATTTCTCCTCCGCACTCACGAAATCTGCTGGTTTTTCACTCATGCTATATTTCTTCTACCAAACTCATAAATTCATCATTGCGCTCATACTCATTCTTATACTGTGCAAAGGAAGCAAAGGCTGGACTAAATAGAATAATATCTCCGTTCTCAGCTACTAAGCGCGCCTCTTCAACTGCTTGCTCCAATGTTTCCACTACCAAGGTGGAGGTCGGACCTCCACCTTGTAAGGAATCTAGCAGTTGATTAGAACCGGAGCCAGGAGTTAAAATAACCTGCTTGCAATGTTGATCGATAGCATCAATTAGTGGAGTTACATTGAGACCTTTATCTTCTCCCCCTGCTATCAAAAGAATATTCTTACTACCTAGATCCAGTGACTTCAACGCTGCCACTGTAGCTTGTGGGGTCGTTGCATTATTGTCGTTATAAATACGAACATTATCGATGGTTTTCACAAACTGCAAGCGACCCTCTACCCCACCAAAACTAGCTAAACCTTCAAAAATCAATTCAGCAGATAAACTAATTGCTTTAAGTGCTTCGTAAGTAAGAGCAGCATTCAGTCTATTGTGTTCGCCTGGCATGGCAAGCAAACAGTCTTCAGGAATCACGCTGGCGTCAGCCAAAATCACTTCTCCTCGCAAAGTAATATCAGTCCCTTTAGCTCGTTCAAAAACTTCTGGCGTAGTGATCAACACCCCCGTATCTTCTTGGTTACGGAAGATATTGGCTTTGTCAGCAAAATAAGCTTCCATATCATCTTTATAATAATCCATATGATCAGCCATAAAGTTAGTAAAAATAGCAATCTGCGGCGAAATGCCAGCCCAGCCAAAACCTTGCAACTGCCAACTATCAAGCTCCATTACAGCCAACGAATCATCCTTAACAATTTTCAAAAGTTGTAAGTTGGATAGTCCCCGTACATTGCCGCCAAGAATAATGTCTTCACCTGTAGCTACTCTCAATGTATGGTGAATCATATGTGCCACCGTACTTTTACCTCTGGTGCCAGTTACTCCAATGATCGGCACTTGAGACAATTCAGCAAATAATGCAGCGCTTTGTTTCAGAGGCACGCCAGCTTCGCTGGCGTGCTGCAGAAACTCAGACTCTCTTGGTACGCCAGCTCCAACTAAAATAAAATCGCGATCCTGAAAATCCTCCTTTCGATGTTCCCCTAAAACAAACTTAACATTGTCATAAGCTGACAATTGTTCAACCGACTCCTTAAGTTCTTCTTCTGTCTTCAGGTCGGTCACCAAAACCTCTACCGCTCCAGCTTCAGCCATGTAAGCTGCATCACCCACACCACGACCAAGAAGTCCTAGCCCCATGACCGTTACTCTCTTACCTCTAAAATATTCTGCAAAATTATCCATCCCAACCCTTACTTTTAAGCCACTTCTTTCGTTGCGACACTTATAATTTATATGATTACACAAGTCCCAGTCCAACTTTTACTGAAACCAAACAAATCCAGCATTTGCAACAGCTTACAAGTAAGGGTGGGATCCATATTTATCTGCCTATCATACGTAACAAATCAAAAGACTCAAGTCTTTGGAATAGATTATCTATTCAACAACCCTTGGTGGATATAGGCCCTAATTAAGTTTATACTGACAGTAATGAAAAACGCACTGGAAGACCATCGCTTCTTTCCATACATTGCCTGGACTGTATTCATAGGCTTTGCTGTTTTTGTCTATTTCACTACAGTGAATCTCAGTAAAGACTTTGAGTATTTGAGTACAGAAATTGAGCTTTTAGAACAATCAGCTTCTGCTGACTCTTCAGAAGAGCTACATATATAATAACGGGCAAATCATGCCTAAAATCATTCCCAAGAAAAAGCAAAAGGTACTAAGATTATTAATTTTAGTGACTTTTTTGAGTTTACTTTTTTTAGCTTCATTTGAAGCGGCTGTTTACATCCAGAAAGATGAATTTATCATAGGCACCATAGCCAAGTACGGTCATTTAGGTGCCTTGTTGATTGGTGTATTTTCTGGCTTAAATTTCTTATTACCATTCCCACCTGCTACGCTAGTACCAATTTTCATAACTGCCGGCATCTCTATTCCAGCCTTAGTGATCTTTTTTACCATCGGCACCACCTTAGCCGATCTGATTGGTTACTTATTTGGTTATTACACCGCTGATTACGCTAAAGAAAAATACCCGCAAACACTAGAGCGAATGCAAAAATTCAAAGACCGTTACCATAAAAACTGGACATTTGTTTTTGTATTTATCTATGCCGCTTTTATCCCTCTACCAAACGAAGCTTTCATTATTCCCTTAGCATTTTTAGGAGTCCGATTAAGAAGCTTTTTGATTCCGATGATTCTAGGCACCATGATCTACCACACGGTAGGAGTCTACGGTTTCAATATTTTATTCCAGACACTGATCTAATCGGTCAGCAGATACAATAAAAACCTTTGTCCGAGCACTAGGATTTGCACCACAAGGGCATTTCTATTTTTATACTTCTTTCAGTCGTTAAAAATATGTCATCCTAGGACCTTTCGAGTTAAATGAGCAAACGAGCGGAAGCGACCATTGCGAATTTAGTTCCTGATTTGTGCCTTTCCTAGCACAAATCATTGAAACAGGTTAAGTGTTTACAAAATTAAAACAGAGTATTACTACTCTGTTTTAATTGAGACTGTTTTAATAATTTGCGTTTTTGGTCCGGGCACTAGGATTTGAACCTAGGACCTTTCGAGTATCAGTCGAACGCTCTAGCCAACTGAGCTATGCCCGGACCAACAAAACAAATTATCCAAACAGTGGACAGCTCCTGTAAGGAGTCAGTCGAACTTATTGTTTTAACAACAAAGTCACGCAATACTACCAAACTAGTCAATTAAATTCAACATAAAAGCGGCGCCTGCTTTCGCACCACGCCGCTTTCGGATTACTCTTCAAAGAAGCTTTGTCCACCGCCGCAGCGGTAGAGTTTATAGCCCGTGAACATGGCAGCAAAGCCGCCGGCTGCCCAGACCAGTGGCCACCATAACGGTATGGTATGACCCGGTGTCTCATCAGCACACCCGATGATAACCGCCAAGACTCCAGCTATTTGAAGAAAGATTCCAAAGTGTTTCATTGCTCTACCTCAAGGTACTTGCGTGACTTTTGTCACGTCTTAGTCACTACACTGCGCAGCAACCTTATTATTTATAATATTACCACATTTTAACTAATTAGTCAATCTGTGGCCAAAATACCCTTCTCTGTTGCTTAATGCGGTATCATTACAGTATGAAAAAAATCTTTATCACACTGTGTTTTTTGCTATGTCTAGCAACTTTTAGCACTCCTCAACAAGTACAAGCGGAGGAAAACTGTTTCTTCGGCATTTGTTTTTATTCCGATGCTTTAACTAACAATACTGAATCCTCCACTTTCGGCAGTTCTGGCGGCGGTTTAACCACCAACACTGAGTCCCGCGCTGACTTAACTACAGCTCAGAAAATAATTGCTGCTATCAGTTCATTTTTGAACTACGTAATCATGCCTTTCTTGTTTGCTATTGCTCTACTAGTCTTCTTAGTCAATGCAACTCGTTATTTCATAGTCGAAGGCCACAGTGAAGAGGGGCGAACTAAAGCCAAGCGATTGGCCATATACAGTATCGCTGCCTTTGTCTTCTTAGTGAGCATTTGGGGCATCGTTAACATGCTCGTTGGCAGTTTAGGAGTGCGCAATGCTCAAGCTATCTGTCCAGACTATCTACCAAGCACCTGGTGCAAGCAAGAGAGTTATAGTGGGAACTTTATGAGCTTTCCTAATAGCAACACTAACAGCACTTCAAACTCAGACAGTAACTCTGACGCAAACAATAGCACCGCCACTAACTCAACCGAAGACCCTGATACGCCTTCTGGAATAGCTAATATTGTCTTCAATCAAACTAAAGACATCGCCAAACTGTCCTTCTTACCAGGTGAACCTCGTGGTCAATTCAGTACACCTGATCTGAATGATAATCAATCCTGCCAAGTTGCCATGGATACCTTAATGCTGGCTGCAGACGTAGAACAAAACCAAACCGCCTACCTCTTCTATTTGGATGCAAATGAAGATTACCGCTGGACCAATCTAACTGACCAACACTATGAAAACGGTATTACTTATGACGGAGACGTTATAAACGACTTAGTTGCCGCTGGTGCACACAACATGTACATAGTGCACACTCACCAAAAAACTTACGCAGAGAACGCCAGCTTTATCGGTAACGGCATGGCTCCAAGCGCTTCAGACATGCGTCTGATGTGTGACAGCGTGGTACGCAACATCAAACATGTGTTGGTGGACTGGAGCGGTGTCTGGGTAATGGAGCAACCAACTAACAGCTGCCCTCGCGGTGACCAAGAAACTGATCTGTTCCCCACCATTGAAGCTATCAATCTTCTTTCACAAATTGAACCTGGGGTGCGAAATCAAGAATTTTTCGATCTTTATAATTCGCCACTAGTGCCAAATCAATACATAAGAGCGCTTGATGCTTACCAAAATAACGATTTCGACAGCATGGCCCCAAGTCAAATTCGAGCTTTAGTAGCGCCATTATTAGCTCAAGCGAGTTTAACTTTAACTCCGATGTCTGCTGAATCTTTTTGTTCGTATGACAACCTAGGTCTTCAAACTAATACAACTTCAAACACATCATCCGATAACAATGATGTTGTTATGTGTACTATGGATGCAGCTGTATGTGCCGATGGAACCATGATTGGTCGCAGTGGACCAGATTGTGAATTTATCTGTCCTGACGGCAGTACTCCTAACAGTGGTACAGTGATCCAGTAAAAAGCTAGAGGGGGTTAGTAATATGTACAACGAGAAAACCTCATACACTTATGTGTATGAGGTTTTCTCGTTTTTGCAAGTTCTTTTGTCTTATCCTTTATCGATAGGTCTTTCCCTACAGTCTGATACCAGTTAAGGATGTTGAGTATCATTTCCTGATTAAATGCTCAATTGAGGCACTTAATCGTCGACCAATTAGTCATCATTGTGAAGGTGTCACCACCAACACGACAACGTCTCCAATTGGAATTAATCCACGACCAGCTTCCGCTAGCCGTGCCTTGTTACGACTTAGTCCTTGTTATCGAGCTTACCGTAGGTCGTGATAAACACGAACTTCGGGCACTCCCGACTCCCCTGACTTGACGGGCGGTGAGTACAAGGCTCGGGAACGTATTCACCGCGGCGTGCTGATCCGCGATTACTAGCGATTCCGACTTCATGAGGGCGAGTTGCAGCCCTCAATCCGAACTGAGGCACGTTTTATAAGGATTTGCTCCATCTTACGATATTGCGTCCCGTTGTGCGTACCATTGTAGCGTGTGTGCAGCCCAAGGCATCAAGGGACATGCTGACCTGGCGTCATCCTCACCTTCCTCTCCCGTGAGGGAGCAGTCTCGCCTGACACATATAACAGGCAACGAGGGTTGCGTTCGTTTCCCCACTTAAGGGAACAGCTCAAGCCACGAACTGACGACGGCCATGCATCACCTGTCCTACACCTTCGAAAGCTTCTCTGGTTTCCCAGAGCGTGCAGTAGGATATCTAGCCTTGGTAAGGTTTTTCGCTTAGCGACGAATTAAGCCACGCGCTCCACCGCTTGTGCGAGCCCCCGTCTATTCCTTTGAGTTTTAAGCTTGCGCTCGTACTACCCAGGCGGTCTGCTTAACGTGTTAACTTCGCCTCTGAAGGGGTCGATTCCTCCAAAAGCCAGCAGACAGCGTTTAGGGCGTGGACTACCGGGGTATCTAATCCCGTTCGCTACCCACGCTTTCGTGCCTCAGCGTCAGGAATGCGCCAGTGAACTGCCTTCGCATTTGGTATTCCCCTCGATATCAACGGATTTCACCCCTACACCGAGAGTTCTGTTCACCTCTCACATCCTCTAGTTATACCGTTTCGAATGCGGACCTGAGGTTGAGCCCCAGAATTTAACATTCGACTAATATAACCGCCTACGCACCCTTTACGCCCAGTGAATCCGGGTAATGCTCGGGGCTTCTGTATTACCGCTCCTGCTGGCACAGAATTGGGAGCCCCTTATTCATGAGGTAACGTCAATAAACTTCCTCCCTCATAAAAGGTGTTTACGCCCCTAAAGGCTTCATCCACCACGCGGCGTCGCTCCGTCAGACTTTCGTCCATTGCGGAAGATTCTCGACTGCGGCCTCCCGTAGGAGTATGGACCGTGTCTCAGTTCCATCGGTGGGGGTCAGGCTCTCACCTCCCCTATCCGTCGTAGCCATGGTAAGCCGTTACCTTACCATCAAGCTGATAGAACGCAGGCCATTCAAAGAGCGATAAATCTTTACCCTTACGGGACCATCGAGTATTATTCTGCCTTTCGACAGGTTATCCCCGACTCTTCGGTATGTACCTACGTGTTCCTACCTCGTCTGCCATGGGTCTAAACCCATTCGACTTGCATGCCTCATCCACGCCGCCAGCATTCACCCTGAGCTAGGATCAAACTCTAATTTAAGACAGGATTGCAACAATAGTGTTACTTACCTGGGTGACCAGTACTTCATTCCGCTTGTACTCTTACATTGCGGAGAATTTCCTGTCACCTCCTAAAGGATAAGACAAAAGAAATTACAAATTTCGATTATCTTATTTTCGAATATATTCTTCTATTGAATCATCAGAATATATTCTTGCTGATGCGTACCGTCAAATGAATCATTTACGAAAGTGATATTTTTGAATTTGATCGTCCAGCAATTTTTTCTAGGAAAGGAAAAAATTGGGACATAAATTCAGAATAGTCGCTTCCGCTCGTTTCTTCATTTAACTTGTACTTCTTACTCAAATAGTTGGGCTAAATGAGTAAGTCTTATGAATTATTTAAAATAATTTTTTTTCAATTCTACTCTGCTCTCACTCGGTGGTAACGAACCGGAACTTACCCGATTTTATTGGCCGCATTTAACATGCGTCGCACACCTCCGTAAACAGTGACCGCAATTATACAGATATCGAAAATTAATGCAACCCCCCGCCTCTGCATATCTGTCACCTCCCCATGAGTTATTCAACACCTAACAATCAGAACACAGAACTATCCATTTGCTAGCCGCTAAAATTAGGTCCCCGGTTTAAAATAATGTTAGTTAGTTCCTTCAAAATCAGTTTGTTTAGTTACTGCATGGCCAAGTGGTCGAAGCATTATTTGTCTACCTGGCCCTGCAGTAAATAATGTGTTTCTAAATCTGGGCAGAAAGAGAGTAGTAGATGAAAATCTTAATGAGAGTGCTCGCAATAGCGATAATTCCTGTTGTTTTGACAGCTTGCAGCTGGTCACCACCGCCAACCAACACCAGTCAGTTGTCGGTAGCGCCGGTTGGCAATGAAATCCCCTTTGTAAAAACCGAGCGCTATATGCGCACTGGCCACAAACCAGTGACGCCGACCGAATTCGAAGCCAATCCATTTGCCAACTTCGAATCGGAAGAAGCAGCCAATGCAGTAGTCAACCTAACCGGTCTGGCATTGGGGATCGACAACTTCAGCCGTGACCGCTTCACACGGATTGTGCGCGGTGAAGATCATGAAGTGGAACGTCGCTGGGGCGACTGCTCTGAACGCTTCACGACAGTGTCACAAAATATGCAATGGTTCAACCGAGATCGTTACGAAACAACCTATGGTGTAGAGCAGTGCCTCTACCTCAAAGGTCCAGGCGACCGTGGCTTCAAGGCTGTGTTCTCACTCGGGTGCCACAATCCAATTGGAGCGGAAATTGTGAGAATTATCGACAGCAACGACGACGATGACTTCAAACGACCGCCGCCGGAAACTTGCGAAGAACTTGGCAATTGCCCTCCTCCACCAACCTGTGAGGACCTGGGCACATGTCCTCCACCACCGACTTGTGAGGATCTAGGTACATGTCCTCCTCCACCGACTTGTGAGGATTGTCAGCTCCGGCACGGCATCTCGTTTGTGATGTACACACTCGAAGATGGCACAACCGTCAAGATCGATGGATATCGTGGCGATGTGAAGGATCCAACAGATCCACAACAATACATCGCTGACATTGAAGACCAATACGGTCAAGATGTCACTGGCTATGTCATCAAGGCTGGGCGCGGTTACTATGATGAGAACGGCGACCCTGTGGACCCTATCTCGCACAAGGCCGACGAAGAGATCACTCAAGATGATGTTGTCAGCAACGAAGATTCTCACACCGCCCAAGCTGAAGCAACTGCAGCGGTGACGGCCGAAGCATCAACTCCGGAAGCAACCACAGATGATGCGGGATCCAAAGGCGCTGGTCAGTCAGAACATGCTACGGAACAATCGGAACACACTGGTCCGCCGGAACATGCTCAAGCAGGCGGTCGCCCAGAACATGCCGGTCCGCCGGAACATGCTCAAGCAGGCGGTCGCAACAAGTAGAAGCCTGAGTTTGGCTAACCGCCAAATCACAAGCACACAAACTGAAGGGGCGTCATTATGACGCCCTTTTCTCATGCCTAAAAACACATCAACTACTGACAAGTCAAGCCAGACGGCCAGTCAGTCACGTCACCCTTGAATCCTTGACCATCGCGGCAATATAAAGTCTCATTCGATAGCGGAACTAGGATCATAAAACCAGAATCTCCATCCCGACATTGCACTTTATCTTCCAAAACAATATCACCACAGATACCGTCAGCGGTTCCCATTCGGCCGGCGTAATAATTACCTGAAACAAAAGCTTCATCAGCTCGTCTACGCAAGATCACATCATCAAAATTCTCTCCCCCGTCATTATCAATAGATGGGTACTTAACTTGATCATAATCGGCTTCAAGATCTATCCACTGATCAAAGTAACCATTGTAGTTACTACTTCCCAACCAAGTCACTGTAGCCGCAAATACAATCACCACCAAGACCACCAGTGTAAACAACCAGTTAACATACTTATAAGCACTTAGTTCAAAGAATGGTTTAGCACTAGACCGAGATCGGTACATAATCCCCACTGCTGCAAACATTAATGCACTAAGTGTCATCTCAACCAATATCGCCAACGCAATTACTAACAACTGTCCATACTCGATGCCATACATGACATCAGACAGACCACTTAACAGCAAGGTGGTAACGGCAGAGATAACTCCCACTATTACCATCACGGTTATCATTCTGAATGTGATAGTCCAAAAACTACCACGCACTAAATCAACACTACGTAAAATGGCACCAACTCCGGACTTATCTTCTTTAGCTAGCACTACAAAAGTGAACAAACTATAGACCAAAAAAGCTAAGCCAGGAACGACCAAGAAGGTAAAACCAGTCAGCAACAAAGCTGCGACAATAACTGACAAGCTAACTAGCGAGAAAAATTTTACATACGCCCACTGCAGTCCGAAGAAATAGCTAGACCCACTGTCTGAAAGCACTATGGTGTAGAAAAGGGCCATCAAGCTAACTATGGCCACAAATACCGTCAGAACAACACTCAAGATATTAACCACCACAAACATCGGACCAAACAGAAGTGGAGTTGGAGTGGTTGGGATAAACACCAAAACTGCTGTCATCGCAATCATGATGATAGATGACCAAATAATCGCTCCGAAATGTGCGAAGACTCGACGGAAAGAAAGTTTTAACAATTCAAGAACCGAAGGCATGGCTACTTCACCCTCAGGAATAGCAGAGCCAGTCAGATCGGTCGTTGGGAATTTTGGCGCTGGCTTTGGCGGCTCCTTAATACCTAACTCTTTAGCTAAAGCAGCATACTCCTCTTCAAATCCTTGCGTCCCATAACCATTAGAGATCATTTCTCGACGCAAATCATCGTGGCCTAAGCCACTATTCAGTTTTTCTTTTAGAAATGCTTTAGCCTCCTCATTCATAAATGTTTAATTAAACCACTACTCACCGGTGTAACAGCTGCTGTCGTCGAAGATTGGCAGCTCTGGCACATCTGAGAAATCGTTAGTGTCCACGCAGTAGAACTCACCAGAATTAAGCATAGTCATAACCGCTACTCCATCCGGACTGTCTACACAATCTACCGCCATATCATCCATATCTATCATTTGGGAGCAGAAGCCTTCATAACTCATACCGTTAGCGTCATAATACAACTCAGCCTCCATCCTGGTATTCATCAAGTTAATTTTTGAAGATGCATCATAAGCCTTTTCACTGCTAGAGTTGAGAGAAGCTAGAACAACAGTCAGCAGTACCCCCAACACCAAAATTAACGGGCTTAACCAAGCCATAATCTTGTATGTCTTCTTTTTCGACACCATCTCAGCTTCATTATAAGGACCTGCCTTTACCGCCAAACGACGGTAAATAGACGCCATGACAGCAAAAGTAAAGACGGTGAGGAAAGTATCCAATGGAATAGTCAGAATGTCTGAGATGGTAACAGTTAGAGAATCACCGGTTGAAAACAAAGTTGAAGCTCCAGCCACTAACTCAATGATGAAAGTACCGAAGAAACTGATGAGACCTACCATAAATAATGTCCCTGCTAACTTCCACCAATGTCCAGCCGCCAACTGACGACTACGTGCTAACGCATTCAGACCTCGTACTCCCTCATTGGCAAATGCATACTGAGCAAACAGAAGATATACGGCCAAAATAATACCTGGCACAATTAGCAACATGGTACCTGTTATCGTTACCAAAGAGACTAAAATGCTAACCAAGAAAAAAGCCCAGAAGTTTTTCCACGTCCATGCAAAACCCTGCCAATAAGTTACCTCTTCATCTGACACTAAAGCTTTCAAAATAGCTCCCATATTGAGCACTCCCAACACTGAAATAGCCACCAAACTAACCAATACCAACACCAACATGCCAGCCAAGTTAGACATTTCACCACCAGAATTCAGCGCAAAAAAGCCCACCATTAGAGCGACAATAAAAGCAAAGATGACTGCCTGTAGCAGAAATGACCAGCCAAAAAGATCTAAACGTTTAAGGGCCACAGCAAAACCGTCACCAATTGACTGAAAAACTGAGAAGCCTGCCCCGCTTGGGTCGGGCACAGTACTGGCGGATTGATCGCCTTGCTCTGCCGCAGCTAATAGCTCTTCAATCGCTGCTTCTTCATAATTATTATCCCGTAAACTTTGACGCAGAGTTTCTTTGTCTACTCCACTGTTTAATTGACCGACTACGTAGTCTAACTGTTCTTTATTCATTAATTTTAATTATATACTGAAAAAAGCTCAGGTTTCTACTTAACCACACTTATATAAGGCTCGCTCAGTGAAGTACAAAAGCTTCGCTTTTGTACTTCACCGGACTTGTATTTATGGACTCATTCAGTACAATGTCAGCCGTATGTCTAACACTGAAACTATCGTGATGTCAGTTGGCGGTTCCCTGATCGTCCCTGATGCTATTGATACCCATTTTTTATCTTCTTTAAAAGATTTGATTGAAACTGAAACGGCTAATGGCCGTCGTTTTATTATCATTACCGGTGGCGGTAAAACTTCTCGTCGTTACGTAGAGGCAGCGACTGAAGTAGCCAATATTGATAATGAAGACCAAGACTGGCTTGGTATTCACTCAACCCGACTTAACGGGCATTTAATGCGTACTATCTTCAGAGATTTGGCTCACCCGGTCATGGTCACCAACCCTGATGACGTACTTGATGTACCTGATAGCGCTAAACTAGTAATCGGAGCTGGTTATCGACCAGGCAGTAGTAGTGACCTGCAAGCGGTACGAGTGGCTGAGCGAGTGAAAGCTACTAAAATGATTAACCTGTCTAATATTGATTACGTTTACACAGCTGATCCAAAGAAAGATCCGGAAGCAGAAAAGATTGAAGATATGACCTGGGAGGATTTCCGCAAACTGATTCCTGCTCCTGAAGAATGGAGTCCGAACCTCTCTTCCCCTTTTGACCCTGTAGCTGCTAAACGGGCTCACGAAGCCAACATCGAAGTAGCCATCATTAACGGTACCAAGATAGCTTCTTTGAAAAACTACCTAGAAGACAAACCATTTACCGGAACCAAGATCCATAACTAGAGGAAAACAAAAAAGACCGGCGCCAAAGGCGCCGGTCTTTTTTGTTCATCAAACCTTTTAGTCTGCATTATCCCCTGCTGGAGGAACTGGCACAGAGTCAGCGTATGGAGAAGGACCGTATTTATTAGCTGCCTGGTCACCCTTAAATGACAAAAAACAAAATAGAACAACCCAACCAAGCACTGGAATCAACAGTCCTGGCAACTGCCACCATCCACTGATGCCTTTATCGTGCAACCTTCTAGATGTAAGCGCAATGGCAGGAGGAAGAATAAACATAAAATAAAACGTACTCAGATCAGGATATGTCATCAGCGACTGAGTGTAGAGTACAAACACTAAAGCTAGACCCCCGAACATATTATTTTTTTTAGTTTGAAAAGAGACACTCCTAACTGATATATAAATACACACAATAACAACAACCAACACGACGTAGAATAAAAATTCGTACACAATTACAGGAACATCAAATGCCGTGCTAATTAAATGATCCAGAACCGAGAAAATTATATTTATGACACAAGCAAGCAATACGAACAGCCAAAAAGTTTTTCTAGTGACTCTTCCTGAAAAATCAAAATAGTGCTTTGTGATTGGATCTAGAAACCAATGCATAAAGTGAAGTTAAGTTTATAGATTATCAGTGTAGCACGCTAGCACCAGCAGAATGCCCGGCGAGACACTTACTCAACGTCTGTTTGCAACTGCTCATAAATCTTGTCCTGAGCATCATGAAAACGCTCCGCCACCTCCTTACAGTACGGGTTGTACTTGTAAACATCAGCGAAAAGTTTCGCATCATCTTTTACACTCTCCACCGCATTCATCAACGAAGCAAACGACACTGTATCAATAGCAGTACGAGTGAAGCCAGCCTGATTCATAGTCTGACCGACGTAGTGGGTCAAAAACAGGGTTTCAGCCAACAACTTATCGTGTTCGTCAGCGGTCATTTCAATAATCAAGAAACCGAGACGTGACATCTCATCTTTCCAGACCACATAATCATCATTAACCAAAGTATAGTCAGTCACCACCACCCGGAAACCACTGACGTCTTCATTGGTCTTTTTATAGCTCTCTGGACCAAACATGGGATGACAAGATAGCCATAGACGATCACCAGCGTGCTTACGGAAAATTTCTGAGGGATGTTTTTTAACTGTAGCCACATCCACCAAGATAGTGTCGCCAGCCACATGTTCTAAAACATCCAAAAGCTGCTCTTCGTATTCGCTGATACCCCCACAAAGTATCACCAAATCACACTCAGCTGTATCAGCTAAACTAAAAAACTTCTCATTGTCAGGCTCACTACGACGCGAATAAACCCGCACCTCCACATCAGGAGCAAAGCGTTTAGCCAAGACTTCTAAAAACTGACCAAAGTGACCATAACCGACAATTCCAACTGTTTTAATTCTCATTCTTGATTTGTTCTAAAATTTTTTCAATTTCTTGACCCAGCTCTTCTATAGTTCCTTCGTTGAGAATGGTGAAGTCAGACGCCTCTATCACCTTAGCTTTCTGCATGCCGTTGGGATCAGGATCATTCATTTCAATCTCCTCTTGCTCCTGAAACTCCTCAAACGAAATCTGATCCGTTGATGACCCTCTTGAAGTAATACGTTCGTAACGTAGATGCTGATCAGCATCAACTGCAAGTAGTATTCCGCCATCAGCCTTAAGTGTCTCAACTTCAGCCATGGTACGAATTGACTCAATTACGGCTGGTGCTGATTGGTTGGCATACTTACTCAAAGCCACTTTAACTATCACATCATTACCACCTGCTCGTCGCATATCATTAGCTACCAAACGTAAATTGTCTCGTGTGGCTTCCAAACCTCTAAGTTCTATCTCCTCAGTAATAAGAGTGCGTGCAGAATAATGGGTAAAGCCTTTTTCTTTCACTAAGTAGTCCACTACGGCGCCCTTCCCGGCTCCGTCTGTACCGGTAATACCAATAATCATATTATTTTTCTTCCTCTACTTTAGCTAATTTCTTCTCCCCCAAGTAAGCTAACAAAGGGTTCGCTAAACAAATTGACGAATAAGTACCAGCCAACACTCCTACGATCAGAACTAAGGCAAAAGTAGCTGTTACGTCACCACCCAAGAAATAAAGAGCGCTCAGTGCTAGCAAGGTAGTAATTGAGGTATTGATTGAACGCATCAATGTTTGTCCTACAGACTGTCCAACAATATCAGAAAAAGGCTTAGTCAAAATGTACTCAATTTCTTCGCGCTGCATACCACCTTCAACTTTAACTTTAACTTTCTTTTCCTGACGATGTTTCAACAAGTTCTCTCGCACACGATCAAACACCACAATGGTGTCATTCACGGAATAACCAAGCACCGCCAAGAGTGCCATCACAAACAACACATCAACCTCAACGCCCATAAAATATCCCATAATGGCCATGGCTGCGGTTGGCACCAACACATCATGTACTAAAGCTAAGATAGTAATTCCACCATAAATCCAAGAACCTACCGGATATGAAACCCCGCGGAAAGCAAAAGCTACATAGAGAATAATTACAATCACTACAGCCGCAATCGCCCACTTAGCTTTAGCTTTAAGCTCTTCTCCAATCACTGGACCAACTGACGTATACCGTACAACTTCTCCTCCGTCAGCTGTCATAGTTCCTGTCACCTGCAATCGCTCATGCTCACTTAAGTCACGAGTGCGCAAAATATATCCATCACGACCACCCTCTTCTATAGTCTCACGCAATGAGTAGCCACCTAAATCAAGATCCAAACTATCTAGATCTGCAGACAGCAAAGCTTTTTCTGGACGCTGATCATAAGCCACTTCTGTTAAAGCTCCACCAGCAAAATCAATACCCAACTTAAGACCGAGTCCTCCAACTACAAAAACTGAACCTAAGATCATTAAGGCAGCGATGGCTAAGAGAATTTTTTGATATTTAATAACAAACATACGACTAGATTCCTGAGTTAAACAAGCGACTGATTAAAGTACCGTCTGACTGACGACGTTCTGGCAAGGCAATCAACAAAGTTCGTGTCACTAACAAAGCTGAGACCATTGAGACGATCACACCAACACCGAACACCAACGCAAAACCTTTCACGATTGAAGTACCGAACCAGAACAAAATAATAGCTGAGAGCAGACTGGTGATATTACCGTCACGGATCGCGCTCCAAGCCCGAGCAAATCCTTCCTTCGCTGCGATGTTGCTACCTTGTCCGCTTCGATAGCCTTCTTTCATCCGCTCAAAGACCAAAACGTTAGCGTCTACCGCCATACCGAGAGACAAGATAAAACCTGCTAAACCTGCCGCTGTCAGTGTTACTGGGATAAACATAAAGAGTGCCAACATCATCACCACATAACTAGTTAGAGCAACTACGGCCACAGCACCAGGCAAACGGTACCAGAACAACATGAACAAGATCACCAGACCAAGACCAATCTTAGCTGCCTCGATTCCTTTCCCAAGCACTTCATTACCGAGCGACGCACCAACTGTCTGCGTGCTAGAAAGCTCAATCGGTACTGGTAAAGCACCAAAATTTAGGTTAGTAGCTAAGTCCTTAGCGTCTTCTGGTGTAAATCCTCCTGAAATGATAGCTCGCCCTCCGGCAATTGATTCGTTAATTCGTGGTGAGGAGATCATCTCTCCATCAAGGAAAATCGCTAAGTTACCACCTACATTGTCTCGGGTGATAGTCTCAAATAGTTCTGCGCCCTCCTGGTTAAAGGTAATATTTACAATTGGTTCGTTAGACAATTGACCTTGTCCCCCAGCAAACGCTAAAGCCGCACTCTCTAAGTAACGACCTGTCAGACCAGTATCAACAAACGCAGCTGCTACATCACTAGTCGAAGCGTTTGATGGTAAGGTATTTAGCAACTCTTGATCAACCAACTTAAACTCCAATAGTGGTGTTTTACCGATTTCTGCCACCGCTTCTGTTACATCGGTCACGCCTGGCAGTTCCACAACTAATCTCTCCACCTGCTCACTCGCCACTACACTACTACGTTCTACCTGAACAATTGGTTCAGACACCCCAAACACGTTAACTCGTCGCTCAATCACATCACGTAGAGTATTCATAAGTTCCCCAACTTCTGTCGGTTCCACTTTTGACACATCAGCTTCATACACTAGATGTGAACCACCCGCCAAATCTAATCCTAACCGGAAAGGATACTTAGCGTTTTCGACTGTAGCATTTTGGTATACAAACCAACCCACTACTGCCATTACTGCAATCACAGCGAACGCTCGAGTAACCCTTAGGAAACGTTCAGTTGAATCAGTAACTTCAGTTTTATTGTTCGTTTTTGTCATATTAATAAAAGTATTTATACCACGAAGGAAAATTAGTGACTATCACTCACCACCTCCAATACATTGCGTAATAAAATTGCCACCGTTACGGGACCAATACCTCGCGGTACCGGAGTAAAGAGTGACGCCTTATCCGCACAAGCGATATCTGCATCACCAGTTAATTTACCGCCCAACTCAGAGGTGCCAGCATCAAATATAATGACCCCTTCCTTAATCATCTCTGGCTGTATCAACCCAGGCTCTCCTGCCCCAAGAATCAAAATATCTGCCTTAGCAATCACCTCTTCACTATCAGTAGAATCTTTAGTTAGTACTGTTACCTTAGCCCCTTGCATGCGTGCCCATTTGGCTACCGGTGCACCTACTAGACGACCATGTCCTACCACCACCACTTCTTGAGCGGCGAACAGAACATCATGATGATTGGCGATGTATGCCACTGCCCCAGCCACAGGATGAATGGGGTAAGTGTTTGTACCATCGTAATGCATACCATCTACATCCATACTAGGCGGAATCGCAGCAATAATCTTTTCCAAATCT
>CAYFXS010000018.1:0-12468 GCA_964347215.1 uncultured Candidatus Saccharibacteria bacterium
TTTCTAAATAGCGACTAAGAGCTAAGAAAGTAAGTAAATATTTAAATATGTTTCAAGGAAATTGGACTTGTAGTAAGTGTGGCGGAGATATCAAGGAGCTTCCGTTTGAGCCACGTAGTACTAGTGGGTTAACTTGTCGAGATTGTTATTTTAACAGTAAAAATGGCGGCTCGTCAGGTGGTTCTGGTGGTGGAGTTTCTAAACCCGCTTCAGAAGTAGACAGTGGTGCGGCGGCAGAGCTTGATGATCGTGACATTCCGGACTTTGATCCAGACAACTTAGGGGCAGCTGATGAACCAGCTCCAGAGTCGCCTGATAGAGAAGAAGCTCCTGTGGCAGAAAAGAAAATGTTTGAAGGTGACTGGAAATGTGCCAGTTGTGGTGCTGCAATTACTTCGCTGCCATTTAAGCCGTATAACACTGAAGGTCTTAAGTGTATAGACTGCTTCAAAAAGGGTTAAAACTTTTAAATTACACAGCTACTTTGTCTTGCTGCAATTTAGAAAATTTAGAGTAAGGTAGATTGAGTATATGAAGAAAATATCTGAACATAAAGGTGAAAAGGTTGAGTTTGTTGAAACTTTAGATGTAAAAGAAGGTGTGGTTTGTGATGTGTATACATTCACAGAAACTAACGAAAAGGATCTTGGAATCATAGAGATAAAGGCTGGTTTTTCTACACCACTGCAAAAAGTTTTAAAAGGGGACAGAACGATAGAAGAGTTGATTGAAGGTGACGGGGTGCTTACTGTTATAGATGTTTCCAGAAATAAAACTGAGTATCACCAAACTCATAATAACCATGATCCAATCAAGGTGAAAGTAGGGGAATTGATGCAGTGGACAGCAAAAATAGACATGGTCTTTTCAGAAATTTGCTTTCCACCTTACGAAGATGGTAGGTATGAAAATTTGGAGTAGAGAACTGTAAAAAAATGTGTTAATCTACCTCCACTTTTTGCAACCATTGCAAAACTTGGCGGATCGTCTAACGGTAAGCAAAGCTTCCTTTCTTCGCTCGCTCGGTCATAAGAAAGTAAACTTTCTTGCGACCCTCGCTTGCTTGAAAGTAGGACTTACGTCCTCCCGTTAGACGACTTGCTGAGGTAAGTTGTAACAATAAAATACTGGCGGATCGTCTAACGGTAGGACGTTTGGTTTTGGTCCAAAAAATCGGGGTTCGATTCCCTGTCCGCCAGCTCGAGATGAAAACACCCTAAAGGGTGTTTTTATCATTTGAGCTGGTGGACAGGGTGCAGCCTTTCTTCCGAAAGGCGTTGCACGAATCGAAAAGCTTTTCTAACATTTTAGGAATGCTTGGACTAAAATGTTGAAAAGGTGTACTGAAGCTGTAAGCTTCGATTCCCTGCCCCTCAAACTTTATTTGTTAATTTAACTTCCAGAGACTATAGTTAGCAGATATGGAATTACTTACCCTTCTCGTAGTTGTTGTTGTAGTTATTATTACTATAAAAAATATAAAGTTTGGTGATTACTCTAATAAGCCACCAAGGACATTGACCCGAATAGAAGTGTTGGCCGAGAAGTTTCCTGATATTGATCCTGGTATGTATCAAATGAGATATAGGCTCATGAACAACAGTGAATCATCATTCTTTCATTTACTCCAGAAACACTTACCTGACGAATTTCATGTTTTCCCTAAAATGAGGATTGCTGACATCATTAAGACTAGAAATGGAAAGGGATACTACAAACAGAGAAACAAGATCCTGCCGAAACATGTTGATTTTGTTGTTTGCAACGAGAACTTAAAACCTGTGTGTGCAATAGAAGTAGATGGCAAATCGCACGATAATCCCGTAAGACAGGATAGGGATGATTTGGTTGAGTATATTTTTGCAGCTGTCCAATTACAACTGAAACGTGTGAAAGTGGGTTCAGATTTTGAGGCAATAGCAAAAGAGTTAGCGCAAGCTTTAAAACAATAAAATTCAGCGTATACTCAAAGAATGAGTGTAGAACAGCTAAAAAATCAAATTGTTGAAAAAATATCAGAAATTGAAAACTTAGATTTATCTAAACTGTATCCTTCTGGACCAAATGTTGGTCTTTGGAACAATATAACTAACTCAGAGTTAAAGAAATATGTTGATTCAACGATTGAGTTAATTCACGAACTAAAAAGTAATATAAATCTGCTTGATTCAATTGGATTTAATTCTACACAAAATCTTCTGAATCATCTGACAAACTTCGTCGCTCAATTTGCTCCATTGAATGACCTAAATAAAAACCAGATCACAACACATCATCATAATTCATTAAACCAATTACATGGTTTAAACAGTATCTTTCGTAGCACCGGTTTATATTCCGATATTTCTGTTAGACCAAACATAAATGAAAAATTGGCTGCATTCAAGGAAGTTGAAGGTCTCATGGATAGACTTGTTAAAAACAAGTCAGACCTCAGTGAAGCAATTAAGCAGGGTAAAGAGTGGCTTAAAAATAAAAACGAGATTGACGAACAGACAATGAAGGGTCAAGCAGAGGCTTTTCTTGATAGAGCAAAAGAACATAAAAAAGGACGGTGGGTTAGTTTTAATATTCCATGGTTTGAAGTAAAGATTCCAATACCAATTCCAGACTTTTGGTTGGTAGGAGCATTATTGTCGTCAGCTGCAGTAGCTTATGTGACATATACGTTTTTTGAAATTGCAAAGACTGAAGGAGAAAATGTTTATGTTGGTCAAAGTCTATTGAGGATTTCGGCACTAATAGTCCCAGCTTATTTGACTGTATTTTTTGCAAATCAATATCTATATCACAAAAAGATGTAAGAGTCCTACATGTTCAAATATGCTTCACTACACACCATGAATAACTTGATGAGCACAAAGTCTGAAACACAACAGTCTCAAATCTTACCAAAAGCATTGAGCGTGTTGTTTACTGAGCCTGTATCAAGAGACAGTAAGGGGTACGATAAGCAACTTGTTTCAGAATTGATTGAAATGTTGAAAACTCAAATTAAATAATCTTTTGCCACAAAAGTTCCAACTTCGTCCCATACAGTCAGCAAACGGCGAGCTGCAAACTCTTCAGAGTTTGCAGCCTTTGCCTTTTGTATTCCTGTATGCGCTATACTTAAAGTGTATGAATAAACATTATATATGTCTTGGTGGTTGCCGAGGTGTATCAGAACATCCGGGAGTCTGTCAGGCGCCTGATTGTGAGAATCATCAGCATGAGTTGGTGGAGTGTCATTGCACTGATGGTTTACATAACAATTTTGAATCAGTTGACTAGGTAAGACTTTAAACCGCTTCAATGGCGGTTTTTAGTTTGTCTTCTACTTCTGTAGCGATGGTTCCCAAGTCTGCGTTATCGATCATGTTCATAGCGATGGTCGGACGGATGGCTGACACATATACTTTCTGGTTGTCTTCATAGACCAAAACATTGCATGGCAACAAGAGACCAATTTCTTTTTCAGTACTCAAAGCTTGGTGAGCAAAAGGTGGGTTACAGGCACCGAGGATTAGGTAGTTGTCATAATCCACATTAAGCTTCTCTTTCATTGTGGCCTTAACATCGATTTCGGTTAAAACACCAAAGCCTGCAGTGGCTAAGACTTCTTTGGTTTTGACTACTGCTTCAGCAAAGCTGAGGTCTGTTTCTTTAGTGTAACCATATGACATAAGTGTTGGTGATGTTAAAAAAATATAGATCATTATAAACTAAGTTTTGTGATTGACCTCTCGGTCAAAGCAAGGCATACTACTGCCGTATTACAGCGCGTCATGCGCATTTTATTTTTGAATTAAATTTATTATATGAGCCAAGAGATTCGTAACATCGCTATCATTGCACACGTAGACCACGGGAAGACAGCTCTGACCGATGGTTTAATGGAGTTTACTGGAGCTCGTGAGGGCGACGCTTCGATGGATAACAACGCTTTGGAACAGGAACGAGGAATTACTATCTACGCTAAAAACACTTCAGTTGAATACAAGGGTACAAAAATCAACATCGTGGATACACCTGGTCACGCCGACTTCGGTTCAGAGGTGGAGCGAGTGCTACGTTCGATTGACTCAGTACTTTTGGTGGTGGATGCGCAAGAGGGGCCAATGCCGCAAACGCGCTTTGTGCTTAAGAAGTCACTTGAGCTGGGTCTTAAGCCTATCGTAGTGATCAACAAGATTGATAAACCAGCTGCTGACCCTGACCACTGTGAGGAATTGGTGTTGGAACTATTTTTGGAACTTGGCGCAGATGATGAGCAGTGCGACTTTGAAAAAGTTTACGCAATTGGTCGTGATGGTGTAGCAAAGCGAAACATGGATGATGAGTTGACTGACTTGTCACCAGTACTTGATACTATTCTTGAGTGCGTACCAGCCGCTAAAGGTCAAGAAGAGGGTGAAGCTTTGCGAGCTCAGGTATTTAACTTGGGTTATGATAATTTCCTTGGTCGTCTAGCGGTAGCTCGTATTTATGACGGGAAGATTGCCAAAGGTCAGTCAGTGCTGATTCGGTCTGAGGGCGAAATTAAGAAAGGGAAGGTGGTTAAACTTTCTGGCTATGAAGGAGTGAAGCAAGTGGAGCTAGAAGAAGCTGGAGCCGGAGACATTGTTTTGATTGCCGGTCTTGAAGACATCAATATCGGTGAAACTATTACTGATAGTGAAGAGGCAGAACTGCTGCCGGCTATTTCAGTTGATGAGCCGACTGTGTCGATGCAGTTTTTGGTGAATAGCTCTCCATTTGCTGGACGAGAAGGTAAGTACGTGACTAGTCGGCAGATTGGTGAACGACTAGATAAAGAGCTTGAGATCAACGTTGGTCTTCAGGTTGAGACACAGGGTGATACTTTTATGGTGAACGGTCGTGGTGAGATGCATATTGCCGTTTTGCTAGAAAACATGCGACGAGAGGGTTATGAACTTTCTGTTTCTCAGCCACAGGTAATTGTGAAAGAAATTGACGGTGTTAAGAGCGAACCGTTTGAAGAGGTTACTATCGATGTGCCGGCTGATTTTCAAGGTTCTGTGATTGAGCGTTTGAGTAATCGTGGATTCATCATGCAAAACATGATTCCTCATGAAAACCAAGTTCGAATGTTGTTTGAAGGTCCAACTAGGGGTCTTCTCGGTTTTAAAAACCAGTTCATCATCGATACTAAGGGTGAAGGTATTTTAGCGTCACGTTTCCTCGAGTTCCGTCCGTACGCTGGTGAAATCACTAAACGAAAAGTTGGTTCAATGACTTCTATGGCGACTGGTAAGGCGCTTGGCTTTGCACTTTATGGTCTGCAAGACAGAGGTGAGCTATACATTGGTCCAGGTACAGAAGTGTATGAAGGTATGGTGATAGGTAATACCAGTAAGGGGGAGGAGATGATTGCTAACCCAACCAAAGGTAAGCAGTTAACTAACGTGCGAGCGTCTGGTAGTGATGATGCGATCAACTTGACTCCACACCGACCACTTTCAATTGAGCTAGGTCTGGAGATCATGCAAGCTGATGAATATCTAGAGGTTTGTCCTGAGTCAGTCCGACTGCGTAAGCAGAAACTAAAGGAAAGTGAGCGCAAGCGGCACTTAAAATAAATGAGATGAGAAAAGAAGGGCGGCCGGAGGCCGTCCTTCTTCATGGTTATAATCTCTGGTGGTGATACAATGAAAATTATTGGTCTAACCATAAATATATGGAGGCATTTATTTCTCAAATTGAATGGACACCAACTGTTGTGTCATTTGTAGTGGCTTTTGGTCTGGGGTGGGTATGGTACTCAGACAAATTATTTGGTGTTAAGTGGCGTGAGGGAGTTAGTTTTAACAGTGAAGACACTTCGACCATGATGCCGGCGATGCTTAGTCAGGCAGTCGGAACATTTTTATTGGCAGTAGTAATTGGAGCAACTGCCGCTAATGAAGATTTAATCATGGCAATTCTAGTTGGTTTGACAATTTCTGCTCTGGTTAAAGCAAATGGTTTTTACTCTCAAAAAAACAGATATGCCATCATGGTTGAGTCGGGTTATATTTTAGTTATGGTGATAGCCATGATTTGTGTTCATGTTTTAATCTAGTGTGAAAATGATTAAAAAAATACTCAATACTTTCTTTGTGACGCTAGGGGTGATTTTCTTTGTAATCATTTTGCTCGGAGTTTATTTATACATAGCGGATCCATTTAACTTAAGAGAAATGGTGGATGAAACCATTCCGGATATGGGTATAGCCGATTCAGAAGAGGTGGCTGATGGTGTAGTAGAGGATAAACACCCACTGTTGTCACCAACCCAGGAGAAAACTTTGGAAACTTTTGGTGTTGATCCAGCTGCTGTGCCCAGTAGTATTACTCCAGAGCAAGAAGCGTGTTTTGAAGCTGAGTTAGGTACAGTGAGAGTTAATGAGATAAAAGCTGGTGATTCGCCAACTGCGATAGAGTTTTTAAAGGCTAAGGATTGTATCTAAAGTAAATATGCGTTTTCTCGATAAAGAAGTTGAACAATCACCGACTCTACGAGAATTTAAGTTAATCAGACGTCGGATTATAGAAGTGGCCTTTTTATCGTACGGCTTAAGTGTGTTAAGTATTTATATTGTTTGGGGTAAAGTCTTTTACCCTCATCACGTGAAGTTGGGTATTTTGCTCTATGTCATTTCTTATCTACCACTTGTTTATAAAGCATATCTGGCTCGGAAAACGTTAATTGCATATGATGACTATGACTATGTTTATAATTTTATCTTAAGGCAGCGTTACTATTTTACTTTTGGCACAGGCTTTATCTTAGGGGTATTCATTTCTTTGTTGCTGATTTGGGTCTAAATTGCTGTGTTACCATAAAGTGATAACAATAAGATATTTAGATTATGGCGCTTGTATATGTCACCCGAAAGATTCCCGAAGTGGGTCTTAAGATGTTGCGTGAAGCTGGACATGATGTCACAGTGAGCGAAAAAGATGGTGTTCTCACCAAAGAAGAGCTGCTCTCAGCTCTCAAAGAACAGCCTTACGAAGCAGTGTTGTCGCTCCTGACTGACAGTATTGATGAAGAAGTATTTAAAACTGTATCGACGGCTAAGATTTTTGCCAACTATGCGGTCGGTTACAACAACATTGATGTTGAAGCTGCTAAAACAGCCGGTGTTACGGTCACTAATACGCCGGGTGTTTTGACTGATACGGTGGCTGAATATGCGGTGTCGCTTATTTTGACAGTGGCTAAACGTATACCTGAAGCCGACCGCTTTACTCGAGCTGGTTCCTATGAAGGCTGGGCACCAGAACTGCTTCTAGGAAGTGATTTAAAAGGAAAAACTTTGGGTATCTTGGGGGCTGGTCGGATCGGTACGGGGGTAGCCGAGCGTATGAGTAAGGGTTTTGGTATGAATGTTATTTACTACGACATCAAGCCAAATGAATTTATTGAGGAGTTTGGTGCTCAGTTTAAAGAAACTCCAGAAGAGGTGCTAAGTGAGGCTGATGTAGTGTCAGTTCATGTGCCGTTACTGGACTCTACTCGTCACTTTATTAATGCAGAGAGACTAGCCGCCATGAAGTCTTCAGCCTATCTAATTAACACTTCTCGTGGTCCAGTAGTAGATGAGGAAGCTCTGGTCGAAGCTCTCAAATCAGGTGTTATTAGAGCGGCTGGTCTAGATGTGTTTGAGGATGAGCCAGCCCTAAAACCAGGTTTGTCAGAGCTAGAAAACGTTGTTTTAACACCACATATTGCGTCTGCTAGTGAAGAAACTAGGAATAAAATGTCGGAAATGGCAGCGCAGAATATTATTGAATTTTTGGCCGGTAATATACCGCCCAATCCAGTAGGATAGCTATGCCGATAGCGTTACTAGGCAAAAAATGATTTTTTTGTGCTAGTATTACGGCTATATCAGCTTTAACGAATTTATCTTTTATGGCAAGAAAAGCAAATCCAGCACTTCTTAAACCACTAGACCTCTCACCAGAATTAGAGGAAGTGGTTGGAAAAGGGCCTATGCCACGTTCAGAAGTGGTGAAACAGCTTTGGGTTTATATTAAGAAGCATGATCTTCAGAATCCAGAGAACAAGCGAAACATAATCGCTGACGATAAGCTTAAGCCACTATTTGGTGGAAAAGGTGAGGTGACTATGTTTGAGATGACAAAGCTTGTCTCTACACACATCGGTTAGATGAATCTTGTTTCAGGTAGATTACGTACTCCGTTTGGATATTGATGTAGTTGTTACGACTCGTTTCCACGGTCTGCAGTCTATTTGCCGGAGCTGTTGTCAGTAAGGACTAGCTCACGGATGACACAGCTAAGTTTCGGTTGAAACTAGGCAGCAAAAAGCCGCTCCCAAAGGAGCGGCTTTTTGCTGCTTATAGACAGTATCAAAGCTTGCTACATTTTCTAAAGGGAGTATGCTCATAAGTATATGAAGTGGTTACTAGGCAGTGTAGTTTTATTAGCCATTGTCCTTGGGGTTGGTTTTGTAGTGAATGATGTGTCAGCACCTGAAGTGACTGATGATGTGTTGCCTGTTGATGGTGGTGGTACTGATCAGTTTAAAGATGAGTTAGAAGAAGAGGTGAGGATAGAGGTGGGTGGGCCAGCCGAAGGTTTTAATCCAGCTAGTTTCTTAAAAATTTTCCCCGGTCTGAATGAAAGCGATTTTGATGGAGTGGAAGCTGAAGGGGGAACTTATGCTTATGAAAATGGTGAGTTAACTCATGACAATGCTTCTTCGTCAGTTGAAACCGAATCGTTTACTTTGACCGATAAAGGTCTGAGGCAGCTTTTGGATAACGTAATTGCTCGTCTAGGCACAGATCCTAAGGCTGTAAAAGTGTCTGAGGTTATCAGTGAGCTGAAGGATCAGAAAATTCACAACGAGTACGTTGAAGTTTACCCAGGTCTGTCTATCTTGTCTGGTGAAACTGAATTGGACTTGTCGGGGCGTAGGTTAACGGGTTCATTAATGGCTGAAATTTCTCAAGTCTCAGGTTTGGTTAACGTCAATTTGGCTGATAATCGTTTCACTGGTCTGCCGGCTGAAATTGGGCAGTTGGCAGAATTGAGAGAATTAAATTTGTCTAACAATGAATTGACGGGCTTGCCTCACGAAATCGGAAATTTACAAAAACTTGAGCTATTGAACTTGCAAGGTAACAACATTTCGGATTATGATCTTCAGGTGTTGCAAGCAGCTCTACCCGAGACAACGCGAATTATTTTTGATAGCAATTAGAAAATTTATATGAAGAAATTTATTACTGGACTGCTGACAATGTTGTTAATTATGCCTTCAGTATCTGAAGCGGGAAGTCGTGATTGGTCAGTAGATCGTGATGAGATTGATGATGAAGTAGTGGAAAAGTTTCCAATACCAGTTTTGTTTGGTGTTGATTATGAAGATATTAATCCAGATTTTCATGACTCTCGAGATAATGGCGATCGTGCTCATGAGGGAGAGGATTTTTTGGCACCACTAGGCACACCAATTGTATCTCCGACTGAAGCCATAGTTATTCGAACTGGAGAAGGAGATAGTGCTGGTAAATATGTCTATCTGGCAGCGCCGGGAGGAGAAACTTTTCGTTTTATGCATCTGGACCATATTGCTACCAACCTAGATCGAGAAGATGTGTTAGAGCCAGGTGATTTTATTGGTACGGTGGGTGATACAGGTAACGCTCCTGAAGGAGTTTACCATCTTCATTTTGAAGTGCGTGACGAAGATAATGAAGCGATAGACCCTTATCCTAGGATAGATGAAGATGGTTTTACTTTGCGTGAAAAAATCAGTTTTATGTCTGGTGTATTCAAGGGAATACGTAATGACGATGATTATGCTGAATTGTTGGTTGAGAATTTTCGCGACGAGATGAGAGAGGCGCTTGACGCTGGATACAATATGCCTGACGAGCTGGAGGATGCCATTGAAGACGCTGGGGTGGTGAGTCAGAAAGATCAGTTTGAAGCCTTGGAGCATGCTTTACGTCGCTTACCTTTATTAATTAATGATGAACTTAAGTTGGGGGATTCTAATTTACAGGTGACCGTACTGCAGATGTACTTACTGTATATGAGTGATGGGCCAGCTCGTGATCGTTTAAGGGCAGCTGGAGTGACTGGTTATTATGGTTCGATCACTGAGGCTGCTGTGGTCGAGTATCAAAAAAACAACTTACTAGTAAGTCATGGTGTATTTGAAACCAAGACTAAACAAAAGATGTTGAGTAACGATGACACTTTGAACCTGTTTTAGCTTGCAAACTATCTACAGTATGGTTTAATGCGGGTACAAAGCAGTTCTCCTATTGAGATTCATCTCAAACAAGAAGTATTTAGGTAGTAGAAGGTTTTGGTAAATTCGTTGCAAATTAATTTGAAATGGATTTAGTTATAAGATAATTTTTCACAATGACTGGAAAAATTGCTCGTGTTACTGACCGAGGTTTTGGTTTCATTACTCCTGATGAAGGCGATAAAGATCTATTCTTTCACGCTAACTCAGTAGTTGATGTAGAATTCAATGACCTTAAAGATGGTGACGCTGTAACCTTCGAGGTTGAAGAAGGACCAAAAGGTCCTGCAGCAGTAGATGTTGCTCGCGCATAATTTGCGTTTATGAAAAGAGCCGGAAAGCGAAGCTTTCCGGCTCTTTTCAATTATAATTAAGGTAATGAATGAATTACAAAAGATTGTGGCCCTGTGTTTTCTAGTGATGGTTGGAGGGGCGCATATTTTTTTATTAATCAACCAGCTAAATCAACTGAGCAAATAGATCCTCCTGCCTTGAAGATTGAGGCTGCTCCGACTGACGTGAGTGGCAGCGAGGTGGTTACGTTTACCTGGCGTGATGTTTTGACAAAGAAAACCGCTGAAGAGTGTTGGACTATTATCGACGGAAAAGTGTATGACATTACCAGCTACATCCCTCATCACCCCGGTGGTCCGGAAGTGGCAGCCTTAGCTTGTGGAATTGATTCAACTGAGATGTATCAAGAAGAAAAAGCACATAATAAACCAAATAGTAAGGCTGATCGTGAATTAGAAAAATTATATATCGGTGAATTTGTAAACTAGCTATTTTACTGGATATTGCTTCTTAAGATCTTTTAGCCCCGTTTTAATTAACTCTTTGAGAACCTTTTCGTTCACATCTGATAGACGTTTGAGATAGAGACAGCTTTTTCCTAGTTTGTGAGGACCTAAATCCTTCAAGATATCGCTATAGTTTTGATAGCCTGGCATGATGTAAATGGTCGGCCCACTTTTACGTAAAGAAAAACCGGTCGCCATCCAGTCACCTTCACGACCGCTAGCATATGTATAGTGATACTCGCCAAAGCCAACAATACTATCGCCCCACATTTTGGCTGGTTTACCGGTAGTTTCTTTAAAAATTTTCAAAAGTGCCTTACCGTCCTTTTGTAATGCTGCATCGTCAATGCTTTTGATGTAGGCAGAAACGCTTCCGTTATTTTTTTGAGTTTTTAGTTCTTTTTTACTCATCTATAAGTATGGGTCTTTTTGAGCATAGACTGAAATAGTGCGTCGTTTCCAGGCCTTACCTTTCAGTTTGTGCTTATGAGAAGAGTAGCTTTTGTGAATGATAAATTTCTCTCCCAAGAATTCCAGGAGCTCCTGCTCACCGTAAACGTACTCCTGTACGCCGATGACAGGGTGGATATACGACCCTTCCTCGTCGCCAGGTTTTTCTTTGATAAGGCGTGTGGTGTGTAGGTCACCGTCTTTTAAGAAAGTTTTCATAAAGAAGTAACCACCCGGTTTAAGAGTGCGAAAAATTTCGTTACGTAGATGTTCACGTTCGTCTTTTTTTAAGAAATGGGAGCTCATCATATCTAGTGCTAGCATTTGCGAGCTGTCTGTTTGCGGTAGGTCACCAGCCATGGAACGAGTCTCAAATTGTAGGTTAGTACCCTCAGCCAAGCGCTTGGCTTCCTTGATCGCGGCTCCAGAAGAGTCACAGCCCCAGCCGTGCAGTCCGTATGAGTTGGCTAGGTAAATTAAGTTGCGTCCGTTACCGCAACCGACGTCAATGGCACTACTGGTCACATTTAAAACGCTGCGCTTAGTCTCACGCTCTAGCCAACGGCAGAATTTTTCTAAGTCGCCACCAGCTTCCTCAGATAAAGCTAAGTGTTCTGGGTTAGTGTATTCCTGGTCCCAGAAGGCCACACCGTGACGGCTCTTCTTTCGGTTTTTTACATGACGTGCCATAAGTACAAGCAAAATAACACAGATGATGCTTTTGGTATACTTCCAGTATAACTAATTACACAATAGTTCCAGCGGCTGCTTGATGGCTGGAGTGTGACGGAAAGATATTTGTCGGACGACGCCAGAATACTGGCTATCATGACGGCCTGCTTAATTTACCAGCCGGTCCATTGACCCTGACGAAACTCCTCGTGAAGCCATTGTCCGGGAATGTAAAGAGGAGATGGGGGTTGATATTAATGAGTGTGA
>CAYFXS010000018.1:12478-17520 GCA_964347215.1 uncultured Candidatus Saccharibacteria bacterium
CAGCCGCTGCTTTATGGCTTGAGTGCGATGGAAAAATATTTGTCGGACGGCGACAGAACACTGGTTACCATGACGGCTTGCTTAACTTGCCGACTGGTCATATTGACCCGGATGAGACACCGAGAGAAGCTATTGTCCGGGAATGTAAAGAGGAGATTGGGGTTGATATTAATGAGTGTGATTTAGAGCTAGTTCATATCCAGTACAATCGTAATCCGGATGGAAAGTCAGATCGTACTCATTATTACTTTAAGTTAGTTGCGTGTGATCTGGATCCATTTAATGCCGAAGAGGAAAAGTGTAGTGAAGTGTTTTGGCTGCCTATTGGAGAAAAAGTAGAAGAATTCTTTCCTTTCATGCGTGGAGCAGTAGAGGCTATCTTGGCAGGAGAAGTTTATTCGGAATTTTTCGATGAGAGCTAAGGTATAATTACGATAATGAAGTTTCTCTTTCATATAATTATCGGTTTCATTGCTTTGGCAATAGGACTGTTCATCTATTTAAATTACTGGCCGGAAATAAACAGTGAGGTTTTTGGAGTAGAGAATCAGTATAAGATTTACATCGGAGATCAGGTGGTGCGAGTCACAGTAGCAGATACTTTAGATGAACGTATTCAGGGGCTTTCTGGTGTTGCATCACTTAGTGATCTTGAAGGGAAGTTATTTATCTTTGACCAGAATGATTATCACGGTATTTGGATGAAGGACATGCTGTTTCCAATTGATATTGTTTGGATCAATGATGATTTGGAGGTGGTACACATTGAGTCTAATGTACAGCCCGATACTTATCCCGAAATTTTTGCTCCTGACGAGCCAGCTCGTTTTGTGTTTGAGGCCAATGCCTTTTTTGCCGATGTCTTTAAGTTGCGAATAGGGGATAGGGTTAATTTGCCGGCTGAGATATTACCTTCCGACATCAAACATAAACTATTACAATAGTATTGCTATAATTAACTTTATATTGCATAATACGGACCACGTTTGATGGTTACCTTCTAAATTTCTTAGGGGGAGGAAAGTCCGGACACGTTTTCTTAATTTTAAGTCAAAAAAGGTAGCAGGTAATGCCTGTCGATGGGTTGGTGGACCAAATTTTTAAAGTTTAAAAATTTGGTCCACCAACGACATAGAGGTGCGAGCAGAGACGCTTGCAAGCGAAAGCGAGCAAGCGCCCGTGAAATGCAGGTCTTTGATTTGCAAGCGAAAGCGAATTTTACTGGGCGAATCTTTTGGGTAACCAAAAGGGTGAAACGGCTAAATCCTTACCAGCGTGCAAGACCGTATTCTCGTGTATTTCATATGAATACATGAGTCTGAGTCGCAAGAGGTAAGTGGTGACACTTATCCTAGGTAAATGACCATCTTCACTAAGTTTTCTTAGTGAAACAGAATCCGGCTTATAAACGTTTACAAAAGACCCCAGTAGGGGTTTTTTGTATGTTATCCTTAATGGAAAATTAAGAAGTATTTATTGTTATGGAAAAACCAAGTTTTAGTCCAAAAGTAAAAGGTGAGCAGGACCAGATTGAACACGTTCTCTACACCATTGCCCAAAATATAGCGGTTGCTATTTTTGGTTTGTTACCAGTTATCTTTCTACCGGTTAAGTATTTGCCATTTGAATATTCAAAAACGGTAGTAGTGATTATTGGAGTACTGTTAGCATTTATGTTCTTCAGTCTTTCAACTTTACGTTCAGGTAAATTAAGTGTCTCGGCACCAGTGGCTTTGGTTGCTTTTTGGGGGTTAGTGGCGGTGACACTCATCTCAACTTTATTGTCGGGAGACATCAGAGATTCTTTCTTTGGTAACTTCATTGAAGCACAGACTAGTTTATTCATGCTGATGTTGGGCTTGGTGGCCACAGTAATAGTGTTGTTTGGTAGGGCTAAAACCTACATTATGAGGTTGTACATGTTGCTGTCTTTCAGTGCAGTGGTGCTGACGCTTTATCATGTAATGCGAATTCTCTTTGGTCCTGAATTTCTTTCATTCGGACTATTTACCAGCGCAGTTAGTTCACCAGTGGGTGGCTGGAATCAGCTAGGTCTATTCTTTGGTTTGGTAGTCTTGCTAGCTTTAATTGCGCTTGAACAGTTACCGCTTACTTCTTGGGGTAAATGGCTGTTTACAAGCGTTGTGGCACTATCAGTTTTGATGTTGATGATGGTTAACTTTGTGGCTGTCTGGGTTGTGATGGCAACTGTCAGCTTGATCATGTTGATGTACAGTCTGACTAAAGACCGTTTCAAAGACATGCAGTTATCTTCACAAGGGGAAGGTGATTCAACTTCAGTGCAGTCAGTGCTTATCTCAATCTTTGTTTTTGTTATTTCTCTCACTTTCATTATCGGTGGTTCAACCGTTGGTACTTTTATCTCAGAAAGAACTAACATCAATTACGTTGAGGTCCGCCCTTCATTTGAGGCTACTCTTGATATTGGTCGTGATGTTCTAAAAGAGAACGCTTTTGTGGGAGTTGGCCCTAATCGATTCTCTGACGCTTGGCGAATGTATAAAGATCAGTCAATTAACCAGACTGTCTTCTGGAATACAAATTTTGTGTCAGGTAGCGGTTTCATCCCTACTATGTTTATCAGTACTGGTATGTTCGGAGTAATTGCTTTCTTAGCTTTCGCTTTCTTCTTTGTGCGAGCTGGTATCAAGATGCTATTCGTTGCCCAGACAGGTGATCGTTTTTGGTACTTTATCGCCAGTTCATCATTTGTAGCTTCTGTGTATTTATGGGGAATGTCATTCATCTATAGCACTGGCACTACCATGCTTATTCTGGCTGCAGTGTTTACCGGTATTACTTGTGTCGCTTACACCTCAATCGTGCCAACTAAAGCCTTCAATTTCTCAGTCTTCAGTAATAAACGAGCTGGGATTCTGTTGGTCGGAATCGTCATGGTGGTCATTGTGGTAGCTGCTTCATCGCTCTACTACACTAGTCGTCACTACAGCTCAATTGCCAGCTTCTACAAAGCTGCTTCTGAAATTGTTCCAGGGTCATCTATTGAGGAATCAGAAAGGGCGATGGCTAATGCTTACACTTTGCATGAAAATGATACTTACGCTCGTCGTATTGCTGAGATGCAGATTGCAAAGATGAATTTACTACTAAGTATTGCTGAACCTACAGCTGAGCAACTGCAACAATTCCAGCAGTCAGCCGCTAGTGGTATTAATGCCGCTGAGTTAGCCATTGATAATGATAGTACCGAGGCTTCTAACCATCGAGTATTAGCTACAATTTACGGTATTTTAACTGCAGCTGGTTATACTGAGTTTAAGGATCAATCGTTGGCTACGATTGAAACAGCCCGTCACTTTGATCCAAACAATCCAGAGTATTACTTCATGGAAGCACAAATTTACTCACGAACTGGTGAGGTGGAGTTGGCTCGAGAAAAGGTTCTGAAAGCGGTTGAACTTAAAGTTAATTACACTGATGCTTTGAACTTGCTAACTCAGCTAGATATCGCTGCTGGTAATGTAGAAGAAGCGATTGCGGCTACTTTAGCAATTACTCAACTAGAGCGAAATAACCCAGCCCGTTTCTACCAACTTGGTGTTCTGTATGTATCTAACGCTGATTACGAAGCAGCGGCTGCATCTTTCGAACGAGCGGTTTCACTTGATCAGAACTATGCTAACGCTCGTTACTTCTTAGCTCTGAGTTACATTGAGCTAGATCGAATTGATGAAGCGGTTACAAATCTAGAAATTGTACGTGATCTAAATCCAGAAAATGGGGGAGTACAAGCACTGATTGATCAATTGCTAGCCGGTAATCTACCAGCTAGTCCAGTCGAAGAGGATGATGTGGTTTCAGAAGAGAGGCTTGATGTGGAAGAAGACGGTTCAGTAGTTACTACCGAAGATCTTGATTCTTCATTAGTCGCTCCAGTCAACGTGGTGCCTGAATAAACACTTAATCCTTTATGGTAAAAAGAGTCATAAAGTTAGTTTACAGCGAAGTACGCGGCCTGCATCAGGCCGCGTACGTTCTTGGTCTGTTTGCTTTTGGCTCACAGCTGCTGGCTTTGGTGCGTGATCGCATGTTGGCACATCAATTTGGTGCTGGCTCAGAGCTGGATCTTTATTATGCTGCTTTTCGAGTGCCAGATTTGTTGTATGTTTTGTTTGCCTCAACTCTGTCTGTTTATGTCTTGATTCCGTTTATTACAGTCAGGCAGCATAATGAAGACGGGGAAGGCGCACGATATCTCCTGAGTCAGGTTTTTAGTTACTTCCTAAAGTTTTACATTCTTTTGGCGCCGGTGATATTTTTTGCAGTGCCGTACATTACGCCGGTGTTGTTCCCAGGTCTGACTGAAGATACAAATATTCTAAATAACTTAATTAGAGTTTTGTTGTTGCAGCCACTTCTTCTCGGTATATCTAGTTTGTTTGGGGTGGTGACACAGTTGGGTCATCGGTTTGTTCTTTATGCTGTGAGTCCGTTGATTTATAACATTGGTATTATTGCCGGTATTGTATTTTTCTATCCCATGTTCGGACTGTACGGTCTAGTGATGGGTGTGGTTCTAGGTGCTTTAGGGCACATGTTGATCCAGTTACCGATGGTGCGTGGTAGTGCCTTAGCATTTTCTTTTCAAGCTAAGTCAGACAACGCAATTATTAAAAAAGTGTTGGCAGTATCGATTCCTCGAGCTGTGACATTAGCGATGCATCAGGTAGTACTATTAGTTTTTGTTAGTGTGGCCAGTGTGATGGCAGTCGGTTCGGTGTCAGTTTTTCAGTTTGCTTACAACTTACAAGCTGTGCCGTTAGCTATTATCGGGGCTAGTTATTCCATCGCTGCGTTTCCGGTTTTGGCAGATCTTTATTCGTCTGACAAAATGGATAAGTTTAGAGCTAGTGTTATATCAGCTTTAAGACATATTATGTTCTGGTCAATTCCGGTGATCGGTTTGATTATCGTGTTGCGTGCCCAAATGGTGCGGGTGGTTTTAGGTTCGGGTGAATTTAATTGGTCAGATACCAAACTAACTGCAGCCGTGTTAGCGA
>CAYFXS010000019.1:0-15761 GCA_964347215.1 uncultured Candidatus Saccharibacteria bacterium
CTCATGCGTCAGTCCCTTAAAGGCTTTAACTGCAAATTCAAAATCTGGTGAAGTGCGAGTAATCCAGCTGAAGCTTTTAGATGATAATTTGAGTGCAGTTCAAGGAATCTAGAATTTTAACGAAGAAGCTGTATCTGAATACAGTGACTGAGGGAAAATTTGTAATGACACAGAAATGTGCCAAATTATCATCTAAAAGAGTTTCCAAATATCTGAATCCTCCTCATCATTAAAGCTAAAGAATGCGACTCCCTTTAGATCGTAGTCTTCTGCTAAATCTAACTTATCTTCAGCTGCTTCTGCATCTCCCCAAGTCAGCATTCGCACCGGAATCTCTACGTTGGCATATGTGGCCACCAATAAAGCTTTAGCAGCTGCTTCAAAGCCTTGTGGTGTACCCTCTGGCGTTGGTAACTGATTTAGAAGTGTCCAAACTGAGTCTTTTGGAAAATAAGTAATAACTGCTTCCCCACCCTCAGTGCGTCCAATAGGTACGTCGTAAATATCCTCAGCTAACTCGACCGCCCGACCGTGATTAACTGACGCTACCCGCTCGTAGTCACGGTACCACTCAGGCGCTACTGTTACGTCCCAAGCTCGGCCGTAAGTAGGGATACCTAACATGACCTTATCTTCGTCAAAATCTTCTAATGCAAAATCAATCACACTGTCTACCCAATCTATATCCGCTACGGGGTTATAAGGCACACCCTTTCGCTCATTGTTGAGTAAAATATCAGCCCGTTGCTGGTCGTAAGCCATGATTTCCACCCAATCACAATATTTATTCATGGCTTTGTAGTCATTGGCATAGATAATCTCCTCTGGCATTTGATGTGCCCGCCATTTGTTTTCAGGGCGCATCCGCGCTTCTACCGTACAAGTCAAATGGTCGCGACCTAGCTCATCCTCCAATTCTTCAAGAAAATCTGAGAAGTAATCAATTGTTTCTGCCCATTTCTGTTCAAAATCAATGTTAATACCGTCGTAGTTGTTATCATCCACTATGTCTTCAATGTCTCTAACTAACTGACGACGGAGTTTCTTGTCGGACAGGACCGCATGAATGGCCTCACCATCAAACCAAGCGATTGAAGGGATTACCAAAACATCTTCGTCTTTCGCTTCATCAATTAAATCTTCCCACTCACCCCGGTCAACATTTACCTTTTCTTTAATCTCACCCCCACCTTCAACTTCATAAATAAATGGATAAAGAATATCTAACTCATCGACATTGTCAGTCACCTCCTCTACTGCATCATCTTCGATCCACCAAGGAACCCAGCCAGATACGTCACCTCTGTAACGAGCTTCAGCTGTGACCGGCATCATGACAAATAATAAAGTCAGGAATAATGAAGATTTAATGAGTAGATTTTTCATATATTAATTTACTATCTAAGACGTCTTAGAATTATACTTCTTTCAGTCGGTTAATTACCAGCTCACTATGCTACGATTATACCCATGAATGACAATCGATCTATTTTATTTGGCGGACTGGCTGTGCTTGTGGCTATTTTTGTGGTGATTGGATTTGCTCTCTACAATGAAGGAGTAATCGGTCAGAAAATATACAAAAATACCCTTTTTGGTTATGAGCTAAATATACCTTTTGGCTACCAGTTAGGTGTGCCGTATATGGCATATTTGGATGGTACTGATCATAGCAGCATCCGTGTTAGCAGTTCAACTGAATATCTAGCTAGCGAGGCAGAGATTGTTGTACTCACCAAACAAGACAAGAGTTCTCAGGAGCGATATGTTGAGTGGCTAAAAACCAATCCGGCACTCAATTTAGAACAAGTTTGTGAATGTGTAGTTTTGTCAGCTCACTTACTACCAGAACCAATGTCCCAATTAGTACGAGAACGTGACGTAAAAAATGGCAAACTGGGCACTTCAACTGACATTGTTACCAACAACAACCAAAATATACCTGTTTACACTAATGAACTAGCTGAAGTCTACATAGACCTAAACAATCAACTAGCTCAAAAACCAATCAGTCGCGAAAGACATATCGCTAACGTTTTCTTTACCAATCCAAAAGATTTTCCTTTAGAAAATGACTTCCTGCCAGACCAGACTATTACTGTTTATGGACTGACTCTCTCCATGTTTACTCCTGATAGTTCTGAAAGTGTGTCGCTAGCTGACATTATTAATGGTTTAAAACTCTAAAACTGACGTACACTGCCGGTTACCACTCCCTAAAACAGTCTAGGAGACTGTTTTAGTTGAGTGAAATACCTACTCCAACTTAGAATTGACGCACGCTGCCGGTGACAACGCCCCATACATGACAATCTTCATCCTCACTGACCGCAATCGGTGAGTAGTTTTCATTCTCAGACACCAATAAATGTTGATTATTTTCAACACTTAAACGTTTAACCACCATTTCTCCATTAACCGCCGCTACTACAATCGATCCATCTTTAGCATCCGCCGCTTTATCAACCACTAAAACATCACCTGAAAATATGCCGGCACCTTCCATAGAATCACCTTCTACCCGCACAAAAAATGTTGAGGCTGGATGTTTAACCACTAAGTCATTGATGTCGAGCACTCGCTCCACCTGATCGTCACCCGGAGCCGGAAAACCGGCCGAAGGACGAGAAGAAAACATAGGTAAATCAGCCCCTTTATTACCAGAACGAGCAACGTCAACAACCGTAGCTTCTTTTTCTTTCATAGAGACAGTATATAGCAAAAAGCTGAGGACGCCTTGCGTCCTCAGCTTTCACTTCAAACTTAACTACACCACGATGGCTGCACCACTGATGTAGACATGGAGTTTATAGAGACCAAACATCATGATCAATAGAGCTACAGAGTATGCTACCTGTACCGGTGCTTGATAACGGATCTCAACTAAGATAGACACTAACAACGAACCGACTACAAACAGTGCAATGATCGAATAGATGATCTGTAATACCAAATGCGGCTGTGTAGCCAGCTGCCCAAGCAATCCTGACTCAGGTTGAGGAGAAACTTTATCTGTATCAATAGTGGCTGGCACACCACCAGTTGTAGTAGAAATATGGTCAGAGTAAATAGCCACACCATTATCAGTCACTTCCATATCAGAAACAGAGGTTGTAGACTCAGGCTCTAGCACTGGTTCAGGTTCGGTAGCGACCATAACCGGTTCTGACTCTGGTTCAATTACTTCAATTGTTTCTGTAATCTCTACCGCCTCAGCCAAAACGTTATCCTCCTCTTCAACAACCGCTACCACCTCTTCCTCTGACTCTGCCACAGTCGTTTCAGCCGCTACGATAGGAGCGGGAGTGGGAGTGGGAGTGTGAGATGGCGCAGGTTCAGGCTGTGCCACCGGCTCAGGAATTGCTGCGCTAGCAGCTGGAGTACCAAATAACTGCACAACATAGATGGTTTTATAGCCATCATATCTACCTTCGGCAGTACCAACACCAATCTCAGTAAAATCACCTTTCATAATGTTGGCGCGGTGAGTTGGAGAATCCATCCAAGCATCAACCACATCTCCCGAGTCAGTAAAGTGAATCGCCAAGTTTTCACCAGCATGGACAAAGTTGTAATTAGCTACACCAAACCAATGCCAAGGAGTGGTACCGTCCGGTGCATAGTGTGAGAAATATTCATTTTCTGCCATATGTTGCGCCTTCAAAGTAGCCGCAACATCAAGCGAATCATTACGGCGCAGCTGCCCTAAATCTTCATCTTCTCGCTCGTCATTAGTCAAATCCACAATCACAGCTGGCAAAACAGTAGAAACCAACCAATCAGACCCAACCCACAACGCTGTCTGAATATTGGAAACAGCAAAAGAAAGCACCACTAAAACAGACATTCCGATAACAGCCGCTTTTTGTAGGCTATGTGGAGCAAAATCATTCCCTTCGTATGGAATAAAGTAGTCTTTTAAATGCTTTTTCATGTTTTTTCATTATACCATATTTTTAATAAAATTCAATGTTTTATTGAAAATCGGCTTAAATTATTGACTTATTTGTTGTTTTTTGACATAAAGGTTAAGTCTAAGAGGAATTAACAAAATTCTGACTTTCCTTGGTTAACCTCCTGACCTATATATGAAAAACAATGCCGAACGTGTGGTGGAAGAACTCCAGAAAGAGTCTGGGCTTTCTATCGTTGAGCTTGTTGATGCCATTATCGCTCATGCTCATGAAGCTAAAGCTTCCGATATCCACATTGACCCGCGTGAAGATGAAATTCTTATTCGTTTTCGCATTGATGGTGTACTGCAAAATATGTACCCTATCCCCCGCTCTAACTACAATGAAGTCATCTGTCGAATTAAAGTACTAGCCAATCTTCGTATTGATGAACAACAAGCCGCTCAAGACGGTCGCTTTCGCATGATTTTAGATGGCGGCAAAGGTCACATCGATTTACGAGTTTCTATTGTCCCTACCTACTACGGCGAGAACGTAGTCTTGCGACTACTGACAGACAACGCTGACTTTCAAGCCCTAGAAGCACTTGGCTACAATGAAAAGCAACGCGAAAAAATCATGAGTGCTATCAAACGTCCTCACGGCATGATTTTGGTTACTGGACCTACAGGTTCAGGCAAAACCACTACTCTCTACACCTTCCTCAAAATGCTAAACGATGACGATACTTCACTCATCACCATCGAAGACCCGATTGAATATGCCCTCCCTGGTATCACCCAAATCCAAACCAATCCTGGTCGTGGTCTAACTTTCGCTTCTGGACTGCGTTCAATCCTGCGTCAGGACCCTGACTTAATCATGGTCGGTGAAATTCGTGATCATGAAACAGCTGGTATCGCTGTTAATACTGCCCTGACCGGACACCTTCTCTTCTCTACCCTACACACCAGTGACGCTGTCACTACTCTCCCTCGACTGCGTGATATGGGTATTGAGTCTTATTTGATCGCCTCCACAGTAAACCTACTAATCGGCCAACGTCTATTGCGTCGTAACTGTAAAAAGTGTACAGAAACAAACAAAATTACTGACTCAGAAAAGAAAAGTTTAGAAGAAGTAATACCAACCAAATTACTAGAGGAACTAAGCGATCAAAAAGTAGGAAAAGGTTGTGAAGACTGCAGCTTCACCGGTTTCGCCGGACGAATCTCTATCAATGAAGTGCTTGAGGTAAACGAACCAATCCGTGAGGCCATTCTCAACAAAGCGTCAGGTGTAACCTTAAAAAAACTAGCAGTCGAAAACGGCATGACACCTATGCTAGAAGATGGGGTCAATAAGGTGAAAAATGGAAACACTACCCTAGAGGAAGTTTTGCGAGTAATCCATGAATAAATATGAAACTGGGCTTAAACAAAAATAAAAAAACCGTAAAAACTGGGACAGCTGCAGCTGCTACACCAGAAACTTTTACTTCGAATGTTGAACCTACAGCACCAGTAGTTCCTAAAAAGAAAAAAACTAGTACCAAAGAAATGGTTTTCTTTGTTCGCTTCCCCATTAAAGAACAGGTTCACTTTGCTAAACGTCTTTCTTTTTTAATTGGAGCTGGAGTACCAATTCTCGAAAGTATGCAAATGCTTCATGATCAAACTAAATCTAGCGGCAAGAAACACATCTACAACAACATCATCAAAGACATCACTGCTGGCATGTTTCTGTCTTCCAGTCTAGCTAAATTTGAACGTTTCTTCGGTGGGTTTGCTGTTAACATCATTAAAATTGGTGAGACCGGTGGTGTGCTAACGCAAAATCTTAATTATCTGGCTGAAGAATTGCAAAAAAAGGAAGAGTTGCGTAAGAAAGTTTTTGGTGCTTTGGTGTACCCAATCTTCATTACCATTGCCACTTTACTGCTGTCGGGCATGCTAACTGTCTTTATTTTCCCGAAGGTGATGCCAATTTTTCAGAGTCTGAACGTTGATCTGCCACTCACCACAGTCATCCTCTTAGCAATCAGTAATTTCCTGTCTGACTGGGGTCTACACTTAATCGGAGGTATCATCATTTTCATTATTGCCCTACGTCTACTCAGCCGCTTTTCACCAAAATTCCGTTATTTTATGCACTGGCTGTCGCTACATCTACCGTTATTTGGTCGACTCCTGAAGTACTACTACATGACCAACTTCTGTCGCACTCTTGGTCTACTTTTAAAGAGCGGCATTAACGTAGTAGAAGCAGTAACCATTACTGGCGACACTATGAGTAACCTAGTCTACAAAAGAGAATGTCAACAAATGGTAGCAATTGTGACTCGCGGCGAAAGAATCTCTGCTTACATTGAAAACCGTCAACAATACTTTCCCGACTTCACTGCTCACCTGATCGCTGTTGGTGAAACTACTGGCAGTTTGTCTGACACATTGATGTATCTATCTAACATGTACGAAACTGAGGTTTCTGACATGACCAAAAATCTATCGAACTCGATTGAGCCAATTTTGATGATCTTTATGGGTCTAATTGTTGGCTTTGTAGCCGTTTCGGTAATCACACCAATTTATGAAGTTACGCAACACCTCAATCCTTAAGAAGACTGGCGCGGCGAAGCCGCGCCAGTCAATCAAAACAACCTGCCACACATCAGGGTTCACTTTGATCGAGATTTTGGTGGTGATCGGTTTATTTACTTTAATTGTCGGTATCGGCATGACCTTTAGCTTGGACTCTTACCGTAACTATCTTTTCCGCAGTGAGTATATGAGCGCTCTCAACATCATGTCACAAGCTCGTAATCGTGCTATAAATAACTTTAACGAAAGCCCTCACACATTTGCGATCTTGGCAGATGAATACCGACTATACGCTAGCGATATCTATGACTCCGGAGATAGCAGCACTTACGAATCTTTCCCTCGCAACAATAGCCTAACCATCTCTCCCAACACTGGTACTTACGAATTTTCCCAACTCTCGGGCGACAACCCAACCTGTGATCCTGACTGTGTAATTACTTTTGGCAATGGACTACTGACTAAAACCATCACAGTAAATGTCGGCGGCGGCATAATAACGAATTAACTATGACTAAGATAAAAGGCTTCTCAACAATTGAACTACTGATTGCCTTCTCAGTTTTAACTGTGAGTTTAACCGCTGTTATCCTGGTCGCTTTTGGCAATCAAACCTACGCTGTTGATACTGAACTGGCCCAACGTGCCCTTTATATAGCTGAAGAAAAATTGGAACAAAAAGTAGCTGAGGCACTAGATGATTTTGAAAATGTCACCAATGAAACAGACGCGGTCGGTCGCTACAGTACCGCAGTGATCGTCTCAGATGTGTCAGAGTGTCTGAAGCGCATCGACAGCACCGTCAGTTGGCAACAAGGACTACGCAACCTAGATACAATCCTCACTTCAACCGTAGTTAATACTGATACTTCCTTAGCTTTAGCACATGACTGTGCCAGCGAAGAGCCTGAGGATGATTGGGATAATCCAGCAATTTTTGTTGATGAAAATGTCACCGGACAGTCAGACGCTACTTCACTAGATGAATTTGACCACTTTGTCTACCTAACCACTGACCCAGCAGCAGCCAACAAAGATGACTTCTTTATCTATGAATTTGACGAAGTAGCGGTCACTCTCACTGCAAGAGACACATTCAACACCAGCCTAGGGTACAATGCCGGACTAAACGATGTAGATGTGGCTGGTGATTACGCTTTTTTAGCCAGTGCATCTTCAAGTCATCAACTACAAATCTTAGACATTTCCGACCCAGACAACATCACACTTTTATGGGAAACGGCATTACCAGGAGTAGATCCAGATGGTTCTTACCCGGCCGCCATCTCTATCTACTATTTAAATAATCGAGTTTACCTTGGCACCGCTGAGACTGACGGTCCAGAATTCCACATCTTTGACGTCAGCAACGTAGGCATCAACCCACCCACTCACTTAGGCAGTCTGGAGCTAACTCATAACGTTAACGAAATTGTAGTTAAAAATGACCTAGCCTACCTAGCTACCTCAGACAATAACCGAGAGCTGATGATCATAGATGTTAGCAATCCAGCCAGCCTTACCCACCCTGACATCACTGGGCTCGGTTTTGATGCTGACGGCAACAATGATGGTGAGTCAATCTACGTTGGCAACAACCGAGTTTACCTAGGCCGTGCGCAAAATAATCCCCCGACCGATAGTTTTTATATCTTAGATCGTGCTGACACTCTGAATAACAGCAGTGCTACCGACGGAATTTTAGGACAGCATTCGATTGGTTTACAAAACAACACTTACATTGCCGGAATACGAGTCAGTGGCGACCTGGCCTTCCTTTCAATTGATGACCCAAACCAAGGACTGATTATTTACAACATCACTGACCCAATCAACATTGTCCTACCAGCTGCCTGTTCAGAGTTTAATTACTCAGAAAACACTGTGGCTTTAGACAGTGATATTGATAGTAAATATCTATTTGCTGCCAACAGCAGCAACGCTGAAATCAGTATTATTCATGACTTAGATGCCGTATGTCCACTCTAAATTTACAACCACATAGCCGCAAAGGATTTACATTATTTGAGGTGTTAATCTACATCGCGCTCTTTACTTTTATTGTTGGAGCCGGAGTCATGTCTGCCTATCACATTTTTGATGGCACTTCACGGATTGATCAGAATACTCGACAAGAAGCTGAGTTAAATTTCATGTTGCGCAAACTGGACTGGGCTCTTTCTGGTGTGATAATCGAACCCGACATTGACTTCCCTCACGATCATCTGGAGGTGGTGAGAAATGGTGTTGGTTACGAATTTTATGAAAGCTCAAGTGATTTTGCCATGACCAACCTAGACACCGGTGACTCATACCAACTAACCAGTGCCTTGGCCATCGATAATCTATCTTTTACCCGTAGCACCATCGATGACCCTGATCAGATACACATAAATATCACCATTGATGGTGAAGTTTTAGAAACTATCACACGTTATGTTCGTACCGATTAAACAACCAAATAACGGCGGTTACATCGCTCTCACTACATCGATTTTATTGTCGATCTCACTTTTACTAATGGTGACAGCTGTCAGCTTCCAAGGCTTTGCTAGTCGTTTCACTATTCTTGAATCTGAGCTCAAGGAAGAAAGTATCTTTCTGGCTGAAGCCTGTGTCCAAACAGCAATTTTAAAATACGCCCAAGATGACAGCTACACTGGCGATGAATCAGTCACCATCGGGACCGATTCATGCTACGTAGTTGCTGTCGACGACACCCCTGTTTCCGCCACCACTATTGAAGTCACAGCTAGCTCCAGCGATGCTTTTACTAACCTGGCAGTGACTGTAGATATGACTGATCCGGTGAATTTTGACATCACTGCCTGGGAGGAAGTGGCGAGTTTTTAGGTCTTAATTTGGGGTCGAGGCTACGCTTCGACCCTAAAAATGCTCTAAAAATTCTTAAATGATTTGCTTTACTTTTTCCAGTAAAGGAGTATAAGTAATTAGAGGTTTATAAGATAAATTTATTTTATGAAAACTAACCTAAAACGAAATCAGGAAGCTGGTTTCACACTTATCGAAATCTTGGTAGTGATCGGTATTATCGCAGTGTTGGCTGCTATCGTACTGGTAGCTATCAACCCCGCTCGTCAGTTTTCACAGGCTCGTGATACTGAACGACGTAGCAACACAACAGCCATCCTTGATGCAGTCGGACAATATATTGCCGACAACCAAGGTGAGCTACCTCCATCTATTGCTGGACTCACTGCCGGTGATCCAGCTGAACCAATTGGTGATGGTGACGTAGACCTATGTACTGATCTACTAGGTGACTACCTACCAGCCTTCCCTGTTGATCCACAAGATGGCTCAGGAGACGGAGCTGATGTTGATGACTGTACAACATATGATTCTGGTTACGAAGTTGCACTCGAAGACACTGGACGCGTCACAATTTCTGCACCAGGTGCTGAATTAGACACTATCTCAGTCACCCGCTAGACATACTTCCTAGCACGAAAAAATCGCCCTCTGGGCGATTTTTTCGTGCTTCTTGAGTTGGGTTAACTATTATCAGAAATATCGATATTTCCGGCGTCTAAGCCTGTTCTGGCGGTACCAACACATGAGCTTTCGTCAGTAAACTCACTCCCCCAGTGACTGTCATAAACTTTAGTATTGCTAGGATCCCACATTTCTACCCGAATCGTATCATCAGGATCTTTACTGGCCGCTTCGTCACTATCACCAGCGCGCAAGATCATCCGGTAACCATCTTCGCCATTAAATGAACCATGCATGGTCATATTCATGGCAGCCGTACAAGTATTACTACTTGGTGCGTAAAGATTCAAAGCAGAGATGTCAGAGCTATGGAACTTACCTTTATCAAGCATGTCGCCATTTTGCTCAACATTGTGGAAATTGACCTGCCATTCTCCTACCAACGAACCGATGTTGGCTACCCAGCCGCCAAAGCTAACATTGAGCCAACCTTTGCGCTTCTGACCAATCTCTTCCACAATCTGTCCACCACCAGCTACGTGGGCGCTGGCGATGTAAAACTCGCGTGTCTCGCGCACATCAGCGTGTCCAGCGTCATCTTTAGGGTTAAAGATAAAGCAGTACATACCAGGAGTTAAGCCTGAAGTGTCAAAGACTGATGAGAAGTTAGCTCCGTCCCATTCATAAGCATCGTTATGACCGTCGACGTTACCAAAGACTGTATTTACTCCAGCCTGACAGGTACCTTGTCGAACTGCCCAATTTACAATGTCATCATTTACATCATCGAAGTCATTATAGACAGCAATTAGATCAGTCTCACCATAAACGATTTCATCGACTGTTGGCTCCAAGATTTCTCCTTCAACATCAAGCACTGCGTCACAAGCATCACCAGTTCCATCCCCGTCGGTATCTAACTGATCAGCATTTGCATCATTAACACAATTATCTTCACTGTCAGGCACCCCGTCTGAGTCAGCATCAGGTGGAATTACCTCACCAGTTAAAAGTACATCATCGAGCCAAATGATATCTGAAGCATGAGCTGCTTTTATACCAAAGCGTAAACCAAAATCAGGATTATCCTCAGCATCAGCTGGTAAAATGCCAGACCATTGATGCCAACCGTCTGACACAGCAGTGTCATCAATCGTTAATAAATTACTCCAAACTGATCCGTTGGCTGTATAATCAGCTACAAAATACTCCCCAGACTCTAAAGTCTCGGCTACGTTATACCAAAAGCTATAACCTAGATTTTCATACCCTTCTGTTGATAGATACTTCCCAGCCACCGCCAGAGCATCAATTCGACCACGCGCTTCGGCACGGTAGTCACCTGAGTTTACATTCACCGTCGGACCAACTGTGAACCAGTCTAGATTTGAATACAAACTCCATTGTGAAAAATCGTCTGTTTCAAACCCATCTTCAAATAAAGTATCCGCCAAAGCACTCTGGGCTGTCAGCGCAAAAACCAATAAAAAAACTGCTAGAAAAGCAGTTAGAAAAAGTCGTACGTTGTCTTTAGTTGTTTGTAGATTCAACGTCATAAATAATATTTAACTAGTAACCCACCACCGTGGTCTACTCCGAGTATAGCACCAGATTTAAAAGACGCAAAAATGACCCCTGAAGGGGTCATTTTTGCGTCTTTTGACCAAGAATCATTTAGTCCACGTCACTAAATTCATCTTCATCACAGTGACCAGGTCCGATATCACCTTCATTATACGAACCTAAGATACCGGCCAAGACTTTCATCTCTGCCAACTCATCAGGCATTAAGATTTCTTTTTTGCCTGTTGGTTTACCTTTCTTGTTAACTCCAAAGGTTAAGAAGTCACCAGGAGCGTAAACTTCAAACAAAGCTAAGCCGTCATCTATAGCGTCAGACACTTCAGTTGGAGTTGAAGCACCATTTTCTACATTGAGAACGGCTGCCATCCACTGATGAGCTAGTTGATAATACGCATGCCCTTTTGGTGGAGTCCAAAATACATCTAGCCAACTATCTCCACTAAGATAAAAGTCTGCATCTGGACCGCCAACGGCTGGCCAAGCTGGACCTTCATCTTCTGGTGCAGGACCATACGAAGAATGAGTCTTCCAATAACCTTGCGTTAAGGTACAACCTTCAAAACAATCAATGGTTATAAGGACCTCTTCATCATCCTGAACTACTGTTTGTGTGTCAGTAGTGGTACCCATAGCAATGTTTGGATGTTGATGTTCACCACATTCTAGGATCACATCAGCCTCATCGTGAGCACCAAAGCTAATGGTGTAGTTGAAGGTTTCTGGCGCTGAATCAGCACACACTTCATCATCCTGCGGTGAACCAGTAAATACACTCATCAATCTCATCATCTGGATCACCCCAAATAACATCCTCTACATCAGAACCACCTGGCACTAAACCACTTGTGGTAACTGTCACTTCGTTTTCAGAGTCATTTGGATCAGCAGAGTCTTGCTCATAAGTACAACTAAGAACTTCCCCGGCACTCAATGTCCACGGTGCTGATGTGTCACTATCTTCATCTTCACAATCAAGCGAAGACACAGCTCCAGATACATCAAGCACATCACTGACACTGGTCACTTCAGCACTTGGGTTACTGCCTGGATTGGTAATGGTTATAGTTCCAGTGACAACATGATTGACATCAGTTGAAACTGCATCCACCTCAACCGTGTAGTTAACATCAACCGGTGCTTCACCATCAGCCAGATTGAGTTCTGTTTGGTCAGCAGACTTCACAATACTCCAATCCCATTCACGGTCGTAACTGGTTTCGGCAGTCTTCTCTACCGTCAAACCTTCTACCACCCGAACACTATCTGAAGCTTGCTCATCACTATCACAAATCACATTTGGATCCGGATCCTGCAATTCACACCCTTCATTCCAGGTAATGTCATTGCCATTTAGATCCTCACCGTGACCGGTAACCGTGTAAGTGGTATCACTAACTGGGTTATCAGTAACTGTCCACTCCCAAGTTTCACCTGCACTAAGAATTCCATCACCGCCGGTGTCTGTACCGGTAAACTCAGTATCAGTTTCATCCAAAGTTAGACCAAGTGGTGAAACTTCAACATAGACGTTACTTAAGTCAGTGTCTCCATCGTTAGTTTCAGTAATGGTTAAGGTAACTAGACCTCCAGACACTACTGAATTTATGTCTAAGTCAGCACTCAGATCAGTACTTGGATGAATCACCAACGATGCTAAGTTATCATCGTCACCAGCCGGTAATGGTGTGACGTCCTGCAACGCACCATCAATAGTGAAGTTAGTAGTTACAAAGCCACCTGCTTCATCAGCATGGTCAACATCGTATGAATACGGACCAGCCGCACACTCACCATCACCTGGACAGCTGATAGTGGTACCAACTGGGAAATCGACATCAGTTAGCACATTAAGACTACTACCGTCTGGAAAATTAATGACAGCATCAGCCTCGGTCACATCACAAGGAGAAACTCCCCCATCACCATCTGGGTCAATGTTGGAATATGTCACTGTATACGTAATAGTGTCCCCATCATAGACAACTCCTGAAGGTGATTTTGAAGGAGTTTGCTGAATGTTACTGGTGTTACATCCTGCTGGAGATTGAGCATTGGCACTAGCAGCAAAGCCAAACATCAACAAAAGCGCTGCCAAAACCCCTAAGGACAAAGCACCATATGACATCAGCTTGCTGGCTATACTTTTTTGTATATACATAAGCCAAATTTATTAAACTTTTAAAATTACTAATAAACAACATCCAGCCGTTACTAGAAACCTTTCATGTCGGGAACTTACCTCCGAACGAGTTTTTCTCTTAATTTCATTCTATACCCATAACACAGACCGTCTACTTGACAACACAGAGTGATGTATCATGATCAATAACTAAGAAGACAAAAAATGGTCGCCCTGTGGGCGACCATTTTTTGTCTCTCTAATTTCTATTCAACCAATTCAGCAAAAATAATCAAGTTATGAGAATAGACCTGCTCACCATGATTAAAAGTGCCGGTACAAGTGATCAACCGTAAGCCTGCATGATCTAGGTCACTATAGACAGCCTCTGTAGGGAAACCACTCTGTTTATGAGTTTGAGCACTGGTAACAGCAAAGGTGGAAGTTGCGCCATTTTCGTGAACCACTTCAATCAAGTCCCCCACCTCCAACTCACGCAATCTATAAAAGACTGCTGGCCCTTCGTACGAATCGACATGGCCAAGAATCACCGCTGGTCCGATTTCACCAGGAATTGGACCGTATTTGTAATAAGCTACCTCCTCATAACCTTCTGGCACCTCAATTGTGCGATCATTATTTACCCCCAGCGGATCTTCAAAAGTAGTATCAAGACTAATTTCAGGCACTAACAAACGCATCGGTTCAGTACTGGTACCAAAAACTTTTTCAGATACCTCTTCTACATCAGCCTTCATCTGATTTTGCTCAATCGTCAATTCTCCAGGAAACAGCCATACAGCCAACAACGAGCCAACAAGGATACCCAAAATGGCAAACGCCACCACCCTTTGGTGGTGGCGTAGGCCTGAGTTTTGGTAAGTTGTTTTTAATTTACTTAACATTTTGCTTACGAGTAGTTCGCAATAGTGCTACCCATGGGGCAACTGCCGGGATAGTAGCAGTACCACCAGCACCGGTATTAGCTGCACCAGCTGGCACCACACTTACTTGTTCACCCAATACTTCTGGAGTTGGTCGATCAATACTTACTGTACATGAGTCGTTACGAGTAGATCGGAATACAGTCAACTCAAATTCCTCTTGACCATCGTCATCGATAGTGATTGAACCTTCGTCAACAATGTCGTTATCTGTCTCAGTGTAAATCTCAACTCCGTCAGCATCAATGGTTAGATCGTTACCTCGAGTAGTGTCCCAAGAAAGGATAATCTCATCACCATCTAACTCTGCGTCAAAGGCTTGACAACGTGGTGATCGAGAACCACCTCCGCCGCCGCCTTGCTCATTGTTACCGAAGTCGTATGAACCATATGAAGTTAGGTAATCATACAAGAAGGTTGCATGAGCTGTCGGAATAAAGAATTCACGAACCTGGTCAATCATTGTCAACTCTTGTTCAAATAGCTGAGGCACCGTTACTGTGTGTGTACCGTTATCTACAACTGGGAAAGTTTGACCCCAGCCTGACTGCACAGTCTCTGATAGTGTCCAAGTACCGGCTGGTACCATGAAGCTGTAATAACCTTCGCTGTTTGAGTTAGTGTTGTAAGTCTTGTTACCATTTGTAGCTTTTACTGCCCAACCTGATAGAGGATCTTCATTTTCATCCCAAACACCATCCTCATTGTCGTCATGCCATACGTAACCGTAGATTTCGAATAGTTCCTGGTCGTTTGTGAAAGTACAAGTAATTGTCTCTTCTTCACGTAGTTCAAACTCGTAAGGGTCAATATCTCGGTCTTGACCTAGACGTGAAGTCTCACATGAAGTACTAGCCAGACTCCAGTATTCAGGCATGTTTACTTCTTCAACTGAGTACCACTCACCAGCTGCTTCGTCACCAGTGTCATACTCGTTACCGTCCGCTAGTGAGAAAGTGGTAGTTGCACCACTGTTATTTCCTGACAGTTGAGTGATCACGAAATCGAAGAATGTTTCTGTATCACTACCATCAGTCACTTCTTTACGAACCACAATGTTTTCATCGTTGTTGTTTGAGTCTTGTGGTGTGTATTCGTTAGTAAATGTACAAGTGATGTTTTCACCAGCCACTAGATTTACATCTACTGTGCTGCTAGCTAGGTT
>CAYFXS010000019.1:15787-17513 GCA_964347215.1 uncultured Candidatus Saccharibacteria bacterium
ACTCAATTCCCACTAATTCCCATCGATCTGGCACATCACCCTCTGTGAAAGTGTAAGTACCTGACAGAAGATCAGTGAAGGCTTCTGGAGTAGTTTCACCAGCTAGTGAGAAGTCGCTTGAAGTGGCACCTGAAGCAGTGAATGAGAATACCTGACTCTCGCTAGCTTGCTCACCAGTCACTACTTTATCGATAGTAATTGAACTTCCAGGAATATCGTCGTTAGTAATGGTACAAGTGTATGATTGACCAAACTGAACGTTAGTTAGAGAACCGTCAGTATTACAGTCACCACCCCAATCACCAGCTTCGTACCACTCATTGGCAGTTTCTGACATCTGGTAAGTACCAGTTGCAAACACCTCTAGTGCTACTCCGCTATCTACCTGAGTATTATCTACAAATAGAAGGAAATCTTCTACTGCCAGACCGCCACCATCGTTATTTACCACAGTTTTCACTACAGTAATAAATGCGCTAGTTGGGTCTAAGTCGTCGTTAGTAATGGTGCAGCTCTTACTATCACCAATCTCAAGAGACACGTTACCACTAGGGTCACAATTACCTGTAATTGCAGCTGAGTAGCCAGCATCACCAGTTTCAGAAACTACGTAATCACCAGCGTCAAAACCATTCTGCACACCGCTAGTAACAGATGTTGATCCAACAAACAATGGGAAATCATCGACTCCAAGTGAGCCAGTTCCACTATTATTAACTACCACTTTAGTTACGGTTAGTTGTGGTTGAATATCATCGTTTGTGATGTAACAAGTTTCTTCAGCACCATCGAATGATAAATCTAGGTTAGTACAGTTGCTGTAAGACACATCATAGCGACCAAGCACAGTATCTGTAGTGGTTGCCTCTTCTACTGAATAAGTGCCTAGGTCAGCTTCAGCAATAATAATTGTCTTAGTGGCTACGCCTGAGTCCCAAGCGTATTCGTCACCATTAACAAAGAATGAGAAATCTGAATAATCTTCAGTACCGCCATTGTCTTGTGTAAGGATCTTAACAACATTTAGAGTTGCTGAGTCCGGTGGGATATAAGTATTAGTGATAGAACATGAAACATCTTCACCAAGTGCGATAGTTAGTTCATTGTCATTTTCCAATGTTCCGCCATTACACTGCCATGAACCTGCAGAGTATGAACCTTCACCAGCGTAATTATCATTTTCAGTTAGTACGTAAGTGCCAGCTGAGAAGTCACTTCCGCTAGTAGTTGAACCGAAGCCAGAGATTGAAGTTGGACCAGTAGCCACTAGCTCAAAATCAGTATCCGAAGCTGAACCGCCAGAAACAATCTTGTTTAGTGATAGGGACGGAGCGTTGTCGTTGTTAGTAATAGTACAAGAGTAACTTTGACCCTCTTCTACCACCAACTCACCTGTAGATGGATCACAGTCACCACCCCACGAACTAGCTGTGTAAGTAGATGTACCTGTTTCTGACACAGTGTAAGTACCAGCGTCAAAGTCTGTAGGAACACCACTAGTTACTGGTGTACCACCAACGAATAGTGGGAAGTCAGAAACTTCTAGAGTACCGCCGTTGTCGTTAGTAACAACCTTAGTAATGGTTACGTTTCCAGGTGAAGCAACCGCACCAGCGCTAAGTTGCTGGTCTTGGTTACCAAGATTGCCTAAACTCCAATCAAGAAAACGTGAATGGTATGGAGAACCTGAAATTCCACCAGCGGAACGTGGGATATCGTTGTCAAA
>CAYFXS010000020.1:0-2526 GCA_964347215.1 uncultured Candidatus Saccharibacteria bacterium
ACACCAACCATCAGCACACCGATCATGATTATCTTCTTAACGACAATCATTTGGTTGTCAGCATAGGCCAACTGCTTGACTATATGTCCAAGCCAAATTAGAAAACCTAAGACCAGCATGGTCACGAATGCACCTTGAGTCACCTCTGGAAGCGCACCACCAATCCCCACAAGGATCAAGACAGTACACACCACAAGTTGAGTAGCACCGACCCAGAACGTATTCACCGTTGGCGAAATCCCCTTCACACTTGCAAAACGCGCTAAAACCTCATTGAGTGCCGCGGCGAGCGGGAACGTATAGGCCAACAATACCCAGAGTGGCAAGGTCAGAAAGGCCGATAGTGACGGGAAGTCAAGGATCGCATAGGCGGAGACCAAAAACAGCAGAATGCCGACCCAGTGTACCCAGCGCATGCGATCACCGAAAGTGTAGCGATCAAATACTGCCCCTGGCAATACCGATAAAGCGGTCATAAACCCAAAGAGAGCTGTTCCAGAACCTTGGGCGATGGCATAGATAGGTACCACTGTGAGCCAAATGGCAACGAGCCCGAAAGCTACCGCCCTGAGGACCGCCGGTGTATTGGGCCAAAACTGATGATTTTGTTTTTTTGCCACAAAACCTGCAACCAGCACCTCTACGAAGCCGATCACGGCTGTGATAAAGAACTGGTATGCAAAGCCAGCTGCAATAGGACCAAAGCTTTGGTAGATAGCAAAATGGCTGATTTTAAGCGCACCTTCACCAGCTGCATACTCAGATCCGTTAATCTGTTTAGATTTCATAACAACACCTCACTTATATTTACTTTAACAAAAAGTACTAAGAAATTTTCTATTTGTCAAGTAACTGCTGTAACCTCCTTGAACCTAAAAAAGTATAAGATATACTACAATACATTATGAAATTGACATTAGTAGGCAGTGTGTCCGCTGCAGATAAATTTGTTGAAGTTTACAATGAGTTAAGGAAACTTGGACATGAACCAACTATTCACGAACACATGTTCGAATACAGCAAAACTTCCTGGGACGAATTTCACGATAAAAATGAACTTCGTGAACATGCTCAAACCAAAGTAGAAAACAATTACATAAAATGGTGGCATGACTCAATCATGGCAAGCGATGGTATTGTGGTATTAAACTACGACAAAAAAGGCAAGAAAAATTATATTGGTGGTAACACTTTGATGGAGATTGGTTTTGCTTTTGTTGGCAACAAGGAAATTTACCTAATGAACCCAATTCCAACTGAAGTACCTTATACTGACGAGCTGGAAGCTATGAAAAACCCAGAAAACATCCTTAACGGAGATTTAAATCTAGTAGATTAATAAACAAAATCACTGACCTAAAAGGTTGGTGATTTTTAATTGTTTAAAAAATTCATACCAGACCAACTCCAACCCTGGATTATTTTCCCATTCCTTTTCTGAAATCTCACCAAGCTGATAAGCTTTTGTGCGATACATCAGCTCATTTATTTTTTCTGAATTACACCACACGACTTGCTTAGTCTCATCCTCACTCCCTTCTACCACACCATCTACTTCAGCATCATAAATCCACCACCGATGGTGACCACCTCCCTCTCTACGGCATGGATTATGTTTAGTTTCCTCTAAAACAAGATTCAGTCTTAATATAGTTAAGCCTACTTCCTCTCTCACCTCTCCTTTAGCACAGGCTTCTGGTCCATCAAAATCATCAATATGTCCAGATGGTGCAGCAAAACCAAGTGGAAACTTCTTCCGTTCTATTAGTAAAATTTCCTTATCTTCATTTATAATAATGACACCGACTGATTTATTGTCACAGACTTTAGTCATACTTTATAAAGCAATATCATCGTAATTCACTGGCTCATCTTTTTTTACAGTAGACGTTAGTGTACGTGGGCAAGTTAGTTCACCTGAAGATAATTGTTCTTCTTGCAATGGGATAGCAAGATAAAAATCACTACCTAAACCTTCATGAGTAAAAGTATATCCCTCTGGCAAATCTTTAAGAGCATAAACACCTCTATTTACACTTCGTAAGTAACCCCTTTCAATATCAGTCATTTCTCTGACACTATCTGTCTTTTCACCACACATTGCCCTAGCTACATGATGAGAACGAAACCATTCGTCTGCTTGCTCAGGAATAATACAGTACTTCGAAACAGGCCGTTCGTCTGCCTGAATATCAATGTGTCTCTCATAAGAAGTTGCCCCCTTGGCAACTGCAGCTATATGAGAACGCGTAATATCAGTGTAGTCATGAGATGAAAATCCAATCGGATTGTTAGGATAACGATTCTTCCAAAAATCTATCTGGTTTAAATGAAGATCATCATCATCGGTCGGATAATTTGATACACACTGATTTACTAACAGCGGAACTTTGGCTGCTTTGGCCATATCAACCACCCTGTCTACATTCTCCAGAGTCACTGCACCTGTAGAAATTGAAAGTGGCTTGCCTGAAGCAATAACTCTCTCTACCAACGGTAAACATCCCGTATCAGAACTAGCCAACT
>CAYFXS010000020.1:2536-8315 GCA_964347215.1 uncultured Candidatus Saccharibacteria bacterium
CCTCTTCACTTTCTACCTTTTCTTTTTTTTCCTCGACCACTCTTAATGAATCAATATTAAGTTCATTGCATAAATCCACAGAGCGCTCATCATATGGCGTCACCATTACAACCAACCCTTCAGACCTAATGGCCTCAACCAACTCACCGAATTGATCATCCGTCAGTTTTGTTGCCATGGTTTTCTTTATGTAACGAGTGTGTGAGCCAGGAGCTTGAGTATTTTCACCATCAGCCAACTCTTCAGGCGATAAAATAAAATCTTTATGAATGAAATTATCAGTATCGAAAGCCTGCAACTTTATGGAGGCTCTCACTTCATTTTTATGTACCACCTCAGAGTACTGTTTGATTATCTCCTTCCCACGATCCACACTCCCCCAATGATTGCGAGCCAATTCAAGTACAAACAAATCATCAAAGATTTCAATTCCTGGTTTAATTTTATCTGTCATATTGCGTTATACTACCGTTCTTTTAGCCTATTAGTTACAGGTTATTCACCTCTCTTAACACCTCACGGACTAACCTTTTGCCTGAGTCTCCCTCAAACGGTGCTACAAACTTATCGATCGCTTCAACTCTATTTTCGTGATGTAGGACTGGATCAGTGAAATAAGCATTAATGTCTTCGATCATCATATCAAAGGAAGTGGAGACCTTTGCACTACCAGTTTTCATCAATGCTTCATAGTGATCAAAACTATCAAACAGACGCCCTACCTGTTTCCATTTCGGTAGTACTTTGCTAGGGTCGTCAAAATTGATGCAAATAACTGGACGATCAAAAACTGCACCATCAATAGCTAACGTAGAGGCTACATTAATCAAAACATCACAATGATATAAAAGATTAATAAAAAATTCTTTATCATTGAAAGCTGTCCTTTTATCTAAAAAGGGTGCATTTAAGATAGTGTGTTTTAAATTATCCATACCATAGTCCTCCATCTTAAACGGCGTACTAGGGTGCGGACGAAAAACTACCTGTGCTTCGCTGGATAACTTCCCATCCTCAATGGCTTGATCAAGTTTCTTGGGCAACACGTCTTCACTCCAGTAAAAATCAAAACCTCCAAGTAAAATCAACTTCTTATTAGAATCAAGTCCATTATCTTCTAGGAACTGAGATTTAGGCTTTATGAACTTTTCAGGAAACCGATACGAATCATAATGTGGTAAACCAACAATACTAGTTTTAATCTTTGATAGATCAATAGACTGCAAACTTTCGGCACACTTCTTAAGATATTTGTTTTGAAAGATAAATACATCAGGGACAAACGGAAATAAACCATGAATTGCTAAATTATCCCAACTACGCACCATACCAACGACTTTAACACCTCGACGTTTGGCTGCCGCACCAATCATGGCATCATACACAATATCAACCAAAGCTGGTGCAAAAACCATGTCAGGTTCGTATTCATCAAACAAGTCCTCAATCCAATTAAGTTTTAGAGAGGAATATAAAAAACGAACAAAATGATGATACCAAGGGAATCTGGCCACAGTGTTCGCAATAAAAGCTTTCACTAAAGTTGCAAACAAGCTGGCCTCTCCAAGAGTATAGCTTCTCCACCTATACAACTTAACACCGTGTGTATTAGTACCTGTTCTAACCAAGAAAAGAACCAGGCTACGCCACATTGTTTTCTTATCTTTCCGGACATGAGTAATGACAACATTAGATGCTTGATATTTCTTATATATATCTTCTCCCCCTGGCTCTCCTATCAATACAACTTTTGCATTACCAGCCCCTCTTATGAATTCAGGCCAAAAATCAGTTTCTAGAATATTTCTCCTCAAAACATTCTTCGAAATTACTACAAAAATAGTTTTTGGCCTTTCTTCCTCAGTCATGGTGCTTGTAGCCTAACACATTTTGTCTATAATGTGATCCATGAATAAGATCTGGAGAAGGCGCTGGAAAAAGTTTAAATTTACTTTTCGTAAGAATGTCTTTACTATTTATGCTTTACTCAAGCATCGTATGCGCATATGGCACTGGCTTAACAGAAAAGCCGTTAGTGATTTTAATAACCACAAACCCAAACTCAATGAACATCAGGCTGAAATCGTAACTCAGTTACAAAACAGAGGTATTGCGATAACCAGTTTAAATGAGCTATTCCCCGGGAGAGATGTACTGTCAGAGTTAATAACTTATGTTGAAAAACGCCAGGATCGAGCTCGCGTAAATCACAAAAAGCCATTCCTGGAGGATTTATTACCTGAAATACCTGAATTAGGTGTTGAGGTACCTTTTTTCACTCTAGCTACTGATGAATACATGCTTGACATAATTAATACCTACATGGGAATGAATAGTATGCTACATCATTTCATGATCAGACGGTCACTACCTGCCCGTGGGGAATTACCATCACATTCACAAAACTGGCACCGTGCACCTCAAGAAAAAAGAAATTGCAGAGTTTACATTTATTTATCAGACGTTAGTAAAAAAGACGGACCTTTTTGTTACATCCCTGAATCAACAATAAATAAAAAATACTCACAAGTTGCCCCTCAAACGGCCCTAAAGGGGGGTTACGTCACTTCAGAAACAGTTAATTCTAAAGTACCACCCTCTGATCAAATGGTAGTTGAAGGCACCGCTGGAACAGTAATTTTCTGTGACACAACCGGACTTCATCGCGGCGGCTACTCACAAGCGGGAACTCGTCTTATGTCCACCTTCGGATACGGATCACCTACACTTAGAGAAAATATACACTACTCTTACCCTAAAAAGCTGCAAGAAGATCTCAGTAAAATATCTGCCGCAACTGGATCAGTTCTCAATAAAAAATGGTCCCGTTAATCACTACTAAGTGATCAAATACTTGGTTATAAGGTATACTAATCTCAAACTTAAGGAATTAAACTCAACCTATGAGCATAAAACACACACTCAATAAAAACCTATTCATCATATACGCCAAGCTAAAATATCCTCTACCAATATGGGAATTTTTAAATAAAAAAAGTAGGAATGCTTTTCAGAAAAATAAACCAGAGTTAAACGCTGTACAGAAACGAATTCTGTCAGATTTAAAAGAATTTGGAATAGCAACAGTGGACATTAATGACTTATTCCCAGATGAGAACATACTACAGACTTACAGAGATTACGCTGAAAAACTAAAACAGTCTGGAAGTACCAATCATAAAAAAAAGTTCCTAAAGGACTACTGGGACGAAGTGGTGAAACTTGATCTAAATAACCCTTTTCTGGAACATGCACTAAAACCAAAGATTTTGGACATCGTTAATAGTTATATGGAAATGCAGACAAAGCTACTGTATTTCACACTGCAAGAAACCATACCTTCAAAAGGAGAACTGACTAATTCTCAAAATTGGCATCGTGATCCACAAGAGCAAAAAGTGGTTAAAGTATTCACATATTTAAATGATATCGATGAAACTTCCGGTCCATTTACCTACGTTAAACACTCAGCCCCCACTCAAGATCACTATTACGCTAAACTGTTCCCTCAACAACCTCCTGCAGGTTCATACCCAGGAAATGAAGAAGTTGAAGCTGCCGTTCCTGAAGCAGACATAACTCCAATGATAGCTAAAGCTGGTACAGTGATATTCTGCGACACAAACGGCCTGCACTATGGAGGCGTTGCAACTGAAAACAGCCGATTGATGTCAACATTTGGCTACTCGGCTCCAACATACCGAGAAAACAAGATGTACTATTATAATAAAGATTTTTTAAATAAAATTAAAGATCTGCCTCAACAATCAAGGTTCTCAATACGAGAAAAATGGATGAGTAAATAAAAAATAAAGAACCGGTTAACCGGTTCTTTATTTTTTTACACAACCTGGAAAACGGTATTGTTGTCAATAATTTCAGTCTCCCTGTATCCTAGTGAAAATAAATTTTCTGCCAACCACACATCATCAGGTACCGTTTCAAGAATCAAAATAGGTAAATCTCTCTTAATTATTCCCACAGATCCAGCCAGCGCTAATTTCTCATACCCCTCTACATCCAGATGTATAATTGCAATATGGTTAGATGAAGACAGAACATCATCTATAGTTACTATTGATACGTTCCCCCCCTTTTTTTTCTCTCTTTCATTATCAAAATAACTACTTCCACCTAACGACTGACCATTATTAAGATCATGAGTCACAAAAACCCCATCTCCTTTCCTGTCTCCCAATCCAACATTTTGCAAGCGAACATTCTCTAATCCGTTTAATAATACAGTTATCTGGGCACATCTAAAACTTTCAATATTGGGTTCAAACCCCCACACCACACCATTATCCCCAACTAAGCCAGACAGCTGAGGTAACATGTCGCCAAAATAAGTACCCGCATGTACTACGTCCCCTTGCTCATAAACATCATTTATGAAATTTAGAGTATTTGTTTCATAAAAAGAACCTGACATAATTTTTTGTGCTGCTGGTCTATGAATTGATTTTGAAGGCACTGCATACCCCCCATCACTGTTGTACGAAATAACAATATCCAACTCGCCATCATTAAGCGGGTGTTTATACTTAGGAGTATATAAACGCTTTCTGTCAGCATTCAATCTACCAATACTCTTTACCGTTCTTGAAGGAAGGATCTTTTTAACCAATTTCTTCATTAGACTTTTTCTTAAGAACAACAAATACAGTTTCAACAAACAAATTTTTATACTGATATTCAGGCAAAAGTAATCTAAATATTGGGTACAGAAGCTTTATGCGCCATATAGTTTTAGGAATGTGATATTTAATATCAACAACTTCGTAATTACCTCTATCGGGAACTGAGTGATAATAAATAAAATCCTCTACATCTTCAGTGTTAAAAAACCACTTATGTCGATCGTGTGGCTTTTCAGGAGGTATACCATACGACGCCCATCTTCCTCTCCCCTTAATAAACTCATTAAAAGCTTTTTTCCAATTATTCGGTAAAGAAATCAAAATGTAATCATTAGACAGGCGCAATAGGTCATAAAACCCTTCGTGGAAATTATCAATATGCTCAAGAGTATCGTAGCAAATCACAGTATTGTAAGACGCATCAGGTGCAGGAACTATATCTTTTTCCCAATCCCAGTCAGGGAGATCTCGGTTGTGTTTATCTACCAAACTAGCCCTCACTCCAGAAAGTCGCTCCAAAAGGTCCGAACTCCTACTCCCAACATCAATAACATCTCCCACTAAGTATTCTTTATGATAATCTGCTAGATGCATGTACCTTTGTTCACTTCTGGGGTGGTACGGGTCATACGTTGCGTTTTTAGAGATGGTAAATTTACTTTTTAAATCATCAACAGCCTGCAGCCCATCGTCAATCATTTCTTGACTATTGTAATTTTTATTAGTCCCAAATCTAAACACTAATCGCTTTTTTGAATAAGAAGTTGATTTCATATTTTTATAGATAAGACATTATAACTAACATAATTTAAAATTGACAGTTCAATAAATAACTGAGACACTCATCTTGAAATCTCATGTCAACAATTAAATATAGGGACGACATAACTGGACTAAGGGGAATTGCAGTACTTGCTGTGATTTTTTACCATGCACATTTTTCCTTTGCATCAGGTGGTTTTATAGGTGTAGATATTTTTTTTGTGATATCTGGTTTCTTAATTACATCAATAATTTTGAAGCAGATAGAAAGAGGTAATTTTTCATTATATAAATTTTGGGTAAAAATTATATTAACAGATAGGCAAATAAAGCAATAAATTCCTTTAATTCATGCAAAATATGAAAAATTAAGATTA
>CAYFXS010000020.1:8325-16696 GCA_964347215.1 uncultured Candidatus Saccharibacteria bacterium
AAAGAATTAAAAGCGTCTTCCCTGCACTTTTTGCAATGTCAATAATCACAACTTTTGTTGGTATTTTTATTTTGCAATACCCGGGCGATTTAGTTAGCCTTGGTCGCTCGGTCATATCTCAAAGTGTGTTTTTATCAAACATTTACTTTTTAAGAAGAGACAGCTATTTTGCGGACCCAGCTGAAACATTACCGCTATTACACACCTGGTCTCTATCAATCGAAGAGCAATTTTACATCATTCTACCAATAATACTACTTATTCTGGTCAAAGGAATTCGATCAAAAACAAAACACGTTATTTTACTAATCGGGGTCATTTCTTTTGCTAACAGTATCTATCTAACAAACCTGGAGCCAGGAAACACATTTGATTTTTTTAATAAAAGCATCTGGAGTGGAGCAGATAATATAACTGCTGCTTTTTTCTTCCTTTTACCAAGAGCTTGGGAATTAATTTTAGGATCTTTAATAGCTCTTTATGGCATATCAATTAAAAATAAAATTGCATCTGATGTTGCGTCTACACTAGGTATATTGCTTATTATTACCTCCATCTTTTTTTTATCACGTGACGCAATATTTCCAGGCGTCAGCGCATTACTTCCCACATTTGGCGCAGCAGCAGTTATTATCGGACAAACTACTAAAGGTTCGATAGCAAACTTTATACTGACCAACAAATTAATTACTTTTATTGGGCTTATTTCTTACTCATTATATTTATGGCATTGGCCAATTTTTGTATACTCTAATTTTTTAGTTGATGAACTTTTCCATTATCAGTATCTATCACTAATACTTCTATCTATTTCCCTTGCATGGATATCTTACAAAATAATAGAGAAGCCATTCCAGGACCATCACATAAAAAAACCTTCCATTATCATTCCTATAGGAGCAATATCAATGATATTAGTAGCATCAATGGGTTATTTCGTTAAGTTTATTGAAACAAACGAAAATTCTTCAAAATACATCATTGACAACAACGCAAATAGTCCATCTGAAATTTTTTTCTATAATGATAACTATGGCCACATAGGAACATCCGACCATCCTACATTTATTGTGTGGGGGGACAGTGTTGCTGAGCAAATACTACACGTAATAGATGATCAAGCAAAAACAAAAAATAATGCTGGAATTTTTATTGGCACAAGAGGATGTATCCCACTAACAAATGTGAGTCGAACACCCTCAAGAGAGCATTGCAAGCTAGCTCAAAATAGTTTTGAAAGACAGATACTAAACGAACAAGTTGATACTGTGATTTTAATGGGGGCATGGAATAAATACATCAACTTATACCACAACAATCTAGGACTACTAGTAACTGACAAAAAAGCAGTATCATTAAATGAATCAGCTGCGCATGAGAGTTTCAATAGACAAATAATTAACCTGTCTCAGCAGTTGAACAACCTAGGCAAGAAGCTATACATTGTAAGACAGGTTCCATACAAAAAAATTGATCGCAGAGAATTATTTTACCAATCAAATGTATCCTCAGAAGAAACATACATTACACCCCTTCCCTTGAAGGAGCATAATGACCTCAGATCTGAAACTAGCGCAATATTTTATGAATTAGAGAAATATAACGTAGAAATACTAGATCCAACTGAATTATTATGTGATGATATCCAGTGTTATTTTGAAGACGAAACCGGGCTACTATACATTGACGGAGAGCATCTTACTACTTATGGTGCCTACAAACTAAAACCTTTATTTGAAAGGGTCTTTTAAAAAGAAGCTGAGATATGCTATTTCTTTTTGTACATAAGGAAATACACCCATCCAGCAACTGCAAAAACTACCACTTTCTTAAAAAGACTCATTTTTTCTCTCCAATTATCTACGCCAATCACCTTATCTGTCTTCACAGACGTACGACGATTCCCGCCACAAAAATGATGTTCAGCTGAGCTGTAGTCAAGCATACCTGATTCAAAAGGTATACCAATTTTGTGACACAAATCTTTAAGAGTAGCTTCTGGGTCTCTTATCAAAGAAGAGTAGCTCAACGTTACAACATTTACCCTTAGTCGTTGCAGTCTCCTTTTTATGAGAGAACTCTTGAAATTTGATTTCAACCAATGTTTTGTTCCATAAAACCAACTCCCGTATTTTCTTTGATAAGACCAAGCTACACCTCCTGGTTCGCGAATCAAATGTATCATACATAAAGAAACATCACTTTCTTTGGAGAGAATACCAAGCTGATCAATGTTTTTAGTTGAATCTACAACGTATGTAGAACCACTTTTTTCTAAAGCGTAGCGATAAATGAACTTTAGAGAATCGAGGTATTCTTTCAAAGAAAGATTGTATGGTTCACGAGTTTTAAACTTAAATTTTTTTCTATCTAAGATGAAATCCATATTATTCCGATATACTTGTCGAAACTGAGAGTTAACAAGAGGATCTATAGAAGAATCACGTGTTAAATCTCCCCAAAAATCACAAACATCATATGTTTTTTTACAAGTACATAACGCCCTATCACCCATTGGTATAAAAGATCCAATTTTCTCGATTTCACTTAAACCAAAAATTTTTGTATGTGCATTCAACAAGTGACTTAGTAGAGTTGATCCTGAATGATTTGCACTCATTATGTAAATAACAGGAATTTTATTATTTTTTATATTCATGTTGATCAATTCTGTTAATTATTCTACGCACCCTCTTTGTCCAAGTATGTTGCAGTGCTTTATCGTAACATTTCCTAATTTTAGAGCCATTATCTGAATTTAATGCTCCAGATATTTTCTCAGTCAAACTCAAATGATCATCAGGTTCAAAAAAATAAACACAAGAATCATCCACTATTTCTCTCACTGAAGGCAAATTGCTTGCAACAACAGGTCTTTCGCTAGCTAGATATTCAAAAAGTTTCATTGGAGATGTGTAATACTTAGAAATGTCTTCTTTGGCAGTATTGGGGAGAACTAAAACATCGGATGCTTTCTGCCAATAATATATTTCAGCATGTGGTCTATTACCAATAATTCTAATATTTTTAACATCTCTATATTTATCTTTAAATCTAGAAACATCATCTTTTGTTCCACCAACAAAATAGAATGTCACATCTGGCAAAAGAAATGCAGCCTCCGCTAAAGTATCAACACCTTTCCATTCGTACAAGTGACCCGTATAAAGGACCCTCTGCTCTGATCTGGGCAAATTTAAATAATCTTCAGCTTCTACCTTGGAATGATGACCTTTAAAATTTGAAATCTCAACAGCATTCAATTCAACAAAAGATTTACCTGTTACGCTTGGGTACATTTCTTTCAATTTATTAAGCTTCCAATTATTGGTAACTAAAATATGGGTAACTTGATCAAATAATTTTTTGTAGAAAAATTTTTTATTTCCTGGAAGATCATGAATCTCAATACATGTAATCCATTTTTTACTCGCCTTTAATGCAATGTGATTTTCAGTTGTATATATCACATCATCCTCTCCTGCATATTTATTCAGATATTTCATTGTAAAGAATGTAAATACAAACAAATTTATATAAAACGAGAGCAATTTTAAGAAAGGTGAATTTATCATTTGAAAGCTTGGCACATATATCAAATTAAAGCTTTTCTGAATTGCATAAAACTCAAATGGATCACCCCTATCATGCCACCGACGTGATGCAATTAAAGTCACCTTTTTACCTTCAGATGCAAAATACTGTGCAGTTTTAGCAGCAAAAATAGCCGCTGCTTTATTGCTAGGATATCTACCGTTAAATGGAATAAAAATCTGCTGCATTTCTAGGCGTAAATCTAATAAATGAATTATTTATAATTTAATCGAGCGAACAAATCATAGCTACCGTGGAGCCATTGGGTGATGGATTGGGGTGATTGATTGTTTTCGATTAAGGTGCGGGGGATTAAATTTTTGTTCATGATGTCTTCTGGTCTTACAAAACTGCTCACGGCGGAGAACTGGGTTAGTGACAAGTCTTTGATCATATCAACTGTCTCACTACTATAATCACTTTTAGTGCCAAAAGGATACGCGAAGGTGGTTATTTTTTCACTCAACACTTCCACTAAGCGACCAACATCACTAACAACCTCTTCAGTAGCCTGCTCTAGAGAAATTTGTGACATACGAACATGATTGACGGTGTGGGAGCCAATTGTGTGTCCGGCAGCTTTTAGCTGCCGGACACCTTCCCACGTCAAAGGATCCTTAGGTGAGATAAGAACCTTGCTCTGATAGAAATCAGCCGCTTTTTCTTCATCCTCAGCCACATCCAGCAGTCCTGAATTAATAAAAAACAAAGCTTGAATACCTCTCTTTTTTAGTTCCGGTAGACAATTATCAACCCAGGTTTGGTAACCATCGTCAAAAGTAATGAGTAGATTGAGTTGGTCATTTTTAAAATCTTGTTTCAAGAACTGATTCGGGGTCACTACATTTGTAGTCTCTAAAAACAAATCCAAAACCTTGGCAAACCATTCTCGATCAGCTACATCGTGAAAACTGACCACTCGTACCAGCGGGCCATACTTCTTCCAACGACGTCGATAAATAGCAGTTGCGCCAGTATAGGTAAAAAGATTAATAACTATGTCTCGTAATAGATGTTTCATTATTAATTTAAATCTTCCACTCTTCAGTTAAGTTACGCCCAATCAGACTCCCTAGCGCGGACACCTCATCTCGGTAGTAGTCCTCCAACAACTGACGATTGAGCTTCATATCGTCAGTTTCGTGAGTGTAGGACATCTTTTTGGTATTCACACCTCTAATGTAGTCTGGTAAACCGGATTTACGAACAGCCCACACTGCTTTATCTAAACGTATTTTACGCATCATCTCAGCTACTTTATGCATCCAACGCTCTAAACCGATCCAGCTTGGAATGCGGGCGATATTTACTTTGTTATGCAGCATGGTTGGCTGGAATTCTAAATCTTCTAATTCCAAATGTTCGTAAATCTGCTTCATGAAAGCAGCGGGGTCTTTTTCAATATCTTCGTAAACTAAAATAAGTAATTGTCGCTTAGAGAAATACTGTAGGTAGCGATAGAGCTGTTTGGTGTATAAACCTTGCCCCAACACACTATCGTCAGACTCCTTGAATTGGGTAAAGGTGGTGGTTTTTGGAATCAGGCCCGCTTTAAGCATGTTGTAGTAATGAGAGTGAGCACGTTTAATCGGATTACGCACAATGGCAATCATCTTGGCGTTTGGATACATACCAGCAATCCGACTCGGTGCCTCTTTGGAATAAAGATAGGAGGTAGAAAACTCTCCTACTTTCTGACCAGCTTCACGGCGATCAAAATGTGATTCATACCATTGGTCACCCTTACCAAACCGATCCCGACTGAAGAAATGCAATTCCTTAATTGGGGCATGAATTTCTGGATGTTCATACAAACAAGCATACACCCACGACGTACCTGCTTTCTGCGCTCCTAAACCGATAAAATCAACCATACGAAAATAATGTATGAATAATAACATTAATTTTAGGCAAATTTAAAACGGTCAGCTGACCGTTTATAGTTATGTGCTGGGCGCCCTGACGGGCGCCCGGCCACTTATTCATGATTGCAACACGTACGGATAACCCTCAATCAGAGTCCTGTGAGCGAACTCTTCTTGTGTCATATCGATACTAGACAACATATCGTCCAAACGACGCTTTTTGTTGCCGATTTTCACCCGATGCTTAGCATCAGTCCGCGTATCTCCCACTGATTCATCAGTGTCAATGATCGCTGTTGCTGGACGCTCGCAGGCCTCAGACAACTTTAAAGCAGTATAAGCTTCCCAGACACCCTGCGAATGAATACTGGCGTCAAAGTCGGCCGGGCGACGATCATTTTCGTCAAACCCACCACAATCGATCAGAGCGTCGAGCTCCCAGAAGCAATGAGTATTGGTCACTGACCAAGAGCTCAGATCAGGAAAATCTGGATGAGCCACTCCGACTACTTTTGCTTCGTCGAAATATACAGCTTCCTTCACCAAATCCAGCAGAGCTGGAGTAATGATTTGCACAGCTGACGGCGACAGTACCAGTACATGGGTACAGCCAACGTCTCTCATCTCGACCAAGCGACGATTCAGAGCATCGACAAACAAGTCCCCCTTCGTCTCTTTGACGTTTACGCCAGTAGAGCTTTTAAAGTTCTCCACCAGTGCTGAATACAGACCACCGTAGTCAGAATGAGGCTGATTCGGATCAGACCAAACCGACACGAAGTGATCTTCAATTCCCAACCCTTGCAAGCGACCTACAGCTTGATTGAGGCTGTGAACCTGTCCTGATAGACGCTCAGCATCTTGGACATATGCACGCATCAGCGTGCCAATTCGAATATGCAACGAACTTCTCCCGTTTCTATTTCTTGTTCATCACAACAATACAACAAATCTAAGATTTGTAAAGGAAGACAGTTGCTCACCGGCTTAAAATAAGTAATACTGACCCCATGAATAAAAAACCGGTAGTAGGAATCATTGGCGCTGGGCAATGGGGACAAAATATCGTCAGAGTTATGAATGAGCTAGCTACAGTTAAAACTGTAGCAGTCCGTGACACTGTCAAATACACAGAAATGGCCCAAAAGTATCCAAAAATAAACTTCAGTGATGACTACCAAAACATACTAACTGACTCAGAGGTCACACATGTTTGTATTGCCACCCCTATCGACACTCACGTAGACATTACTGGTGAGGTTTTAAAAGCTGGTAAACATGTCCTAGTAGAAAAACCTCTAGCTAACAATGAAACAGAAGTTAAGAACCTCTACAACCTAGCATCCCATAATCAGTTAGCATTACTGACGAATTATTTATACTGTCTCGACCCCACCCTTGATGAAATAATGACTAAGCTACCCACCACAAAAGGCCAAGTAACCTACCAGTCCACCTGGCACAAATGGGGCAGTTTTGATGAGTCAATTGTTGATAATCTCTTAGTACACGACATTGCTTTAGCGTGTAAATTACTAGGTAGCATAACTACAATTAGTCACCTGGAGTTAGAAACAGATTTAGTTACTATTCATTTTGAACACGAAAATGGTCGATCAGAAATTGAAATTAATCGCCGCATTGAAGACAAGAAGTCCCGAATCACTACTGTCACAATTGGCGGTGAGCAGACCTCTTTCTCACCTGCTCCGCAGCTGCTTGATAAACAACTGAGTTATTTCCTGACACTACAAAATGCTAATCGAAACACCGATGCGGAAAAAACTGACCTGGGTGTTGCACAAGCACTTCAGTTAATCAAACAGCAAATTAATTAACTCTGGCGTTAATCATGGCTAACACTTCATTGGCTGCCTTAACACTATTCCCCACCTTTCCAGAATAGATAGTAATAACTCTATCATCCACTACGTTAACAATCGTTGGTCTGGTATCCGTATCATCCACGCGTGGTAAAACTGTACGGATGGTAAACATGGATCCAACATGCTTGGCATTTTTTAGCTTAGGCATGTACAGCGAAGCTGATTCCAAAAACTTATCGATGTTTGTTACCACAGGATTTTCTATGACTCCTTGATTTAAATAAGGTTTGATCTGCTCGGGAACCTCTGGCTCATAGCCAATGTTGGTGTGATGGATAGCGTGAACAACGTGACCCATAACAGCGTTGCCAGTATCCCCCAATGGATCAAAACAAGTAAACGGACCGTCCATTATGACAGTACTGACCCTCTCCATTCCTTCAGGGATTTCCACCACCACCTTTTCACAGACTTCGTATTGATACTCTCTTTGGAATTCAGGCTTATTACCGAATACACTATTTGACAAAGCATAGGTAGCCACGACAATCTGATTGTAGTTAGCCAATTCATCAATGGACTCTATCTTCTGATTTAAATGCACCTTTACCCCAACCTCTCTCAGACGTACTTCCACCAAACTCTTAATTTTATAAGGGTCATATAAATTTTCTTCGGCTTTAATAACCACATCAACTGAATCTGGATTTATATGTGACGGAGTACCCACTTCGTACGGTAAATCATGTTCAGCTATCACAGCCAAATACTCCTGCCCCGAAAGAAAACTGCCTTCTTTAGCAATCCCATAATAGTGATCATGATGGCTAATGATGGCACCACTGTATTCATCTTCAAATGTACCCGCTGTCTCCCGACACGAGGTTATAGTTTCAGCACTCCTTGGATAATGATAGCCGCGATGCATCCGGTATTGATTAATCCCTGAAGCAGCTTTCATAATGTCATCACTAGCTTCAAACAGATCCACCTGATAACCAGCCCGAGCCAACACAATAGCGGTAGTACAGCCAAAAATACCCCCTCCAACAACCGCTACTTTTTGTTCACTTTCTTTAGACACCT
>CAYFXS010000021.1:0-10648 GCA_964347215.1 uncultured Candidatus Saccharibacteria bacterium
ACTTAATTCCTCTAGGATAATTTCATTCATAAGATACAAAACCCCTACTTATATAGATACATAATAACAGCTGAACTTAACGGATAGGTAAAGTTGTACCCAGTTTAAAATTAGATGCAAAGATGAAAAAACGACCCTTAGGGTCGTTTTTTCATCTTTGAGTTTTAAAAACACTGTGGACCCGACAGGATTTGAACCCGCTACCTCCTCAGTGCAAATGAGGCGCTCTACCAATTGAGCTACGGGCCCACACTGTTTTCAAAATCTCTTTGAGTGCGCAATATATTACTACAGATAAGTTCTACGTCAATGTTTTTAACGCCAAGGTTGTTCAAAACTAGCTGAAGAAAAATCATTAACTACTAGACTTCCATCTGATTGCCAAAAAGCTTTATGACTAGCAACAGCAACAAAAGGCTCCCCTGTTGGTTGCTTTACAGTATTAAGAGTTTTGTTAGCAATGTCGTAAACAAAAGCTGTGCAGTCTTCAGAGTCAGAGGTTAACTGTGCACAAAAGTATACAAATTCAGAGAAAGGTGATAGTCCGGCAGCAATAATTTGCGAATGATAGCCTAAAACCTCTTCCTTGCCCTCAGTTAAATGTGACCTATTAGCACTCAGTAAGTGCTGCTCATCACCAAAAGTTAAAAACAACCCTAACTCATTCTCGTATAAATCATACTTAACTTCCTCAAGCTCAACCACTTGCTCACTGTCTACCACCGCCGCCGTCTGGGTATAAACATTAATGACTTCTTCTTTATCAGAAAAAGCTAAGAAGGCTGTAAGGAAACCGATAAAATACGAGAGGCCAATAATAGCCGCTCTCTCATGTTTAGAACCATCCATTGATTTCAGTATATCATTATTAAGAAATGGTATTTGGTATTAACCCACAAACAACTTGTCTATCTTCTTTGCTAGTTTGACGTCAATTTTAGTCAACGCCTTAAGTTCGTGAGTGGTTAATTTAACTTTTACTTTCGCGTGTGAATACTCCATATCAGGGTGATGATTATTCACCTCAGCATGAACAGTGACTCTGGCCATAAAGATTAAGCCGTCAATGTGTTTATCAAATTTAAAAGTTCTCGTTAACTGTGTCTCCTTGCTGTTTAAAGACCATTCTGACAAATCTTTCTCAATTTTAGCCAACTCACGTTTAGTTAGCGGTTTCATTTTAGGCATTACAACTATTGTACTACTTTGATCTTCAGCTGGCGATTCTTATCAAGGTTTGTGAAAAAGGTTATACTGCTTGTCAATATGAAACTAGTTATATTACCTGGCTGGCAACAAAACTCAGAACACTGGCAGACCGTGAAGAACATCCTGACTGAACAAGGACACGACGTCGAAATTATTGATCTTCCAGGCTTTGGTCAGGAACCTTATGTGAACGGAATAGAAACGATTACCGATGTGGCTGATTGGCTAGAATCAAAACTAGCTAACCTAACATCAAAATCTGACTACATGCTTATTGGCCACTCTTTTGGCGGTCGTGTTGCTGCAACTTTAGCCGCTCGTCAACCAACAAACCTGAAAGCTATTGTATTAAATGGATCACCCAACCTTTACCATACCGATTTTAGAACTAAGATTAAAAAAACGCTGAGTAAATTACTTGGTATAGCTAAACCATTTTTACCAGAAAATTTTAAAGCAAATTTACGCTCTGCAGACTACCAAGCGGTTAGAGGAACAGAACTGGAGACATTATTTAAGAATATTATTGGCGAAAATCAAACAGTTTTACTGAGAAATATACAAATACCAATTTACCTATTATGGGGCAAAAACGACCCACAGGTACCGATCTCTGTAGCTTACGCTATTGAAAAAATCATCCCAAGCGTTAAAGTAGACATCATTAATGATGCTGGACATGATCTACATCTTGAAAAACCGCAATTACTGGCCGCCAAACTAAAATCTTATGTTGAAAATATCAAAGTTAGCTAACAATTACCTACCAGTACGAGATTTTTTGTACATTCTTCAACTCGAAGAGTATCACTTAGTTCGTTACTTACGTCAGGTTGGTCCTCGATTATTGAGAAGAAATTTTGAAAAGCGTGATAAATTAAAGTTCACTACTCGAACTAAACTTATCTATTTCTTAACCAATCTTTTGATCATTAGTTTTATACTAAGTAATTTTTACTTAGCACCAAACTACATAATTTTAGCTGTCTTATTTTTGCCTATAATAATCCCCTATTTGATTGCTTTAGCTGCACTACCAGTAGATTTGATCACTTCTGTAGCTAAGCAAAACACCTTAAACAAAGCTCGACGATTTTTTACAAAAAAATACCCAGAAGTCAAAATTATCGCCATTACCGGCAGTTACGGTAAAACAACAATGAAATATCGACTCTTGGATCTCTTGCAGTACACTCACAAAACTGAAATTATCCCTGAAAACATCAATACTTCTCTTGGAGTAGCTAATTACATTTTAGCTAATAACATCTCGTCTGACACAGAGTACCTGATAGTTGAAATGGGGGCGTATGTACGAGGTGATATTAAGGAGTTTACTGACATGCTACCTCCTGACCTTTCTGTCATAACAAAACTTGGAGACCAGCACTTAGAGAGATTCGGCAGTTTTGCCAACCTAGTTGCAGCTAAACATGAAATTTTCGCTGGTACAAAAAAAGATGGAGCACGCTATGCTAGTACAGAAACTATTGAAATATTAAAAGAACACCATATTGACACCAGCACCATTCGATCTGTTGTTGTTACAGAAAAGGAGTCTGGCACCAAGATAATCAGCGCTGCTATTGCTAGAGATCTAGGGGTAGAAGAAAAATTTATCAAAGACAGCAATGAAAACTTCACCCCTCCTGCTCGTCGCAACCAAAACTATACCCACGACGGTGTAACTATCATAGACAACTCATACAACATTAGTCCTCAAACAGCTAAGAAAAACATTCTTGAAGCGAAACGGATGGCCAACAATCTCAAAAAAACCTTAGTGGTCATGACGGCTGGTATTGGAGAACAGGGTCAAAAAAATTCTGAAGTGAATCGTAATCTTGGATCGTTACTGAATGAAACTGCAGACCGAGTAATACTTAATCCAAGCGTCTTTCATAAAGACATTAAACAAGTTCTGAGTATGAAAACAGAAATTGTGGAATTTGCTAAAGATGTACTGACCACACCTAGTGACTATTTAGATTGTGAGAAAGAAATTCTTTTAGTATTACCAGAACAATCAGACCTAGCTTACTTATAATAATTAAGAAACAAACTTATCAACAATATCAGTTTGGTATGGAACAATATTTACCTTTTTACTATTACGCTGCGAAGCATCTTCAATCGCTTGAGTTATCTGCTCACTAAACTGCTCACCAGCAGCTTCCCAAAGATAAAATGACATAGAGCCTGGGATTGGATTAACTTCAGTACAGTATAAATTTCCTTCACTGTACATGAAATCAATTCTCACTAAACCATCAAGTCTCACGGCTTTATAAATTTGTTTTGCTAATTCATTAATCTCAGCTGCTAAACTGTCAGAAATTTTAGCGGGTACTGTACGATCTAAAAGCTCCATACCACCACCTTGATTACCACCAGTCTTTTTAGAACCATTGTCATACTTATCAGCAAATGACAGCACCTCCCCTTCTCTCTTAGGCTCTTCAATTGGTGATAACTCCAAATCTACACCATTAGAACGAACAGACACGTTGAATTCAGTGAAGTCTTGCAAAGCAGGCTCAATTAACACCTCTTTATCAACCCGCAAAGCTACTGTGAGATGTTTTTCAAGCTCCAACTCATCATGAGCTACTTCTATGGCAATGCTAGAACCGAGATGGACAGGTTTAATGATGACTGGCATTTCTAGATCCTTTGTAATTTTCTTAAGAACGGCAGTTTTATCACGTTCATAATCAGCAGTAAATACAGTCACGCTGTCGAGCGTCGGTAGATTTTTAGCTCGCAATATTTCTTTTGTTACAGATTTATTCATCGCTAAAACAGAACCTTCTTGAGTCGGTGAGGTATGCGCGGCATCCATAACTTCCAACAATCCCTGCACTGGACCAGACTCACCTGAACCACCATGAAAAGCTAAATAGAAAACATTTATCTTTCTTTTTACTGGGAGCCAGCCAGCGGACTGTAAATACGTACCGTCTTCTCTTTTTACAATATCTACCTTAATCCGGCGCTTCTTTTTAAAATCCTTTCGAGTTTTTAAAGTTGGGATTAACCAAGCTTGGTTATGTTTATCAAAATAAACAAATGAAAAAGTGTATTTTTTTGAATCAATAGCTTCAGCTACTTGTAGACCCGTAATTACTGACACTTCATGCTCATAAGAGCGTCCTCCACAAAGAATTGCTACGTGTTTCATATTATCTGGTACATTTTGCGGTCTCTAAAAGTTTCTCCACTACCTCAAAGAAACTTACACCCACACTATTAAAAGCCACATCTAAAGACGAATTAAAATCTAAGGACGGACGTGTATTCACCTCCAAGAAGTAAACTTCACCATCACGAACAATAAAATCTGACCGTGAATACTGTGATAAATTCAAATTTTTATGCACTGCGAGCGCTTTATCCTGAAGCATATTTTTTTCAGCAGCAGAAAATCGTCCGGGGCAAATTTCATTATTTGTATAACCACTTTTATCAATCATTGAATAAACTTTTTGATCACCATCTAAAACAATTTCAATCGGTGGGAACAAATAGTGAGATTGGCCTCTAAAGTCTTCTAAAATGGCTACTGTTGCATTTTTACCAGCGATGTATTCCTCCACTAAAACAGCTTCATGATCTTTCAATACTGATTCAACTGCTGTTCTTAACATGCTGGGATTTGAGACATACATCACTCCAACAGATGAGTTAGCTGTGACTGGCTTAATGACGTATTGTGTTCCAAATAGTTCAGTGAGGCTGGCGATGGTGCGAGATAAGTCATTCACACCATCACGAGTTATTTTCATATAACGAGGAGTTGTAATGCCTAAGTCTTTAATCATTCTTTTGGCCAAGAATTTATCTAAAGCCATCACAGAAGCAAACACGCCGCTGCCAGTATATGGAATACCTAGGTCATTTATTACCCGCAACGCTTCTCCATCATCACCATGACCGCTATGTAAAGCTACAAAAACCACATCAATATCAGAGAGGATATTGTGCGGGTTGTGAGTTAAGCCATTATGTAACCATTCACCACCCCTGGTGATAACAATGTCCTTAACAAATTCATTGTTTTCCTTTAATGCATTAGTGACACGAGCCCCACTCTCCATTGAGTGCTGATATTCAAATCCTCTACCACCACGTAAAACTGCAACTCGTCTGTTACTCATGCCTAAATAATAACATGGCTAGAAATTACAAACTTCACTAGTCCGCAACCTTCATTTTGTCACCAAATACGCCCTTAAGTAAATCAATATCTTTATCACTGTCTCGCAAGAGTTTGATGTTGTATTCAGTTAAAGCTTTAAGTAACTGACCTGACTCTGGCTGGCCAACCAAATCATTATGAAGCAAACGAAAAGCTTCAAAGTCTTTAATGAAACAATGACCTCCGGCTCCTCTTTGGTTAGAAATTTTTCTATTCTCGATATGGCCACTAACATGAACTGGTTTAGTATGACTTTCACCAATACGTGGATCATTCACAATTGCCTCACGGACAGCCGCCCAATCAGCCTCAGACTCCTCTACTAGGTCATACAACAAGTTCATAAACAGCACTTTAGTCATCAAGAAACAGTTACCGGCGTACTTAACCATCTCGGCCTCCCTGGCCGACATCACTTTACTGTATGAAGCCTCTGGCAAGATGCGAAGTACTTGCTCAGCTTTTTCTTTAAATTCAGGTGTTTGCTTAGGAGTTCCAACCAAATTTCTATCTGGATTGGCTGCATCATAAGCTGCTAAAGCTTCACGCAAGAACTCTGGGCTATGAAGTACAAACAAATCTGGGAACTCATCCTGTAATTTTTCGGTTGTACCAGGAGCTAAGGTTGATTTGATCACTGCTGTTGTACCTGGCTTTAGATTTGTCAGAGCGTCTCGCACTGGTGAATAATCAAAACCCTCTGGTGTAGTAGGAGTTGGCACCGCAATAAAAACAATTTCACAATCCTTAATCTGGTCCTTGTTTTGTATGTAAGGCTCCTCTAACGAATAACGCACCACATCATAAAGGCGAGACTCAAAATCATCTGCATAATGTTTACCAATCCACCCCTGTCCAATAAATCCAATTTTTGTCATACGTGTTGTAACTGCAGAAACAGCATAAATGTTATGTCAGAAATTTTTTATTACGTTTCTGACGATGATAATTAACTGCGAAGCGGTGGGCCTCTGCGTTGGCTAGCAGTATATCATCCTCATAAGTAGTTAGTAACTTTTTCGCAGCAATAATACGCTCTGGTTTATGTCGCTCATCTTTCACAACAGCCACCACAGGTATAACCACCCCAATTTTACGTAACACCCATTCAGCAGCGTTTTTTTGTGCTGTGCTGCCGTCTACCACAATTACCTGCGGGTAAGGCCATTCTGTGTGAGCTAAACGTCTTTGAAGTATTTCTTTTAGGGCACCAGGATCATTGCTTCTATCGACTGATTTGATTTTAAATTTTCGATATTCGCTTTTTTTAGGCTCTCCTCCCTCAATCACAGTCATCACTCCCACCATGTCATCACCACCCAGATGAGCCACGTCATATGCTTCCATACGGACAGTTTTTTCATCACGATAAATCCTAGCATCGTCTTTAAGTAATGAGACATCTTGAATGTGCTGTAGGGCAAATATTTTTTTCTTTAGCTGATTAGCTATTTCAAACTCTTCTGCTTTTGCAGCCAACAGCATACTCTGCTTAAGATCTTTAATAATGACATCCTTCTTTCCTTCAAAAAATAGTTTGATGTGGTTAATAGTAGTTTGGTACTCTTCCCTATTTTCTTCATCTGGATATAAACCAATCTGTCTATTGAAATCAATTTTCCCTTTCACTACCTTACTCTTCTCTTCCCCCAAAGGTTTGGCTGTGTCATAAAATTTAAAGAGTTTTTTAACAATTTTCAACGCTTCTTTGAAAAGTGAACCGCTCGGAAATGGTCCGAACTCATACATAATTTCTTCTGCGTTAAACTGCTCCGTCAAATCTTTTCCTCGCACCACCAACACACGCGGCCACTCTTCGTTAGTAATTACAAGATGGTTATAACTTTTGTCGTCCTTAGCGATAGTGTTATAGCGCGGTTTGTGAGTACGAATTAAATTAGTTTCAAGAATTAAGGCTTCCAGCACGCTTTCAGTCTCAGTCCAATCTACAGTTTTGGCTTCAGCCACCATCTTTTCAATCAATTCAGACCTTTTTCCCTTGAGATCTTTTGTAAAATAGCTACGAACTCGATTTTGTAAAGAGGTAGCTTTACCAATGTAGAGTATTTCTTTTTTTGACCCTAAGAAAAAATACACCCCAGGTGCATCAGGAAGTTTTTTCTTATTAAGATCAGTTTTATTCATGCAGTAAATATAACAGAGAAATGAAAATCGCCCCAAATAGGGCGATGATCAGGCCTAGTATTTCATCATGGTCATCTAGGCGTAGTGATCGACTTTTGCTCCGGACGCAGCCTGTAGCACAAAATCAGGTACCTCGGATTTTTCGATAAAAGCAACGGCCGCTGCTTCAGCGGTTCTTGCTTCGATACCCGTCTGACCTGCAAATTTGGCAAACTTGTTTTTGACCGACTCTTGATCCGTTTCAGGAGTCAAGTCAAAATGTTGAAGAAGAAACCCTAGAGGGTTTTCCTTGGCGGCGGCGAAGGCTTTAGCGCGAGCTTTACTACACATGGGTCAAACCCCCTTTCAAAAATAGCTCCTAAAAATATACTATATACCAAATTATTCCCTTCGTGTGAAGAGCTATCCACGGTTTTTAATTAGAGAAGTTTTTTTAAGTATCGTCCAGTGTGAGATTTTTCATTATCCGCCACTTCCTCAGGGGTTCCTTTAGCTATCAACTGACCGCCACCTTCACCACCTTCTGGTCCAATATCCATAACATAATCGGCACATTTGATCAGATCAAGGTTATGCTCGATCACCATTACAGTATTACCTCGGTTAACCAGTTCTTGCAGGATTTCTATCAACTTAGCCACATCTTTGTAATGCAAACCAATCGTTGGCTCATCGAGTAAGTAAATAGTTTTCTGAGTATGCGGACGGTAAAGCTCCGAAGCAATTTTTACACGCTGAGCTTCACCACCTGAGAGAGTGGTAGCACTTTGACCTAACTTAAGATAACCAAGTCCGGTATTAAGTACTGAATTAAGACGCTCGTAGATAGCAGGCACATCTTTAAAAAACTCCGTTGCTTCCTCAATGTTCATCTGAAGCACCTCATGAATATTTTTCCCTTTATACCGAACTTCTAATGTCTCTTTAGTGAATCGCTTGCCATCACAAACGTCACAAGTAACATACACTGTCGGTAAAAAATGCATCTCAATCGCCACCACCCCATTACCCTGACAAGCTTCACAACGACCTCCTTTAACATTGAAACTAAACCGTCCAGGCTTCCAACCTCTTGCTCGAGCTTCGCTGGTAGCGGCAAACATGTCCCGAATATGAGTAAAAGCACCAGTGTAAGTAGCAGGGTTTGAACGTGGAGTACGTCCGATCGGTGACTGATCAATCAATACGGTCCGACCTAAATACTCAGTACCGGTGATCTCTTTTACATTAAACACCTTAGCTGTGCGGTGTCGTTTTTCAAGACGAGCCAATAAGTTCTTATGTAGAATTTCATACATAAATGTCGACTTACCAGAACCAGATACACCAGTCACACAAATCAGTCGTCCGAGTGGAATATCTACATTTAGATTTTTAATATTAAAAGCTTTTCCACCTTTAATTTTAATAGATCCTTTTTCACTAGTGCGACGTTCTGGGATTTCGATTTTTTTATCTCCACGCAGGTAATCCAAAGTGATCGATTTGTGTTTATTGGTTTTTGCTGATAAAAGTGGCTCCAGATAATCTGCCACCACCACTTCACCACCGTGCACACCCGCCCCAGGTCCAATATCTACAATGTAGTCTGAAGCAAAAATAGTATCCTCATCGTGTTCAACCACAATGATAGTATTTCCTAAATCCCTTAACTCTGTTAGCGTCTGAATCAACTTATCATTATCACGCTGGTGTAAACCAATCGTTGGCTCATCTAGCACATACAACGCACCGACCAAACCTGACCCTAACTGTGAAGCTAGTCTGATACGTTGGGCTTCACCACCAGAAAGAGTGTTGGCTCGACGATCAAGGGTTAGATATTCGATCCCAACATTCTTCATAAACTCCAGACGTTCAATCACCTCACGTAAAGCTGGCCAGGCAATATCTTGTTGCTTTTTAGTGAGTTTTAAACCGGCAATAAACTCTGCTGCATCTGAAACGGTGAGCTTAGTAAAATCTACGATGTTGAGACCTAATTTGTCTTTACCTACAAAAGAAGATTGCAAATAAACTCGTAACGCCTCTGGCCGTAAGCGTGCCCCCTTACAGGACTGACACTCATCAGTATTAAAAATACCCACCACACCTAGACCATTACACTCCTCACAAGCTCCATAAGGTGAGTTGAATGAGAACAATCGTGGTTCAACCTCAGGAAACGACGACCCGTCAACTGGACAAATAAATTTAGCTGACAAGGTACGTTCTGAGCCATCTGGTGATTCAATCTTAACCATTCCATTAGCTTGATCTAAGGCAATCTCCACCGCTTCAGACAAACGCTCATGTGAACCTTTTGGATCATCGGTAAACTCACTGACGTAAATCTCATCCACCAACACATCAATGTCGTGACGTTTAGTTTTGGTTAGAACAATCTTTTCCCGTAATTGTTTAATCTCACCGTCAATCTTAACTGTTTCAAAACCTTTGTTAAGAAGGTCGTAAAGCAACTGATAGTATTCACCCTTACGTCCAACCACTACTGGAGCAAAGACTGACACCCTACCCTTACTCAACTCAATACCCATCACTTTTTCGGTTTTCTGCGCCTTCTTTACCTCCTTTTCTTCAATGGATTTAAGAATGATGTTAAGAATTTCATCTTGAGATAGTTTTTCAATTGGAACATCAGTGTCTAGACAATAAGGTTGACCAACTCGGGCGTACAGAATACGTAAATAGTCATAGATCTCTGTAATAGTCGCCACAGTTGAACGAGGGTTACGACTAGCTGACTTTTGGTCAATGGAAATAGCTGGGGAAAGTCCCGCAATCTCATCCACATCAGGCTTCTGCATCTTGTTTAGAAATTGTCGCGCGTAGGGTGAAAGACTTTCTACGTAACGACGCTGACCTTCAGCAAAAATCGTATCGAAAGCCAAGGAAGATTTACCACTACCAGATGGCCCAGTGATAGCAATCATCTTATTACGCGGCATTTCTACGTCCACATTTCGCAAGTTGTGCGTACGTGCACCACGAACAACGATCTTTTTCTCTCCTTCATTTTGATCAGTTTTTTTCTTTTTTGGTGACATAGATTAATTTAAACACAACAACCCGTCTCCGGATGGCGCCGAAGACATT
>CAYFXS010000021.1:10658-15886 GCA_964347215.1 uncultured Candidatus Saccharibacteria bacterium
CATTAATTACTTAAGTATACAAAACAACATCTTATTTACCAGCTTTTCTTTGGCAACGAAACCACAATATGTGTTCCCACACCTTCAATAGATTCCACCCCAATCTTTCCTCCCATTAACTCAATCATCTGTTTGGTGATCCACATACCTAATCCAGTTCCTGTAATAGCAGCCACGCTGTCACTTTTAACTCTGAAGAACGGTGCGAAAAGCTTCTTTTGATCTTCAGCTGAGATGCCCATTCCTGTATCTTCTACTCTGATCTCCACCCATTCTTTTTTCTGAGAAACTCTTAGAGTAATTGCTCCTTCTTTGGTGTATTTTATAGAATTACTAACCAAATTTGTCACGGCTTGATGCAATCTTTTTTTATCAGCAAAAGCAAAAATATCTTCTGCCTCCAATGCTAAAATCAAGACAATCTTTTTGTTAGCAGCCGTTACCTGTAATTCCTCAGAAACCACACGAACCACTTCACTGATAGAGCAGTTACTAATATCTACTGACAATTTACCAGACTGAATACGAGCCACATCTAAAAGATCGTTGATGATATTGAGCAATCGTTCAGAGGAAATGTCGATACGACTAATATATTTCTCCATTTCGTCAGACTGTAGATCCTCCTGCGCCATACTAGCGTACCCTCTAATGGCGGTCAGTGGGGCCCTTAACTCATGAGCGATCATGTTAGTGAACAAGTCCTTCTCCTTCAAAGTCTTCTGCAAATTTTTGTATAACATCTGATAATTAGTCAAACGTGAGATCCAAAAAGCTAAACCAACCAAGAACAAGAAGATGAATAACAATGTGAAGTAGGCCAATTGCTCATTGTTTTTGAACTTCTGATCAATAGCAGCTCTTGAAGTTACAGTAAGAATTACAAAATCTCCACCACGAACATCAGCCAGTCTCACAGCTCGCATTAACCTCTCACCACCAATCACTACTGTTTCCACCAAGGACTCATCGGGTCTGGAAAAAGCTAGGTCATAAAGGTACGTTTCCTCCTCTAAAGAACCAATTTCATCTCGATGATCCGACACTAGAGTGACGTACCCAGCGTCAATTTTTTGCACAATCTTAAAAGCTACTATGTCGGGATTAATATCGGTAATATTCTCAATCTCTGACTGTAAAATTAACTTATCAGCAGATGTGGTTTCAACTAATGAAACAAATACATCTTGAACCAAACCAATCCTTTCACGCTCCAAAAGATCCTGGTTATCTTTTCCTACCTGCAAAAATTGACGACCGGAAAAAAGAAGTAATAGCGGCAGTACGACAATCAAAAATAAAGCAAACAGCAAATTGGTATTACCAACCACTCGAGAAAGACCGTTTTTGAGTAAAGTACTTATTTTTTTCATTATGTACCTTAAAAATTAGGCATTAACAGGCTCAGTTTCTGTCTGCTGTTCTACAATTTCATTTTCTCTCTTTCTACCATCTAAGTGCAGACCAAGCAGGATCAAAACTAAACCTACAGCTACCACTGAAACTGAGAATACCACATAGATCATGTACTCAGATAAAAGTAGTGAGGTGTTATCTGTACTGCCCACAGCTACTGGCGCAGCTGCGTCTTCAGGACTAAACGCCTGAGCTTCTTTTACAAACCTGAACGGTTCACTTTTAGCAATAATTTTACCAGCATTGTCTGTTACACCAACATAAACTTCATGTTCACCATCTTCCAACTCTTTATCAAATCGGTAAACCCATGTACCGTCCGCCTCAGTCTTAACAGTTACTACAACTGGGGTACTAAAGATATACAATGTCACAAAACTGTTCGGCAATCCTCGACCTGTAATAATAGCCTCAGCCTTGTCACCTGGCTCAGCCTCATCCTCTTTAGCAGTTACAATATCTGTTACCACCAAAAGATCTTCTCTCACCACACCTGTATCTTTAGGTGACTCATACTTAACCACTGCTTCAGGTGTATCATCTTTTGGATCAAAACCATTAAGAATTTCTGCTCCATCAATAAATCCATCCCCATCAGAGTCAGCTGACTGAGGGTCAGTTTTAAAGATGTTAATTTCATCATAGTCAGACACACCGTCATTGTCACTGTCTAAAGTAACCTGTTCACCAGTTCTTTCTTTAACAATTTTCTCAGTCAAAATCACAGCTTCTTCAACCCTAATAACAGCTTCAGCAATACGCTGATTAATGCGGTCAATCAAAACCTGCTGATCAAACTCAGCTAAATCTGATTGTAAAATACGATTTTTGATACGCAGAATTCTTTCCTTTGAATCATCCACTGCACCTTCGTCTTCCATGCGTAAAGCAGCTGCTAAGCGTGAAAATTCTTCATCTAGTTCAGATTTGTAGTCCTCCAAAAGGTTGGTGACCCTAACTTCAATTGTAACTTCGTCATCTAGCTCAACGTCTGTGTTGCCATCAACACTAAATTGATCATCAGTAGTTTCTGAATCGTCAGCAACTTCTATTGAAACGTCATTATCTGAAATATCAAGATAAGAATCAGGCTCAACCTCTTCGTAAACTTCAACCAGATCTGCGTTGATTGCTGTTTCATCCTCAGGTTCGGTAACAAACAAGATTTCGTTGTAAATAACAGTTGTTAGATAATCACTAACAAATACACCATACGGATTCTTCACCTTAGCGGTTATTTTATACTCACCGTTAGGAATTCTGGTTGTATCCCATCGTAAAAGCCACTTTTCACCATCTACTTGATCAGCTAAACCGATAAAGTGCGGCTGCCCTGAGAATTTTTTAGTAGCATAGACTTCCACAAAAACAGCTTCATCAACCCTAATTCTCAAGTCTACTGTGTCACTGATTGGAGATGAACCATTAATATCAAGTTCAATTAACGGCTCTACCGTAGAAGACGTATCTTCGACTAGAGATTGTTCATAAGTTTTTAAGATATCATCTTCATTCACCGTTGTGTCAGTAGTTTCATTTGTTACATCATCTTCCACTGCAGTAACTACAGAAGTATTTTTTATATCAATTGTTAAAGACTTGGTTTCTTTTTCCCCTGAAAAACCAAAGGCTTGAATTACCAATTTGTACTCTCCATCAACAAAAGAAGTGGAGTCGAACATAAAAGTCCAAAAGGTATCATCAACAAAATCCTGATACGCATATCCAAGGATAGTTGTTTCACCAGTAGTAGATTCACGCAGCGATAGTTTCACTTTCTCTGCATCTATCACCACCACACCAACTTCCAACTCGCCAGCTACTGTACCTCCTTGCGACAGTTCAACATCCAACAAATCAAAGTCTGAACCAGAGACGGTCACCACATCCTCAACTACCTCCTCAGTCACCTCACCTAACGTTCCATCAGAAGATGTACCAGTCTCTAGAACCGGTTCAGTTACCACTGGGTTATTCTCCACCAAATACCAGTCTGTGAACTCTTCATAAGAGCCATGTTCATTGATTATGACTGCTTTGATTTTGTAGTCTCCATCATTAAATGATGTAGTATCCCAAATCTTGTGCCAACTACCGTCCGCCTGCTCATTAGCTCCACCTAATTGATGGTAACTACCCGCTTCATCTTCGACGTATAAAATCACCGAATCAGCATATTCAACATATACTTCAATAGTTACCCGACCAACCAGAGGTTCGTTACTGTCAATGAATATCTCCGCAGGAGGTGTGGGATCTAACAATTCAACTCCTCCAGATCCGTCTGATCCAGTATTAGTCTCAAGTGAGCTGTCACCACCGTAGTAAGCATCCATACAAGCTGTATCGTCATAATAACAACCTGATTCAGGGTCAATATCTTCATACCCCTGATAAGCACCATCTGGATCGCAAGCAGGGTCACTAGCATCACAAACAGTAGCAAAGTTAGTCACCTTGGTTAGTGCGTCCGCAATTGAACCTGGGGCTAAAAATTGTGCATAAAAAATAGTGAAGAAAGCACCTATCGCCACGAAGAAGAGGCCGCTAATGCGAGCTGTTTGTATAATTATACTGTCTGACTTTACCGGGAAACGATACGGTGAAAGCACCATTACAGACTTTTTCTCAGCTAGTGACTGATGGAGATTTTCCTTTGGTAGAACTGAACTATTTTTATGAATAACCTCAATCTGTGCCAACTTCTCCTCAAAAGATTTACGGTTTTCAGCAGTAATTTTAACCGAAGCAGCTGTACCTTTGGCTCGTTTAGTAGACTTTTTTGCTGCTTTTTTAGTGGTTTTTTTAGTTACCTTCTTGGTAGTCTTTTTGGTTGTATTTTTAGTAGTTTTTTTTGTAGCTCGCTTCGTAGTTTTCTTAGAGACAGATTTAGACTTAGCAGTTTTTGCTTTAACTGCTTTTTTTGTATTAGAACCACCTGCGACTTTCTTAGTCGTTACCATTACTTACATTATAACTGATAAGTGACCTCCGTAATCAAAAACGTGTCGATAACTTAAGCTGGGAGAGCTTCTTTGACGATTTTAACCAACTCGTTCATGTCAGTCATCGCCTTAAAATAGTATTTAGCATTTAACTCACTAGCCTTCTGTTCTACGTCAGGACCATTTTCGTTAGATAAAATAATTACCGGAATCGAGCCATGAGTAGCATCATCACGAATTTCTTTCAACACTTCAAAACCATGCTTATTAGGCAACATGAGATCAAGCAAGATTAAGTCGTACTCACCTTGATCTAATTTAGAAATTACATTTCTACCGTCAGCTGTAGTTTCCACTTCAAAATCAGCTTGCTTTAATTTAGTTTCAATGATGTCGCTGATGAACAGATCGTCTTCTATCAAAAATACTTTTGCCATAACCATAAGTATAACTCTATTTTATTTATTTTTAAATCAGCTTTGTGCAGTTATTTATTACCTAAATCCTCCAGATACTTGATTTCATCACGCACTATAGCAGCTGTTTCAAAATCAAGAATAGCTACTGCATCTTCCATCTGCCGGCGTTTTTCTTTTAGCACTTTCTTTGGATTCTTTTTATATAGTTCCACATCAACCTTCAGAAGAGTATCAACCGTTTCGTCATGCTCAGTTCGTAATTGGTCAGCAATTGATTTAATCTCTTTCTTGATTGTTTGTGGTGTAATACCGTTTTCTTCATTGTATTTAAGCTGCAGCTCCCGACGTCGACGAGTTTCCCCCACTGCCGCATCTAGCGCCTTAGTCATTTGGTCAGCGTAAAGTATGACTCGCCCATTAACATTACGAGCTGCTCGACCAATAGTCT
>CAYFXS010000022.1:0-14361 GCA_964347215.1 uncultured Candidatus Saccharibacteria bacterium
CATGAGCTCTCTTGTAAGGTACTTCAAAACCTGGCACAAACACAAAAGTTTCATCAGACAACTCCCGACATTCAGACACAAATTTCTTAGCCGCCTCTTTGTCTAACTCATCAGTATGTTCGGTCATGCAGGCAAACTGCACCCCTTTCTCTTTGAGAAATTTTTTTAGTTCACTGAGCGACAACTTTCCATCATAGGAATGTGTCGAATGCATATGGATCACTCCGGTAATTTCTTGCATATTACTTTTTTATCACATCAATTACCTCCCACAAACTCGGTAATGGATCACGCCAATCCCACACGTCACCTTGGCTGCGGAAAATTTCTAACTTAAATTGCACAAAAGCTTTAAAACGGTTTGGATAAAGTGTCGATCGTAATTGATCATGATTAAACATCACTCCCCATAACCACTTTAAGTCACCTAAAAAATGCCGAGTGCGCACAGGTAAAGCGGCAGCTGTCTGTGTCAACTGTTGCTTTGATTGACTCGCTAACTGCCAATAATCACCAACGAAATCCACTCCAGCTTTTTGCGGCAGCGGCAAAGAACCCCAAAAACGCCCATTAATTTCCATCAACTTAACACTACCGTCACGTTCATCCAACTTAAACTCCACCATCATTGGACCACTCCATGAAAGTGCTTCGACCAACTCACGGGCGTAGTTTTTCATCAACTTAACTTCGGAGGTGTGAGCAGCCGTTTCTTTTACCACTGCCGCTCCGCCACGTGGAGATAGACTTCTAATTCGTTTATGAGCAAATTCAGCTACAATCTCACCCGCATCACACATCATTTCTACCCCGTACTCATCACCCGCAATAAACTCTTGAATCAACGGTGCTTCACCGGCACTATTCTTGATTGTTTCGTACTCAATATTTAAACCATCTGCTGAAAATACAAAAGAAGCTGTCCCGCTAGCTGACTCCCCTTCCTGCCAGGTCACACTATGAGTATTTTTAACCACCGCTGGATAATCAATGGAAAAACGCTCATCCAAAGTATAAGTTTTGATCGTTGGAATACTTAACTTTTGCGCCAACTGATACGTACTATCTTTACTAAAAGCTATCTCCATATTGTCTGCAGATGGTAGCAACATCACCATCCACTCTTTCAACTCATCATAGTTTCTAGCGACAGATAAATAAGTTGCATCCGAAAAACAATAGGCCACTAATTTTTTACCAGTCCGAGAAAATTCTGCCGCTGCAAACTTACGTAAATCAGCTACAAACTGTTCCTGGCTATCTTTTGGCGAAGTGTACACAAAGGTAGATTTCGCGTAGCGGCTGTGCAAGGCGGCAGCAGAGCTTCGCTCTGCCGCCACCACCACCTCAGCCCCACTTTTACCTAAAACTCTCACCGCACAGAGTGAACTCTTAAGATGACCATCTAACACTAGCGCTTTTGACATTTAACGATAATACCATCACTAAAAGTAAATTGTTACCAACCCATGCTTTTTATTGTTATAGTTGTGCACATGAACCAAAAACGAGTCCTGATAGTGTCAGCCCTCTTCCCGCCAGACATTGCTGAACCAGCCCCCTACATAAAAGAGCTAACCTCTCGTTTAAGCTCCACCAACCCGGTAGCTGTACTGACGTATGGGTCACTACCTGAAGTTATCCCTGAGGTAACTATCAACACTGTTAGCAAACGACTCCCTAGCTTCATCAGGCTTTTTCTATTTACCATAAAATTAATTAAGTTGGGCAAACAGTACGACACCATCTTTCTACACAATGCTCCATCGACTGAACTGCCTCTGCTTTTTGCTGGCAGCTTCTTAAGAGATAAAATTTGCCTCATCGACAGTGATCAAAAGATTATCTACACTGGCTGGCGCAAGCTGGTCCACCAAGCCGCCATGAAAGAAATCACCTGCTCTATCCAAGATAATTTTCCTCTTCCTAAACCAGAAATACACCCCTTCCGCACTTTAAGTAAATTGGAAGAAGATAGCTACGAAGACTCATGGTCAAACCATCTAACGCAAATCTACCCCCTAATTAATTAATATGGATAATACCAAGCAAAAATGGACTCATTACTGCGAAGACGAGCTGGCTATTCTCGAGCCGCTTTTGCATGATCATGGCTATAAAGTAGAAGAAAAACAACCCAACCTCCGAGGCGAACGTTTTCTACAGCAAGCTGTAACCACCAGAAGTGGCACAAAGCTAATTCTATTTTGTAAAACCCACGAAGGTCAGAAGGTAATCATTAAAGCCACCCGCGACAATGACGGCAAACAAGAACTTAAACACGAACGTCAGTGTCGTGAACTGCTAGCTAAAATTGATTTTGCAGCAGAAGCTTTTCATCTACCAAAAGAAATAGCAATGATTGAAGCACAAAACTTTTTTATCAGCGTACAAGAATTCGTGGAACAGCCAAAAACTTTCCTTGCTCACACTTTGGAAGAACAATTTAACTTAGCTCTTAGAGCCTTTAAAGCTCAAGAGGGAGCGCATGCCACCACCTTCAAACATAGACGCTTGATCAAAAAAGCTTACGAAATGCGTGACACTAAAACTTATTTAAATAATTTCACTCGCTTTATAAACGAAACTAAAAATCATCTACCTGAAGAAACTGAACTAATTGAGCTCCTGACCAGGACCAAATTAAAACTAGAATCGGAGCAAACCACCATTGAGCAATACTGTGGTTTTTTGACCCATACCGACTTTGTACCACACAACCTACGTCTAGATAAAAACAGCACCATGTATCTACTCGATCACTCATCATTAGCTTTTGGTAACAAATACGAAGGCTGGGCTCGCTTCTTAAACTTCATGACACTCTACAACCCACCACTGACTAAACTACTAACTGAATACGTAGCCAACAATCGCACTGCTGAAGAAAGTGACTCACTATGGCTCATGCGTCTGTATAGACTAGGAGAGATTATTTTCTATTATAGCCAGGCTCAAAGTAAAAGTGATGGCGACCTAAAGAATCTCAACTTAGCTCGAGTGGCTTTCTGGGGCAACGTTTTAGAGTGTACATTACGAAAAGAAGAAGTGCCTGAAGAAATCGTCACTGAATACCAAAATACCCGAGACAGCCTACGTAGTGAAGATGAGAAAGAAAGACAACAAGATTTACACTAATCCAAGTCCTCCATTTTATTCACTAACTCTGAGTACTGATCCAGCAAAGAGTGCGACCAAACTTTATTTAACTCATCACAAAGCTCACGCTGAAACCACAAAGTCTTCTCACGACCTCGGCTAAACTTCAACCAAAGATCAGATCCCACATCTTCGTAGGTACCAATAAAACTCTGGGCATTATGAATCTTGTCCGCTACTGAAACTGCTTTAACTGCCTCAGATGCATTGATTACCGTTTGGATGTACTGTTTTTTTCTCTCTTCCCACTCCAGTGTTTTATCTTCTGAAACACCTAAAACTATATCTACAACTGCTTCACCGAGCTGTGACCGAAGCTCTGCTTCGGTCACAGCTGTATCTTCAAGTACGTCGTGAGCCAAACCTGCTGCTACCACCTCATCGTTAAAACCTGCTTCTTCAAGCAATTCTGCTACAGCTACTGGGTGGTGAATATACGGAGAACCGTCTGACTTACGCACCTGTCCCTCATGAGCTTTAGTGGCGATTTCTCGAGCCTTCTCAACTAATTCCATAATCGTGCAAAAACTTTATCTTTCATCTTAGTGGTAATTACATCCCAATCATATTCATCCTCTACCATCTTGCGAGCACGATCAGTAATTGTTTTAACTTCATTCTCATGAGACAGAATGAATTCAACCTTCTCAGCAATCTGTTCTGGCTTATCGACATCAACCGCAAAAGCAGTCGGTTCTCGATCAGGGTTGCGTTCCTTATCAAAAATATAATCAGCAAAACCACCAACCTGAGTAGCAATCACCGGTAGATGTCCGGCCATGGCTGACAAACAGGAATGGCCGAGCCCTTCAGAACGACTAGGATGCACAAAAATATCAGCCACAATTCTATTTCGATACATTGGCACCTCACTACGATCAACCTGTCCTATCCATTTAACTCTTTCACTTACCTCTAGTTCATCAGCTAAATTTTTTAATTCTTCTTCCAACGGTCCCCCACCCAACACCACAAAATGAATGTGCTCAGGTAAAAGCTTTAGTGCCCGCAAGACGTTATCAATTGCTTTTTGTTCAACTAGACGAGCAGCAGTAATAAGGTATATTTCACCCTCTTTCTTACCTAACTTATCTCGCACCTGTTGCGCATCAGCTTCTGAAAAATTAGGGTGTACATTATCTGGATTTGCTCCGTCACGAATGATAGGAATATCACCTTTATGTCCCATGCGTCGTCCCCAATCAGCCAAAAAGTCAGAGATGGATTGCAGTACTGTGGCGTGAGTAAATGATCGTTTAAACAGCGGCCAGAGCGGACGCATAGTCTTTTCAATGTATTCTGGCGGATCACCTTCCTGTAAAGACAAAGCGTAAGGTACGCCCGTTAGAATATTAAAAATAGATACCGGCACACCGGTACCGTGAGCCATCATTGCCCAGGCACCATCGTACTTATACTTGCGATGCAGCCACCAACCTTTGATTCCTGCTGCGATTTGAAAATAGTATTTGTTGTAGTGTAGTGGCCACTGTTTTCTTTCTTCTAAGGAGGGGTCAGGACGACCAAAAAGACCGACATAATAGCAGGTCACATGTTTAAATTTTTGCACCCGCGGCACATTACTGTCGTAGTGCATGGTTACCATATGAAACTCTATTTCCTCAGGTGAAATACGGTCAGTAATATCTTCAATAGCAGACTCAGCCCCACTGATAGTGCCAGGCAGATAATCTAATGAAAAGATTAAAATTCTTTTTGGCTTACTTACTGTGTCTGACATGATTTTACGTAATCCATTAAAGTTTCACTCTGCTGCCAACCTAAAGCTTCTAGCTTACTAGTGTCCTCTGCCCCACTGCTGCGGGTTGATTTGGTGGCCGGTCCATAAGTTTTTTCCAAACCAAATAGGTCAGCCAATTCATTTAGTGAATAGACCTCTTTAGCACTAATAGCGTACTCATCATTTTCACCACTATTAGCTAGAATCATCAGAGCATCAACTGTATCAAACACATGAGTAAAAGCTCGGGTCTGATTTCCATCACCATTGATCAAGCAAGGTTCTCCAGCTAGACTGTGCTGCTTAAAGGTTTCTACTACCGTGCCGTACGCACCGTCGTTTTGCCCGGCTCGCTCTCGCGGACCGTAGACATTGTAGAAATAAGCTACTGAGTACGACAAGTCATACCAACGACCGTAATTATGCACCAACTCAGTATTAGCAAACTTAGCGAAATTATAAGGTGCCCGATCCTGTCCCCGAACACCATCTTCACGCTCTTCTGCAAAGCGAGTAGAACTACCAGCGTAGACCAACTTACACTGACTCTCTCTCCAGTATTCAAATACAGCCAAGCTGCCGAGCACGTTAAGATCCCACACCACCTGAGGCTCATCGAGACTAGGTGCCACGCGTGAGTACTCTCCCAAGTGAAAAATAATATCAACGGCCTCTGGTACCAAAGTCGCAATATCTTTAGTGTGTCCTTCTCGGTACTCAACTCCAGCAACGTGATTATCAGTTGAGCCAGTGAAATAGTTATCCAGTGAAATAACTTTATGTCCTTCACCAACCAAACGCTCACACAGGTGTGAACCTACAAAACCAGCTCCACCTGTTACTAACACCGTTTTATTTTCTCCTGTCATGTCGATCTATACTACCAAAAAATAACTTACGATGTTACCAAACAACTAAAAGTTGATTTATTTAAAATATATAGTTAAATACTAGACACTACCAACAGGAGGCGCTGATGAACAATATGAACTTCGAACAGTTCAAGCACTGGGTAGCTTTCCAACTTAATCTTAAGGAGCAAATTGCCGGGAAGATCCAAGAAGCCAGCGAGCAATCTCATCTTCACGATGACTTAGGCTTTGACTCTCTTGCAATCGTTGATCTTGTCTGCACCGTCGAAGCAGAGTTCGATGTAGACATTGATCCTAATGGACTAAACACTACAGACTACACCTTAGGATCACTTTGGAAAACCACCCAGACTGAAGCGGCTTGAGCCGCGAACCGAGAAACGCAAAGCCGCGTCCCTCATAGGTTCGCGGCTTTGTTTATATTTATCGTAAAGGTGGTCTTTCTCCTTCATTCACCCGCATCATTCGGGTTAACTTCTTAGGTGCCAGAGGATCGTCTTTTTTTGCCTGCTCAGTTTCGTTGAGTGCATTTTCCAAAACCATCTCTGAACCTCGATTAACGATCTTTACCTTGCTGCCGTCAGCATCAGACTGCGGTAGTGGCTCGTCAGTCTTTACCTGCCGCTTAAACTGAGACTTTGGTTGCCGGTTAGTTGCCTGTGATGATTGAGTAGACACCCTTTTAGTCTCCTTCATCTCAGCATAATCATGCTCTACATTCAAAACTGGCTGCACCCTCTCTTTTGATTCAGGTTTAGACTCCATGCGTCTTGTCTGCGACTGCTGGTCCGACTTTCTATTTGATCGCTCTCTTTTGCTGTTTGATGACTTTTGCCCATTATCGTCCCTAACCTGCTTCTGCCTACCCTCTTTTCTCTCTGATTTATTTCTCTGCTCTGTATGTGGCAGCGACTTTTTTTCTTGCAGCTTCCTTTCTGTTGGTTTCACTTCACCAATTGCCGCTGCCAAAGCATCCTTAAGACCGCCTTCCTCTTTTTTCTCTTCATGACTATTATCGTGTTTCTTGCCGTCATGCTTCTGTACATTCTCAGCCTGACCTTTCGGCTGAGAATCATTCTTTTTATCCAAACGCTCTTTTTCATTTTGTGAAATCCCCGCTAAAACTGAACGCAGATCTTCCAGACTCTTTCCTTCAGTCGCAAACTTAGGTTTATGATTCTTTGACTCTCGATCTTTTGGTGCACGATCGTTACCATTATGATTATTAGTTTTAAAAGAATTATCTTTTCCACCACGGGAATTATCGCGAACGTTGTTGCCACGACCATTCTTAAACCTATCGTTATTACGACTTCCGTTAGAACCATTGCCATTGTGTCGTCCATTGCCATTGAAGCGATTGTTGGCTGATTTATTTTGACCAGCAGCAGAAGCTTCTTGATGGGCTCGCAAAGCCTCTTCTTGAGCTGCGTCATGCCAGGAGTTTATTTTTTCCTCAACCTCCATTCGCGGGAAAGCAAACTGACTCCTACTCTCAGCCGCAATTACATCACGGAAGGACACAGCAGCTGGCTCAATTGGCGGTAGTGTAGTTGCTGAAAAAGGATGGGATCCAATACCGTCAATCATAAGCGTCAGATAAATCTGAGCAAAGCCCAGATTCACAATATCAGTTGCCATAAAGTGCGGTGAGAATACAGTCTCTAACACCTCCGCATCAAACGGACCCACCCGAAAAGAAATGATGGTTCCCACGTTACCAAACACAGCATTACGAACTTCTTCTTCCATTTGCTCAATGTACTGATGAGCAATCGTCAGGTTAAGTTTATACTTTCGGGCTTCAGATAGAATGTCAGCAAAGGTTGCATTGGCAAAAGACTGAAACTCATCTACGTAGAAATAGAAGTTTGGCATCTCCTTCATTTTTTCCAAAGACAAATCTGCCCGACTCATTGCTGCTAAGTAGATACGAGTAGTAAGCATTGATCCTAGCAAGTTAGCATTGCTTTCTCCTACTAATCCTTTGGAAAGATTCATAATAAGAATCTTTCGTTCATCCATAATCTGACGGATATCAAAACTGGATTTGGGCTGACCGATGATGTTACGAATCAACGGGTTAGCTGTGAATTGTCCGATCTTGTTCTTGATCGCATCACCTGCCTCCTGCATGTAACGCTCATTGTAGTTAGCAAACTCATCTACCCAAAAAGACTTTACAGCAGGATCAGTAATATTATCAACAACTTTCTTACGATAAATCTTATCTGAGAGCATACGGTTTACACCGAGCAACGTTGAATCTGGATACTCAAGTAGGGCTAGAAGCGTGTTCTGCAAAATATATTCCATCCGAGCCGACCAAGCATCTACCCAAATTTTCTTAAACACTGACATCAGTCCAGACACCACCAAATGGCGTTTGTCCGGGCCAACGTCCTCCATCACATTAAAGGCTACTGGGTAATCAGTATCAAATGGAGCAAAATATAAAACATCTTTTTTACGCTCTTCAGGAATGTACTGTAGAAGCGTCTCTGCTGTTTGTCCGTGCGGGTCAATAAAAGCAAGCCCGTTGCCGTTTTGAATATCTTGCACCGCCATATTTTCCAACAACGTAGACTTCCCCATTCCAGTTTTACCAATCACATAGACATGACGGGTACGATCTTTAGCCTTTATACCAAAAGGCACCTGCTGACCACGAGCATCGGTTTTAGCAAATAGTGTGATCTGTTCTGGATCAAAAGACATAGCGTTATTATAACGCACCCATGAACCAGTAATGGCCGGAGGTTTACCCATCCGGCCAAGCATCAGTGTGCGAACAAAATCACAATAACAGCCGCAACCAACGGGGAGACAAGTAAAGGAATGAAGAAAAGATAATATTCTCTATCATTCCTACTCCACGTTGCGTACACAAAACAAGCTGCTCTATAGCTCATGATTATTTTTTTCACGCTACCCTCCCCAATCTCTGGAACAAAAAAAACGACCGGTATTTAATCACCTTTATTTATCTTTGACAAGAGAGATAAAATTATTTCAGTTGATAGCCTTTGAACCATTTAGTGAAAGCAGCCACCCCGTCTGCAAATGAAGTCTTGGCTTCAAATCCCAGTAGCTCTTTAGCTTTACTGGTGTCAGCATAAGTTTCATAAACATCTCCGGTCTGCATTGGTAAGTATTCTTTTTTAGCCACCACATCCATCTCTCTTTCCATCAAACCAATAAAGTCCATCAGCTCCACTGGTGAGCCGTTACCCAGATTGATAACTTCATAACCAAGTGGTTTTTCTAATGCCAGCACAAAACCTTCTACTATGTCATCTATATATGTGAAGTCACGACGTAAATCACCTTCATTAAACACTTCTATCGGCTCACCTTTGGCCATTAACTCAGCAAACTTCAACATAGCCATATCAGGACGACTCCAAGGTCCATAGACTGTGAAGAAACGCAGACAGGTAGTATTGATACCACACTGCTGGTGATAAACATGAGCTAACATCTCCCCAGCTCTTTTTGTAGCCGCATACACAGACACCGGTCGATCTGAACTTTCGGTTTCTTTAAATGGTGATTCAGCTGTTACCCCGTAAGCAGAAGAGGTAGAGGCGTAAACCATCTGTTTTACCTCATGCTTCTTCATGGCTTCAAGCAACAACTCAGTTCCCATTACATTGGTACTAACATACACTTCAGGTGCTTCCACTGAATATCGCACACCAGCCTGGGCTGCCAAGTGACAAACCGCGTCAAAGTTATGTTCTGCAAAGAGCTTATCTACTGACCCAACATCAGTTATGTCTCCTTCCACCACTTTCACATCAGACAAAAAATGCTCTTGTCGCTTACGCTTCAAAGCAGGGTCATAATATTGATTAAAATTATCAATTACTACCACTTCGTGACCATCATCATGAAGACGCTTCGCTAAAGCGCTACCAATAAACCCAGCCCCTCCTGTTACCAATACTTTCATAAAATTTATAACCCTAAACTACCATCATCAGTTGCTTCGGCCAACTCTAAATAACCCGACTCTTTCAGTGCTCCTTTCGTATAAATATTGCTCGGTGCCCAAATCATCCAATCCATTACCCCAGCGTCATAACTGGCTTGAATCTGTGCACGCACATCGACAGCATCGTAATCTCCACCATAATCAAAATCCTGAATCCAGGTCCGCAACTTATTAGCCTCATATACAGGCTTTTCATATAAACCTGTCGCCACTGGAGTACCACTGGCATTGGTCACGTACTGAGGCTTGTGAGTAAAGCCGGCCATAGGAGTAGTGACCGACTGCAGTCTTTCTACTCCAGTTTTCATGGCGTAATGAACAATCTCGTACGGGTAATCATTTGGATCAGCGTAGCCAAACGATCCATCTGGGTAGTGTGACGGATAAACCATCGGCGCAATAAAATCAAAATAAGGAACAGCACGATCTTGTACCTGGCCAATTGATAGATCATCGTAGTTAGTAGTGGTCATGCCAAACAGGTCAGCCGAAGTCCAAGGTGTAGATGACGCACGACCAGTGTTTTCATGTCGATACTCAGCAAAAAGCGCTTCGTCGTCAAGCTTTTCATTTAAGTAAACAAAGAATGCTTCTAAGTTAGCTTGTTTATCAACTCCGTATTCTCCAGCCATACTAGTCGGAAATGCAATGTCTTGCATATTGCCGTCAGATGGATAGCGCACATAGTCGAAGTTCAGCTCATCAAAACCAAGATTGTAAACCTCCTTCGATAACTCAATAACATGATCCCAGTAAGGCTTGGCAGCCACATCCACAAACGACAATCCTTTATGATCAGTCCAGACTGAACCATCTTTACGTTGCACAGCTAAGTCTGGATTTTTTGGTGCATAAAAAGGATCTTGAAAAACAGTAATACGGGCAATCACGAATACGCCATTGTCATGCAACATCTGAACTAGCTCACGCATGTCTCTGGTACCACAACGGGCATTTTGCCAAGCAGGTTTCCATGCTTCACTTTCTGGCGGGAATGAAATGGTGCCTGAATAGTCTTTAATGTCGATCATAACACTATTAACTTCAGTCTCTTGAATCAATTGCACCAACTTCTGTCTGAAGGTTGGAGTTCCTGCTACACATGAAGTCATGTAGATAGCCTTAACCTGCTTAGGTAAAGGAACGTGCTGCACCACTGGTCTCTCATCTAACACACTGGGTTCATCAACTTGCACAACAGCCGCTGTACTAACATCTGATTCTTCTGCCTCACTTACGTCGTAGTAGATAGCACTTAATTTTGGTCCTTGCCAAAAAGCAAAGAAAATAAAAACTAAACCACCGAGAAAAAATAATGCTAATGAGACATTACGAACCATAACTATATTGTATCTGGTTCTGACTCTTTATGACCAGTACTCTCAACGTAATAATCAGTAGAACGTTCACCATCTTCATTCTCTATACTTCTCAAGTAGGCAGACCGTCTAAGGCTATAACCGACAATCATTAAAATCACCCCTGCTACTATTAAAAAATACTCTTTCCAATTTGAAGGAATACCCATCTGTGGCACTAAAATAAGTGCTGCTCCCAATACAAAAACTGTTGTTTCTTTCGTCATTAAGTTAAACAACGAGCGGAAGCGACTATGTTTAACTTACGTACCAATTTGCTCATTTCCTAGAGCAAATTGGTACGACTCCGCCCGTGTTTAAAGTAGTATACAGCAACTTAAGCTCGAGAAACAATAACCACAAACTCCCCTTTCTGCCTTACTGGCTCATTAGTCAATTGATCGAGAATATCTTGCGGTGTACCCACAATCATTTCTTCATGCATTTTGGTTAACTCTCTTCCTACATAAATAGTCCAATCGATTGGACTATTTTCAGATCTCTCCTGAAGAGTCTTGAGGGTTTTTATGATGCGATGGGTCGATTCAAAGAAAATGACAGGGTGGTCATACTCAATTAATTCACCGAAGAAAGTTTGTCGACCTTTTTTTTGCGGCACGAAACCCAGGAAGGAAAATTGATTACCTGGGATCCCAGCGATAGAAAAAGCAGCTGTTACTGCAGATGGTCCAGGAATAGTTTCTATGCGAGCACCTGCGGCGCGTGCTTTAGAAACCAACAACACGCCCGGATCACTCACTCCAGGAGTTCCAGCATCACTGACCAAAGCAATTTTCTTCCCTGCTTCCAAATCACTCAAAATTTCCTCATGCACTTTGTCTGAAACATGAGAGTCATATCGTTTCAATTTCGTTTCAATTTCATAACGGGCACACAACTTACCTGTTACTCGCGTATCTTCACAGAGCACATAATCAGCCTCACTTAAAATCCGCACCGCCCGGTGTGTCATATCTTCAAGGTTTCCGATTGGTGTCGCCACTACACTTAATTTCCCCCCTTCATTCATAGACACAAAACTAACACCCATACATAAAAAAGAAAAGGCCGGCGCTTCGCGCCGGCCTTTTCTTTTTTTAACTTATTACAATAAGTCACTATTTCGAAATCTAAATTGTTCCCACGTTTTTACAAGTACGAGGCACGTGAAGAAAATAATGCGAGCCGTATGTGGTTATACGATGAGTGTTATTTTGCTGAAACGTAACGAAGTAATTGTGAAAACTGGGAACAATTTACTTCCAAGGGAAATTGCGGCCAAAGTGTCCCCAAGCTGCAGTATCAGCATAAATTGGAGATTCAAGTCCCAAAAACTCCTTAATACCATTTGGAGTTAAGTCATAACCAGTTACTTCTTCTGGCACACCGTCAACCGTTGCTACTGCCATCAGTGCTTCTGGGTAACCAATAGCGTACGCCAATTTCACCAGCACCTCTTTTGCTTCGGGGTTATTCTCTAGATAGTCAACCGCAATCCGACGTGCCATATAAGCTGCACTACGGTCAACCTTAGATGGATCTTTTCCAGAGAAGGCTCCACCTCCCACTGCCACTTCTGGGCCGTAGTTATCAACGATAATCTTCCGTCCGGTTAAGCCGGCATCCGCGTCAAAACCACCCATTTCCCAATCTCCAGCTGGATTGATGTGATACTCACCAGCACCTGGGATAACTGATTCTACTAAGGGCTTAAGTTCTTCCGTTGGAGCATTTTGAAAACTACAAACCACTGAAGTAACATCGCCACCTTCATTTAAAGTCACCTGAGTCTTACCGTCATACGGATACTTTTCGTAAACTGTCTGACATAAGTTACGAGCCAATTCATACTCTTTAGGCATGTATGAATCAGTTTCACGGGTAGCATAACCAGTCATAATTCCTTGATCACCCGCTCCACCAGTATCAACACCTTGAGCAATTTCACGACTTTGCGCCACAATGTGAGTGGTGACCTCTACTCCTTCACCGGCAATTTCTTGCGCAATTTTTTGCACATTAACATCTTGAGCATTTGAAGTAACTTCACCAGTCACCCAAACTTTACCGTGACTACCAACTGTCTCAACTGCCACTCGACTCTTAGGGTCTTCTTTTAAATAAGCATCTAAAACCGCGTCTGAGATACGGTCACAAATCTTGTCAGGGTGTCGAGGAGACACACATTCAGCTGTTCTTAACATAACTGTCTCAATATTATTTACTAACTTGCAACGTAAAAGCGCCCGTTAGGGCGCATCCAGGAGTTTGGCATCTTTCCGATCAAAATCGGGTGAAGTTCGCACCTTCCTAAAAACTTAGGGGTTGCGGATGGAGTCAGCGGGTCAAATCCCTCGTCCATACTCTGGATACATTATTTCGTTGTCGATCTATTATACACACTCAAATCAAGAAAAGTTTCTACTGTGTGAGAAAGTCAGATACCTTAGTCACATCCCCGGCTCCAACCACCAAAACAACGCTGTCTTTACCAACTGTTTCTCTCACCTCTAAAGCAGCCGCTTCGAGAGTTTGAAAATACTTAGCACTGGCAATCGTATCAACAATCTGCTGACTATCTACCCCGCTAACATTTTCCTCTCGTGCGGCATAAATTGGCACCATAATTAGTTGGTCAGACAAACTCAATGCATCAACAAAGTCTTCAAAAAGTTCATGGGTGCGCGAGTAAGTATGTGGTTGGAATACTACAATCAGTTGTTTGCTCCCGAACTTTTCTTTGGTGGCAGTGATTACAGCTTTAAGCTCAGTCGGGTGATGGGCATAATCTTCGTAAACCATCGCACCATTGACTGTACCCTTATATTCAAACCGACGTTTAGTACCAGCAAAATTATCCAAAGCACTGAGGATGAATGGTTTCTCAACCTCTAACCATTCGGCCACCGCCCGAGCGGCAGCGGCGTTTAGTTGGTTATAAAGTCCTGGCTGCGGTAATTCTAACAATGGATCAAAAGTGCTTTTGTAATCCAACACCTCACACTTAAGACCTGAGACTACCGGCAATATATTTTCATCACTCAGACTAGCTATCACCAGACCATCTTCCGGAACTTTTTCAGCTAACTCACGAAAAGCTGACTGAACATCTTCCAAGTCTTTATAGTAATCGACATGTTCGTGCTCAAGGTTAGTGATAACCAAGATATCCGGCTCCAGAGTTAAGAAGTCACGCTTATATTCACAAGCCTCAACTACAAAATACTTACTCTT
>CAYFXS010000023.1:0-3830 GCA_964347215.1 uncultured Candidatus Saccharibacteria bacterium
ACCATCTACCTCACCATGTTCGAGAAGGTCAGCCGCATTTTTGCTATTGACCGAACCGCCGTAAATAATTCGCACCTTGTTTACTGCTTGTCTTCCACAAACACCAGCAATGATTTTTTGAATGAACAGTTTCATTTCCTGCGCATCTTCTGCTGTAGCAGTTTTACCTTTACCATCACCTCTGCTAATCGCCCAAAGAGGTTCGTACGCAATGACTAAATGACTCAGTTTTGATTTTGGTACGGCTTTTAGCAAGCTGCGGACTTGTTTTTCTACAAAAGTAAAATATTCACCATGAGTATCTCGCTTACTTTCTCCCACACACACCACCGCCGTTAAACCAGACTTGATAGTAGCCATTATTTTTTCAGCAATCAGTTCATCTGTCTCACCTAAAGCCCGTCGTTCTGAATGTCCAATCACAACTGAGGACACCCCGACACTCTTGAGCATAGAAGTGGAAATTTCTCCAGTGAACGTACCCTTCTGATGCGGTGACACATCTTGAGCCGCTAGATCAATGCGCTTACTAGGTGACAGTTCTTCAAGAATAGGTAAATAAGTGTACGGCGCAGCAATAGCTACGGTTGCGGTCATTTTTTTGCGAGCGATGCCCTTACGAATTTCAATAAATATTTTTTTGGCATCACCTAAATTAGCTGGGTTTAGTTTCCAGTTACCAACAATCAGCGGTACGTGTTTTTTTCTCATGTTGGATTGATTGTATCATGGCAAAAAAGGCAGCCGCACCCATACATGGGTGCGGCTGTCTTTTGTTTCACTAAATCTCAGACCAATCGTAGAGCGTGAATCCTCCACCAGGACCGGAAGTAAACAACATGTTTACTAAACCACTTTCATAAATCACAGACCCACCATTCTTAATTAACATCTGGTAAGCTGTCACTTCTTTAATGGAGAAATTACCACCAATCTCAATCAAGCCATGGGGCGCATAAACTAAAACGTCATATAAAGCTTTTTGATTAAGGTCTATGGCTATCTCAGGCAAGCTATTCTCAGCGTCGTCATTCATGGAAAGCAGCAATACATATGACTTAGGCTCACCCGAACCATAGAATTCAACTGTGTTATTAAGAACTACTCGGCTACTAGTTGAACGGTTACTGTTATTGTCAGCAATCATCTGCACTGAACGGGCTCCAACTGAAGAACTAGCCCTGATGGTCGATTTAGCTAGACGAATATCACCCTGCACCCAAACCGGACCAGTCAAAGTCAGTGTGACATTAGGAGTATCAATTTCAAAATCACAATCAATTCGCACATCACCTAATGACGTATCACTACTGACCGTAAAAGTGCCCCCAGAACACTCAGTACTAGTAGCACTATAGATGGTTCCACTGGCAGTAATATTATCTTCCCAAGACTGAATAGTTTCATCAGAAATCGGGAAGGTGGCTGTAGCCTGGTCAGGCCATGGCGTGTAACGTGTGCCGGTCACCACGCTGGCAGCATCTTCTGTGTCATAGTAAGCATCGACATCCACTTCAATATCATGGATAGTATTGGACCAAACTGATCCAGTGGCATGTACCTCTTCCACCCAGCCACTTGGACCAGCTGAGATCACATCACCTTTTACGTATGCGCCACCACCAGTTTTATCCCCCACTACAGCACCATTAGAGAAAACATTACCCACAATTTCTGTATTGTTCTCCAGAGTAATTCCTCCTGTTCCACTCTGCAAACCAAAGTTAAAAGAACTACCATCGCCAATTGCTAAAACAATTTGTGATTGTCGCTCCACATTATTACGATCCGCCTCAGCATCAATCGTCCACAAAAATGAAACCAAATCTTCGGTAGTTGTAGCTATTACATCCACCCCAAATAATGTGTTGGATTCGACATCATCTACCGTTAAATCAACTATCCTGCGATAGGCTACATCTTCAGTCATAGACTCAGCCGCAAAGTGAGCTTGCTTAGACTCGTTCAGCAACCGATGCGACATTAGCCCGCTATAAACTGTTCGAGCGATACTAAAACTAACTGCCATGGAAATAAACATAAACATCATCACGAACAAAAGCATCGCTGCTCCTCTCTGTTTATTGTGTTGTGAAACAAAGTTAATCATAAGTACGTCTAAGCACAGCTCCGCTGTAAAAAGTTTCACTAATAGTAGTTGTGCCACTTGACGTAGCACTTAATGTCATAACTAAACGAATCAATTCTGTTTCACTTCCAATGTACCGATGGACTCTAAATTCTGTCACGTCTAAATTGTCATCGGTTAGATTTATTGCTGGCTGACCATTTGAAGAAAGACTTAATTGGTTGCCCTCAACTGTAAATGTCACATCTCCAGAATCAACACTGGTTAAACCTAAACTTCCAACCGCAATATCTTCTATAGTATTGAAAGGATCCACCGCTCCAGCATTACGCACCTCGCGCACCACGCGCTCCATTACAACCTGAGCATTATCAGTAATGATTGTGCGAGCATTTAATTCTCGCAGAATATCACTATAGGAAAGATAGGTTGCTACTGCTGCCACACTGGCAATGAGTAGAATAGAAAAATAAACCAGCGCTTCCACTAGCGTAAAACCTTGATTATTTTTTTTCCGATTTACTAAACTCATATATCAAAAATGTTTGTCAGAATCGATCGCAGTGTAGTTGTACCCGATCCTTCACCATAACCAACTCTGACCACCACCTCAAACGCATTGCTGTCATCGTATGAAGAGCCGGTGGTACTAGACACAATATCGTCGCTAGTGTTATCACGATTCACTTCATACAACATAAACTCGCGATGGTACTGACCATCAATTATTTCTGGCACAGTTGTGGTCGCTACGTAAGTACTGGAAGCATGTAGGAAATACCTCGTTTCGACACTTAGATCAGTACCAAAGGTGTGCCAATCTTCATCTCTTAAATAACGCAAAATTTCCTGCCCCTCTTCAGCTAGATAAAGGGCTTTGGTTTTTTGCTGAGTCTCCTTACGTAGCTCAATAAACTGCGACATCGTAAAAATAGACAACAGTACGGTGAGCGACAAAATAGTCACTCCGATTGCTACCTCAATCAGCGTGATGCCACGATTATTTATTTTTTTATTCAATGAGACCTGAGGCATAAATAATGATGGTTGTAGTACTACTGTCAGCAGAAACTGGATATAAATCTATTGTACCAGTTGCCGATGGGACACCAGTGCGCTTAGCAAAACTTACACTTGTAGTCGCTACTCCTCCGTAACTTAATGAAGAAGTGGCTTGTGATTGCAGTAAAGCTATCGATTCATTACTGCTATCTGCTGGTACATAATTGCTGCCAGTAAACAAAACCAGACTTGATGATGCTATCATCACTCCGTAATCAGAATTAGATAGAGAACTAATAGCTCGAGTTCTCTGTTCAACAATATTTCGATGCATTTCATTCACTTCGGCTATGTAAGCTTGCTGTTTAAAAAAACTATCAAATGAGAAAATGGCCATCACCATCGCAAAGGCTAGAATAGCCAAGACAATCAAGATCTCAACTAGAGAAAAACCTCGAGGTGTGTAAAAGGCAGTCTGAAAAAAATGCTTAGCATTTTTTTCAGACTGCCTGTTAAATAGACTCATATTAGATAGCATCAGTTAGAGAGTAGATCGGTGCGATCATGGCCAGAGCAAAGAAGCCTACACCAGCACCAATCACCACCATCAAAATCGGTTCAATAATGGTCGACAGGTCTTTAGTTTTCATTTCCACTTCATTTTCATAAAAAACAGCTAACTGCTCCAACATTTCAGCTTGTTTACCAGTCTCTTCACCTACTGAAATCATTTCTCCAA
>CAYFXS010000023.1:3840-14293 GCA_964347215.1 uncultured Candidatus Saccharibacteria bacterium
TAGTATTTTCAATAAACACTTCGGACATCGGACTCCCCTTTTCAGTGTGTACTGCTGCTTCAGCAATAACCTTTTTATAGAAATGATTTTGCATCACATCTTCAGTGATTGAAAGTGAACGCAAAACATCCACGCCAGATCCAAGCAATGAAGCTAAAGTACGAGCAGTACGAGCTGAGTTCGCCTCTTTAGCAATCCCACCAATCACTGGCAAACGAACAATAACCCAAGAGAAAGCAATCTTCCCAGCATTGGTACGCAAGAAATAAAAAACACTAGCCAAAAACCCCAGCATACCAGCAATAGTAAGCAGGGTGTACTCATTAACGAAGTTCGCCAATGCAATAATAAACTGTGTAGTCCCAGGCAGCTCAGCATCCATACCCTCAAAAGTCACAATCAAAGTCGGCATTACGTAAATCATCATTAAAAAACCAATAATGACCATGATTCCAATCACAATAGCTGGGTAGATCATAGCTCCCTTAATCTTTTTCTTTAGGTTTGATGAGCGCTCCATTTGCGTACTAAGGACCTGGAGAGTGCTAGACAGATCACCGGTTTCACTACCGGCACGTACCATCGATACATACAAATCATCAAAAGTTTCAGGAAAAGCAGTTAAAGCCTCATGAAACTGCTCACCCTTCTCAATCCGCTGATTAAGCTGCTTCATAATCCCCTGCATGCGAGGGTTATTACTCTGTCTTTCAATCACAGACAAAGCTCGTGACAAGGTCAAACCGGCTACCAACATAGCGCCCAGGTTACGAGTGGCCATCACTAGATCATCAGTCTTTACTCGACTAAGGAAATAGTTGATTTGTTCCATGTTCAAAATGGAATCAAGCGAAGCTTTTGAGGATTCACTTACCTTATTTACTACATGACCACTAGTCCGAGCAATCTCATAGACTGCAAAACGATCAGCAGCCTCAACAGTTTCTTTAACCGACTGCCCATTTCGATCTTCCCCTGTGTAAGTAAACTTTGGCATAGATTAATTAATTACTCGCTAATAACACGCAGCACTTCTTCAATAGTAGTCATCCCTCGCGCTGCTTTATAGATTCCATCTTCAAGCATGGTAAGCATTCCTTCACTACGCGCCTGTTCTTCAATTCTGTCTGAAGTCGCTTCCGCCATTACCAATTCTTTCAAAGTTGGTGTAACCGGCAATACCTCATGAATGCCTAGACGTCCTTTATAGCCATCTTTACCATCCTTCTCTACTGCTCGATGGAACGGAATACTGTTCCAGGTCGCATTACTTTTTACTATCCCCTCTTCTTTCAAAGCTTCCAGCACTCTGTCTAGATCAGCATGTTTGCTTAATTCACTTTTTTCGTTAGAAGACAAGACATAAGTATCCCGACTGTCGTCCAATCGGCGCACCAAACGCTGTCCAACTGCAACCCGCAAAGTTGAAACCAAGAGGAATTTCTCAACGCCCATATCAATCAAACGTGGCACTGTACCCGCGGCCGAGTTAGTATGCACAGTAGCAAGCACTAAGTGCCCTGTTAGCGCAGCATTGATAGCCAGACTAGCTGTTTCATGGTCACGAATCTCACCCACCATAATAATGTCAGGGTCCTGACGCATTAATGAACGTAGACCAGCAGCAAAAGTAAAACCGATATCTGGCTTAACCTGACTCTGATTAATGCGTGGCATTTGATACTCCACTGGATCTTCAATCGTAGAAATATTTACATCAGGAGTATTCAAGAGATCAAGCACAGTATATAGAGTAGTTGATTTACCAGAACCGGTTGGACCAGTTACCAAAATAATACCGGTAGTTTGTCGCGTAGCTTCCTGCACACGCTCTAATGTACTACCGTGAAAACCAATACCCTCTAAGTTGAAGCCGGATCTATTTTCGCGCAACAAACGCATCACCACTTTCTCACCATAGAAAATAGGAAGGATGGAAACACGGAAAGACACCTTTTGACCATCCATTTCCATCTTGAAACGACCATCCTGAGGCAAACGCTTTTCGTCGAGCTTTAGGTTAGCCAAAACCTTAATACGCGCCACAATAGTTGAAGAAGCATGCTTCGGCAATGTCATAGCGTCATGTAATACACCATCGATTCGGTAACGCACAATCACCTCACTCTCCATCGGTTCAACGTGAATATCGGAAGCGTTTTGAATAATAGCGTGACGCAATAAAGTATCGACGATTCGCACCACAGGCAGATCTTCGGCCATCTTTTTTAAGTCAGCCTCACTCATCTCCTCTTCCCCATCTTCACCTACCAGCTGTAGAGAAGATGTTTCTTTCATGATGATGTCACCAAACTCGTCTTTCAGTGTTTTTTGATATTGACGCAGAGCTTCCCGCATCGAATCAGCATCAGTCAAACGAGGGGTGATTTTTAAACCAACCTTTTTCTTAATAAAGTCGATAGCTGGTAAGTCAGCCGTATCAAGCATGGCTACTTCTAGAGAATCTTCATTCTTTTTGTAGGCAATAATATTGTGGTTACGCGCTACCGGCTCTGGGATTAGAGAGAGAATAGAAAAATCGATCTTAGTATCCTTAAGTGAAACAAAAGGAATACCAAGAACATAAGACTCCACCCGTCGTAAATCGTCCTCACTCATTAAACCTCCAGCAATCAAAGCTTCGGCCAAAGTTCGTTTTTCCTCCTTGGCAATCTTCTCTACCTTTTTGAATTCAGCCTTTTGCACTAAGCCAGAATCAATGACAAAGCGCTTGAGTTGTTCATCTTGGATACGCATAAAAAACCACAAAGATCTATAGAGCGGTCCCATCACCCTCCACTCCAAGAAGAGCTTGTTAGTCACATTATAGCAAGTTAACAGCGATATTTATGCAGGCGATTTGGAAAACTTTTTTACCTTTGACTTTTTATAATTGTGCGAGTAAAGTATGGGTATTCAGTGATGGAGCGCGCCTTTAGGCGCGCTCCATTGTTTCTGAATAGACAACCAAGGAGAATACTCCTACATATTAAAAATAAACAAAAATAAAATGTTTGATCTTAAAGTAATCAATTCTGTTCTCGAAGAGATGGAGAACGAACGCGGCATTCCTCGAGAACGCATGCTCGATGCTATCGAACAAGCTCTCGCTACTGCGTATAAAAAAGAATACGGACAGCGCGGACAAATCATCCGTACTGCCTTTGATATGAATACAGGTACAACCACCTTTGAACAAGTGAAGGTTGTTGTTGATGAATCAATGCTTAAGCCTGAACTAGAAGAAGGCGAAGAGGAAGAAGTAGAAGCAACACCCGAAGAGAATGATGAAGAAGATGAAAAACTAGTCCGTTTTGACCCGGAAAAACACATCATGATCTCAAACGCTCAACTGATTAAAAAAGACGTTGAGCTGGGAGAAGAGATGGTGTTCCCACTAGAAAGCAAGGACGATTTTGGTCGTATTGCAGCTCAAACTGCTAAGCAAGTAATTATCCAGAAAATTCGTGAAGCTGAAAAGGAATCGGCTCTAGCTGAATTTGGTCAGAAAGAAGGCGATATCGTACTTGGTCACGTACAGCGCTTTGAACGAGGAAATCTCTACGTAGACCTTGGACGCGTAACTGGTGTTATGCCTTACGACGAACAAATTCCAGGCGAACGTTACCGACCAGGCGAACGAGTTCGTTGTCTACTACTAACAGTAGACGAAACTGCTCGTGGTATTTTCCTAAAACTATCTCGTGCACATCCAGATTTCCTAGAAGCTCTATTTGCTGTTGAAGCTCCAGAGCTACAGAACGGTACAGTAGAAGTGAAAGCTATCGCTCGCGAAGCAGGAGCGCGTAGCAAGATCGCTGTCTATGCTCACGACGACCACATCGATCCAGTTGGATCGCTAGTTGGTCAGCGTGGTGTTCGAGTTTCAACTGTTATGAGTGAACTTGGCGGTGAAAAAATCGACATTATCGAATGGAGCGAAGAATCAACTAATTTCATTGAAGACGCATTATCGCCTGCCCAAGTAATGAGTGTGACGATTGAAGCTGAACCAGACGAAGAAAATGAAGAAGATACTCGTGGTCACGCTATCGTTGAAGTAGCTCCAGATCAACAGTCATTAGCTATTGGTCGCGGCGGGCAAAACGTTCGACTAGCCGCTAAGTTAACTGGTTGGAAAATCGATATTGTTTCAGTAGGTGGTGAAGAACTAGCTGAAAGTGATGGTGATGAAGTGGAAGTATCTCCTGACACAGAAGAAGGAGCGGATATCGACACTTTAGAAAGTGAAGATGCCTCTACTACTAAAGAAGAAATGCCGGAAACTGACGACGAAGCAACCGAGGATCGTGATCTAGTTGATGAAGACCAAACTGAAGAAATCAACGAAATCGACACCCCAGAGGAAGCTGAGGAGTTAGTAGCTGAAGAAGCAGCGGAAGCTGAAACAGAAACTGAAGAAGTTGACGAATCAGAAGAAACTAACGAAGATGAGTCAGTCGAAGAAGAAACCTCAGATCCTGAGGAGGAAGAAAAGAAAGACTAACTTGTCACAGGGTCACTACCTATCATTAAGATAGGTAGTGTTAAGGAAACAAAAGAGCGGCGCCTAAGGCGCCGCTCTTTTGTCTTCACTAGTATCCAAAAATAAGATACGATATGGCCGTTATTTAATAAACGGAACTATATTTATGATTAAAGTATTTGGACATCAATCACCAGACACTGACGCTACTGGATCAGCTATTATCTGGGCATGGTACTTAAATGAACACACCAGCAACGACGCTGAAGCTTTTGTGCTGGGTGACTTAAACACTGAAACTCAGTTTGTTTTAAGTAAATGGCAAGTAGCTACACCTACCCTCTTGGAATCAATTAACGCCGAAGAAAAAGTGGTAGTAGTAGATACCAACAACCCACAAGAACTATTTGAAAACATCAATGAAGCTGAGATTGTTGAAATAATTGACCATCACAAACTAATTGGTGGACTAGAAACTAATACTCCACCAACAATCACTCTGCGCCCTCTGGCTTGTACAGCGACCGTCATGTACGACCTAATGGGTGAAAAGGCTGAAACTATGCCAACTGAAATCGCCGGTGTGATGTTGTCATGCATCTTATCTGACACACTTGAGTTCCGTTCTCCAACCACCACACCCCACGATAAGGATGTAGCTGAGAAACTAGCTGAAAAGCTTGGCGTAAACATCAGTGAATACGCAGCCGAAATGTTTGCAGCTAAAAGTGATATTTCCAGCTTCACAGACAGTGGTCTGATTAAGCTCGACAGTAAGAAATTTGAACTGGGTGATAAAAACCTACGTGTTTCAGTAATTGAAACCACTTCACCAGCTACTGTACTAGACCGTAAAGACGGTTTAGTTTCAGCCATTGGTGAGACTATTGAAACTGAAGCTGACGTAGACGAAGTATTATTCTTTATCGTCGACATCCTAAGCGAAGAAGCTACTGTTCTAACCTACAATGATCTAACTAAAAACATTATTGAAAAATCATTTGATGTGACTGTAGAAAGTGACACTGAGGTTTTACCAGGGATTGTATCTCGTAAGAAACAAATCATCCCTGCTTTGAAGATATAAGTCAGTTGCTGCTTAAATAAGTAAATATTTGACAGTACTGCTTATGTGTATAGCCGCCCAGACATGATGTGTCTGGGCGGCTATACTATATGTATATGAACGGGATAGAACGTCAATTAGATGTGCTAACCAAGCACACCAAAAGTTTTAAAAACTCATTAGCTTTTATTAGTTTAGCTATTTTATTAGGTGTCTCTTCTTTGGCTTTAGTAGCCAACGCTCAAGAAGAGACCGACGAAACTAACGATAACGTTGGCAACGTTGAAGAGACTACACCAACTAGAGACGGACGCTTGGAACAGTTCCAAGACAATCGCGAAGAAGCAGCTGAGGCACGACAAGAAAAACGAGCGGAAATTGCTTCTACCAGCGCTGTTAAACGAGCCGAAATGACTGAGAATATTGAAGCCAAGAAAGCAGCTCTGGCTGAAAGAGCCCAAAACAGAATTGCTAACCTGGCAGCCAACATTTCTAACCGCATGGAAGCAGCTATCGAACGAATGGAACAAATTGCCGATCGTTTAGATAGTCGTATCGGCAAACTAGCTGATAAAGATGTAGACACCACTGAAGCAGAAGGACACTTGTCTGATGCGCGTGACTACTTAGCAAGTGCGGCTACTACACTAGCTGATATTGACACTGTTGTAACAGAAGTTACTGAATCAGAATCACCTCGTGAAGCCTGGTCAATTGCTAAAGCTACCTACCTAACAACTAAAGCTGATATTCGATCTGCTCACCAATCTCTCAGAGCAGCTGTGGCAGCTTTAAAAACAGCCGTCTCTGAAGCTGAAGTAGGATCAGGAGTTAGCGAGGCAGTACGTAACGAAAACAGCGAACAGTCGGGAGATGATGTGGATACTGATGAAGAGGAAGCTACTAGCTAGTAAACTTAATCAATAATCTTATGAACAACGAAAACAACAACGAACCAATCATCTCAGACGAGGAGCTAAAAATGCCTGAAGGTTACCAAAGTGAAGCAGCGACTGAACCAGAAAAACCTTCACACTTAGGTGCTGTCCTCGGAGTACTGATTGTCATCTTAGTATTAATTCTTGGCGGACTCTATCTCTGGGGCACGACCCTGAATCAAGATATGAATGTTTTGACTGAACCAGCCACTCGACCAACTGCTGAAGAAAACAACGAGCCAGAAAGTACCAAAGCGGAGGCAGAAGTGGAAACTATGCAAGTACTCAGTACTTCAGACGAAATTAACGCTATTGAGGCAGATCTAGATAACACTGATCTGGAAGACTTGGATTCAGAATTAACCTCTATCGAAGCTGAGTTAGACTCAGCTCTAGAGTAACTTAGAGATAAAAAACGGCGGGCCTGCAGGCCCGCCGTTTTTTATTGGCATTTATACCCCAAATATGTTTTAATTCGGCCGCTAATATAGAAAATAACTATTAAATATGGATTTTGTAAAAGATTTTAAAGTCACTAAAGAAGATGGTTCACAGGTGAAAATCGAAGGTGAAGTACCCTTTGCTGAACTAGAAAAACATCGCGCCAAAGCGATCGCATATTATGGTAAAGATATGGAAATTGACGGTTTCCGCAAAGGTCACGTGCCAGAAACAGAAGTGGTAAAACGAGTTGGTGAAATGGCTATTCTAAACGAAATGGCTGAACGAGCCCTAGCTGCTACTTACCCAGAAATTGCTAAAGCTCATGAACTAGAAGTAATTGGCTACCCACAAGTAAACATTACTAAGATCGCTGAAGGTAATCCACTTGGTTTCACTATCAACGTAGCCGTCCTACCAGAAATTACCCTACCGGACTACAAAAAAATTGCTGGTGGAGCTAACTCTGACAAAGCCTCAACTGAAGTGACTGACGAAGAAGTAGAAGAACAAATCAAAGACATACTTCGCCAAAAACTAGCTTACGAACGCCTGCAAGCTAAATCAGCTCAGAAAGCAGAAGCCGAAACAGCAACCGAAGATACTACTGATCTACCAACTCCAGAAACAGTTGAGCAGAAAGAAGAAGAACACGTGCACGATGAAAATTGTGACCACGATCACGAAGGTGACGAGGAACTAAAAGCAGTAACTGACGACGAACTGCCCGAACTAACTGACGACTACGTTAAGGAGCTAGGTCAACCAGGACAGTTTGAAACAGTTGATGATTTCAAGAGCAAAATCCGTGAACACCTAGGTATCGAAAAGGAACGTGAAGTAAACGCTGCTCACCGTGCCAAAATCACCGATGGTATTATCGAAGAAACTAAGATGGAACTACCAAAAGTGCTGGTTGATTCGGAAATCGAACAAATGTTTGCTCAAATGAACGAAGATTTAACTCGCGCTGGACTGAAGATGGATGATTACCTCGGTCATATCAAAAAGACTAAAGAAGAACTAGTTGAAGAATGGACACCAGCCGCTGAAAAGCGCGCAAAGCTCCAGTTGGTTCTTAACGAAATTGCTAAAACTGAAGAAATCAAACCAGACCAAGGCCTGGTGGACACTCAAGTTGACCAGCTAAAAGAACAATACAAAGACGCTGACGAAGCTCGAGTTCGCATCTACGTTGAATCTATTCTGACCAACGAAGCGGTAATGAAAGTTTTGGAAGAACAGAAATAACTACTTAGTGACTGAACGCCAGATCTAGTAGTTAAAAATAAAAAGCCCCGCTGTCCCAGCAGGGCTTTTCGTTCACATAAACTTCAGATCTGATCAGGACATGCTGACAGCTGCCTGCACCGCCTTGGTCTCGAAGAGGTAATCTCCCCGCTGTCCCACCAGCGCCACAGCACTTTCATGAGGCACAGTAATGAGAGGTTCATCGTTTTCCCAAGTTAGAACCTCTTCTTCAACGCCGTCCTGGAAATCACCCAGCTGCGTACCGATTGAAGGCGAGAACTGGATAGCTTCGGGCACCGCCACTACAGAGTGAGGCGCATTGGCCTTGTGCAGCTCAAGCAAAATGTTTGCTTCTCGCTCTGGCATTGGCGGCAATGACACCTTCAACATCAGATGATCCAGATCCGGATCAAAATCACGCGGCAACGATTGACGGTCTGGCATCAGCTTCAGCAACAGTTCTTTATGCGGCAGCCGGCGAGCTTCAGCAATTGCTTCGTCAGTCACCGTCAGATAGTTCTCTGTGGCGCCAACATAGTCTTGAGCTTTGGAAACCGCTTCGATGGTTTTTTTCCAATCATCGGGAATCAAGACACCGATCTGGCCACAGACCATATTTGAATTCAGCGTAAAGAGACCATAGCGGTCAACAATCGCACTCCAGTGACGACGGCGCAGCACGCACATCGGTTCAATACCAATGTTCTGCAAACTCTCAAGCAGTTCGCCGCGATCGTGTTCATACCAGGCTTCTTGGTGATGTAGCTCAGCTGCAGCTTCCGATTGGCTAGATGTGCCGAGCTCGATAGTTTCGTTGGCGATCACTTGATCACAAACGGCTTGCAGTTGCGCAAAATCCTGCGCTCGTGGATGTACTGTCATGACAGTCCCCCTGTATGTTTCAATTTTCAGTTTATGGAACGAATAAATGTTCGGTCCACTGCTCACTATAGTCTGCAAATTATTTTTTGACAACTCAACCACTAATTACATACACTTAGCAGCAGGCAGTACGGAGGAAAACTATGGAACAATTAAGCTTGCTAATACCGGCCTGGCTCGGTGCAGCAGGAATATCATTTATGATGATCAAGATTCTTAAAGTTTTAGATCGTGATAAATGGGATCTGGATGGGATGTTTTTGAACATTTCCACCGCCATAATCTTGCTGGTCGCAATTATCCTAACCGGAATCATTGTTGCTATCGTGGCCGACCATTATAAAACTGCGGAATCCACTTTACTGGGCTCCGCGTTTTCTTTTTCTTTATTTTTTGCTATAGTGCGCCAGCGAACTAGTAGTCAGGAAACAGCACGTCTTGGCAAATACTCGCCAGTCACAAGCATGTGCACCAATTGCACAAGTAGAGGCTGTAGCCCCGACAAGCTCCACTCATGAAAAATGAGATCAGGAGGGGGCATGCGACACGTAAGTGCTGGAACTTTTCCGCGAGGGTTTGGACATCCAGGAATTGACAGCACAGTGTCGGAGTGCGGAAGCGAGCCCCTGTATCGCTTTCGCATTTTCTTTTTATGTAATTCTGCTAGGATAGGCAGACACAGTAGCGGATTAAATAAATTTAAAATTATGGAACTTAAACACACAAATACAGTTGAAGACAATCTCGTACCGATGGTGATCGAAAAAACCCAAGGTGGCGAACGTGCCTTCGACATTTACTCACGACTCCTGAAGGAAAGGATCATTTTCGTAACTGGAGCAATCGAGGATCACATGGCTAACTTGGTGGTAGCCCAGCTATTATTCCTAGAAGCTGAAGACCCGAAGAAAGATATCTTTCTTTATGTAAACTCGCCAGGTGGTAGTGTCACGGCTGGCTTATCAATCGTAGACACCATGAACCACATTAAACCAGACGTACACACTGTTTGTACCGGAATGGCTGCTTCTATGGGATCTATCATTCTTTCTCAGGGTGCTAAAGGCAAACGATCAATCCTGCCAAACGCAGAAGTTATGATTCATCAACCATGGGGCGGAGCTCAGGGGCAAGCTAGTGACATTGAGATCACTGCTCGTCACATCTTAAAAACTCGTGATACTCTAAACAAGATGCTGGCCAAAGCGTCAGGTCAACCACTGAAAAAAGTGGAGCAAGATACTGACCGAGACTTCTTTATGGACGCATCGGAAGCCAAGAAATACGGTTTAGTTGATGTGATTCTAAAATAAATTAGAAACGGGGTGGCCTTTGGCCACCCCGTTTTTGGACAACAAACCGCATTTCTGCTATGTTTTTTATATCAGA
>CAYFXS010000024.1:0-14076 GCA_964347215.1 uncultured Candidatus Saccharibacteria bacterium
CAGTTATTTTCTGGATGACTTTTAATAAATACTTCAGTGACCCATCTTGCAATTTCCTCATTTACTTTATATGTGTAGGGAATCATACGGTTCTATTCTTATTTAAATCGACAAGCACACCCCCTTGAAAAACTGCATAGTCTAACAACTCTCTCATTAATGTAATTCCTTTGTTTTTCTTAAAATTGCCGTTCTGGTCAAAGAGTTGAGTATGGACTTGGTGGGGATAGTACGCGATTGCTAGACGTGATTTCTCTCCTTTAGTGTTTCTGGCAAATACATTTGAAAAGGCAGACAATTGCCCTGTGAATGGGTCACCAAAAATTCTACCTGGTTTTAAACTGTTTGATACATAGAAAAACACTGGGATTTCTTCATCAGATAGTGTTTCATTTTCAAGTCTTGAAAATGATTCACCAATCATATTCTCAAGGTCCCTTACTGAATCAATGAGATAAAAAACGTTTTTTGCGGTGGTAACATGTACCCTGCCACTCTGACTTTCTGGAAAATCAGCTACGTCCAAGTTAAATGTAGCACTAGTGTTGTTTGAAGAATTAAAGAGTCTCCTTTGTTGCTCTATCCATTCCCCAACTTTAGTTCTATCCTGAGGTCTCGACCCTGCTTTGTTTGATAATGTATAAGCTTTCTTATCTTGGAGAAGAGAGTCTATTCGTTCCAAAAGACTATCATTTTTAATAAGTCCTCCAGGGATGAGGTTATTATAAATTTCTTCTGGCAGTTCGTTTGTTAGACCCCAATCTAGAAAGTTTGATTCAATATCAGCATTTTCACTGCCAGAAACATAATTTGCCAATTCATCAGGTAGATCTTCAGCATACAAGTCATCACTTCCTGGTATATGGCTTACTAGACTATTGCCCTGGCTTTTGATGAAATCAAGCATATGGGAATACTGCTCGGAAAGTATAGGAATCAGGTCTGCTTCATCTTTAAAATCGAAATAAATCTCAATTTTAGTTGAGAGAGCTGAATATAGAGAAGCTACACCTGTACCCACAGTGTAGTCTTCGGGGTGATTTTGGTCAGAGTAATGCAAAACAATACAAGGTGTCTTTTTTACACAACTTAATTTTATGCCAAGAACAGTTGGCCATATTGAATCTCGTCTAACTCCACCATCAACATGAAGACCAAATTCTCCAAGTAAGTACCAGAAAGGTATTTCCATTCTAAGACTACCGTAGATTCTTTCGCACCTTTGAAGTGCTTGATTTCCTGTTGGAACAGCCGCTGTTTCTTCCACAGCAAAAATTATTTCTTCTTCAATGGGATCGTAAGCAATTAAATCTGGTTTACCCCACTCAATCAGGTTAGAAATTTTGTCTGGTAGAGGAGACCAGTTGTTATAAGACCCCAGAACAGTTATCTCTAGCTGATTTTCGGTATCAATATCAAATGTATAAACTGGAATAAAACCCTTTTCATATTGCACCGATGTGACGTTCCAGATTTTACCAAGTTCTTCACATGCCCAATTACCTTCGTGAAAACTGTCAGCCCAGAATTCTATCTTTTTAAGACTCATGTATGAAGCATACATAAGATTAGAAAAAATTCCATCGAACGCACAAAACGTAGTTAAATTTTTTCGTTGTTACACGTCCCTTTTAGAGGGACAGATACTACAAACAGGACACCTTTATGAGCTAGGGTAACCTCTCCAGGTTTTGGGTGAGTACCGCCACCGACTAGCGAAGTATGTGAAGCAGTGTGGTGTGGGTGACGAAATGGCGGAGCAGACGTTACAGTGCCGCGCAGTTCACCTGCTAAAGAATGGATTCCGGTTACCTCTAGAGCTTCTTCGCGGGAAAGTGGTGGCAATATTCCTTGGAAGGCACGCGCTAACATTGTTTTTCCGGTACCAGGTGGTCCAACCATGATGACATTGTGTCGACCAGCGGCCGCAATCAATAACCCTCGCTTCGCACTTTCCTGACCTTTAATGTCTTCCAGTTTTGTAAGACCATCAGTCCAGACAGTTGGGATTTCAGTGGTTGGCGTGATTGAAAGTTGTGAATAGTCTTCCCTAGTTTCGTCAATATGTCTAACTACATCAATGAGTGAGTCAGCTCCGTAAATGGAAATATTATCTACCAGGGCTGCTTCAGCTGCATTTTCTTTTGGTACGATCACTTCAGTAAAACCATGTTGTTTGGCAGTTTCAATAATTGGCAAGACTCCTTTGACGGGTCTTAATTTACCATCTAGTGCTAGCTCACCCACAAACATTCTGTTCTGGTGTTCACCTGTAATAGCTTCAGCTGAAACCAGATAAGCTATTGCAATCGGCAGGTCAAACAGTGGCCCTTCCTTTTTAATGTCAGCTGGTGCAAGTGATACAACAATTTTATGATTCTGACTTTTTGGTGATGGGAAGCCGGAGTTTTTAATAGCTGCACTAACTCTATCTTTAGCTTCCTCAACGGCCTTGCCAGCTAATCCAACGATAGCAAAAGAATGCAGACCTCGCGAGAGGTCTGCTTCTATAGTCACTGGCGTTCCGCCAGTGACTGATCCTTGAGCTGTATGCACGAGGGATACGGCCATATTAATTCTGCATCAGACTAGACTCATCATCGATGTGTGTCTTACAGGTGCGGGCGGCTGGATTTACTTCTAGGCGGTCGGCTTCAATATCGCTTTGGCAAATTTCACACTTACCGTAACTACCACTGTTTATTTTTTCAATCGCTAATTTGAGATTGTTAAAACGAGTCTCTAATTGATCCAGAGTTCCTCGTCTTTCCTGCCAATCTTCACTACGATCACCTAGGTCAATCGGATCAGGTTCAGCGTCACTTTTTTCACTCGGGGTTGGAATCCAATCTTCTGGAGTGGTTGGATTTTGCACTCCTAAATTCTTTAATTCCACCTCCAATTCTTTTAGTTCGGCGGTTAGTTTTTCAAGGTAATTTTTTATTTCCATTACCATTCAGTATAACTTACTTTTGTAGTAAGACTTTTGCGTTAGCTACAGCCTCTAGGTTAGTTGAGATCACCACTTCGTTGTTGTTTATGAATGTGTAGGCTGCCACTGTTTCCTCTTGTAGGTTTTGCAAAATGCGAGCATGTTGCTGTTTGTTGCTACCATAACCGATATCAGTGAATAGTTGCTGAGTAGTAATGTTGAGCCATGGTCCCAAGTCTTCAGTAATATTATTTTCCCAATTTAGCAAGGCAGCGAACAAGCGGTCAAAGTCAGTGCTGCCAAGTAGTATGAACGGCTCACCGTTGGCAGTGTAGCCAAAGTCAGCCCATTCAATTTGGTTGACCAAATCTTGAGTATCCAATGAGTAGACTAAAGTTTGAGCTACTATCTCTTTGCTAACTGGTACTCCAGTTTGGTCGCTAAAATTAATAGTGATCGCTTTAGGTGATTCGTTGTTTAAGATTGCCAGTTCATTAATCAAAGTAGATTTATCTGGATAGAAGATAACATTATCACTTGGTACGTCAGAAGTGCTGACTTGCTCTATAACGGGGTTTTGGTTCTTTTGGTAATACTGATAACCAAAGTAGCCACCTGCTCCTAGTGCTCCCAGTAAGATAATCATTATCACTAAGAATAGTAATCGACGACCAGTCGATACGCTGTTGTCAGGTGACGGAGCAAAGGTTCTAGGTGCAGGGGTTACTGTTGTCGGTGCTGTTGGCGGTGTGTCACTAACCTCACTTTCTAGTGTAAGGGGTTGGTTACTATTTCTGTTTTTATAACCGCTGTCAGCTTGATTGTCTTCAGGTGTTGCCCCGTCAGCTGCAACTGGTCGATTGTCTTCTTCGTAATTTCGATCACCGTAGCCGCTGGTTGGTACAGTTTCAGCTGCTTGTTGTGGAATGGGGGCGTTCATACTTTCTTCGTATGTACGATCACCGTAACCGCTAATTGGAGCAGTTGCAGGTGCGATAGGTTTTGAAATATCAGTCATTTCATCTTCTTCGTCAGTGTATGTCCATTGAGACTGACTTTCTCTTTTGTCTTTAATGTTGATTGAGTGACTGCTGGTCTGGTGATCAATCTGACTAAGTCGTTCAGCCACTGCTGCATGATCATCGGCTGGGCTTTGCTTACCTTCCCTGACTGCCTTCTCAATAGTGTCAGCACGATTAGCTGCAGACTGGATAGCACCTTCGTCGTTTTGGCTTCGAGCTTTTTTGATTGGATGCAGAAGATCATAAAAAGCTTTAGAGATAATGTCCCAGATACCTTTCCTTTTACGTTTCTCTCGCACGACTTGTGTGCTAACCAAATCGTTATTTTTAACAGCCACGTCAGCAGTTTCTTTTTTGGTGGTATTTTTCTGACTAATCTCAGCTACTTCTTTTTTGATGGAGGGTTTAGCTGGCGGCGGTGGCGGAGTTTTTTTTGTCGGTGCAATTTTCGGGGTTTTGTTGGAAACATCAACCGATACTTTTTGTTGTAGAAAGTCAGCAACATTTCTTTCCCCCACTTTTGACGGGATCGGTTTTAATTTGTTGATTTGTTCACCAATGGTGCGGTTATCTTTTTCTGGCTTCGGGTCTGGTTTCTTTTCCGTTTCTTTTGTTTTGTTATCTTCTCTTTCAGGTACCACTTCGCCACGGGCGCGTTTAACATCGTCAGCGAAGGTGCGAATTTTTAGTAGAGTAAATTTCTCATTGTCAGTGGACATTGTGACTAGTATCGCACGTTTTGATTTTCATTATAAGGCTGTTAAACAACAGTGGCGCAGACCTTCGGTCTGCGCCACTGTGTAAACATATGTGCCTATTTTCGTTCTGGTGGTTCAATACCTTTACGGTTGGCAAAGTCCGGGTCTACCTGTTTGATAGACAATCCAATTTTTCCGTCTTCAACTTTGCTAACAACAACATCAATAGATTCACCAACTTCCATTAACCCATCCATTTTTTCGATTCGGAAAGGAGCAATTTCAGAAATATGAATCAGTCCTTCATTTACATCGTCGAGTTTTGCAAAGGCGCCGAAGTCAGCAATCTTAGTCACTGTTACGTTAACCTTTTCTCCAACTTCGTAAACTCTAGTCATGGCTGAAATTTTTTCGGCCGCAACTTTAGCAGTCCCATCTCGTCCTGTGATGTATACCGTACCGTCATCCTCGATGCTGATTTCTTCGACTCCTGTATTCTCTTTAATCTCGTTAATGGTTTTGCCACCCGAACCGATTACTAAACCAATCTGGTCAGGCAAAATATTCAATACCACTATCTCGGGTGCTCGCGGTGAAATGTTTTCACGAGCTTCGCTGATTTCATTTTCCATTACATCAAGAATTGTGAAACGTGCCTGTTTAGCTTTTTCTAAAGCTTCAGCCAAAATCTTAACTGGAATACCTTCAACCTTCACATCCATTTGAATAGCTGTTACACCTTGTCGCGTACCAGCCACTTTAAAGTCCATATCACCGTGTTCATCTTCTGGCCCCTGAATATCTGTTAGCAATCGATATTCATCACCTTCCATCATTAGACCAGAAGCGATTCCGGCTACTGGACGTTTGATTGGCACGCCGCCATCCATCAATGCTAGTGTGGAACCACAGACAGAACCCATGGAGCTAGATCCATTACTGGCCATTGTTTCACTAACTAAGCGGATCGTGTAAGGGAAATCTTTCTGGTCTGGGATGACTGGGAAGACAGCTTTTTCAGCTAATGATCCATGACCAATCATACGACGGTTGAAACCTCCAACTCGACCGCTTTCTCCCACAGAGAATGGTGGGAAGTTGTAGTGGTGCATGTAACGCTTTTTGGTTTCGCGTTCTTCGATTGTGTCCACCAACTGAGCTGAGTCTGGTCCAGCTAAAGTTAAAGCGGTAAAAATGTGGGTTCCACCCCGGTAGAAAATACCTGAACCGTGTAACACAGGTGATACACGACCGGCTTGTGCGTACAGGTTACGGACAGTATCGAAATCTCGACCATCGGGACGCTGATTATCTTCGATTGCACCGCGGTGAATTTCTTTGTCAACTTCATCTTCGTAAAACGCACCAGCAGTGGAACCATCAACTTCTTCCAATTCTTCCACAGCTGCCAAAAATTCATCCTTTAATTCATGCAGGTGATCTTTTCCTGCTCGAGCGGAAAACATCACTTCACTCAGACGTTGTTTAAAGTTTGTTTCAAAGAGTGAAACAATTTCTTCGGCGGTGGTGGGTGCTTGGTAGTCAAATTTTTCTTTACCAACAGCAGCTACAATTTCTTTTTGCCAAGCTTCAAGCTTTTGATGTACTTTAGTGCTGGCTTCTAAGACTGAAACAATATCGTCTTCTGCTACTTCGTAAGCGGCTGTTTCAATCATGTTGACGTTTCCGTCTTTACCACAAGAGAGAACCTCAAAAGATAAGTTACCTTCTTCACGTTCATGATAGGACGGGTTAATTATGATCTCTCCATTTTCTTTATGGCGACCAATGCGTACCGCACCAACTGGCCCGGCCCATGGAATGTTTGAAACGGAAAGGGCGAGAGATGCGCCGATGACACCAAGTACGTCTGGGTCATCATCACCCATAGCTAAAACAGTCACTACAATTTGAATATCTCGGCGCATGCTTTGGTCAAACAGCGGTCGAATAGTTCGATCAATCACTCGCGCTGAAAGTACGGCTTCTTCACTTGGTCGTCCTTCGCGACGGATGAAGCGGCTGCCAAGAATCTGACCAGCTGCGTAAAACTTTTCTTCAAACTCTACTGACAACGGGAAGTAAGGCATGTTACTTTCCCGTCCGCTCATAACTGCTGTCACCAAGATAGCAGTTTCACCCATGCGTAAAATGACTGAGCCGCTGGCTTGTTCGGTCAGATCGGTAAACTCGGCAATTAATTTTTTGCCAGCGATCTCACACTCGAAAGATTGTTTTTTCATTTATTTAATTTTTATTTAGATCATCAAGTTTCAGATTAGAACGCTCGCTGCGTTATTAACCTGCCTACTTGATGACCTGACTTTTAACAAGTTCAGCTTATCAGACTGAGACAGCAAAACAAGCGGCGACCCTAAGGGTCGCCGCTTGTTAATTAGTTTAGTTATTGAGTGGGTGTAATTTATCGACTGTTCCCCTCAATTCATTTTCTCTGGTTAAAAGTAATAGTGGTGATCGTAACTTACCTGTTTGTGGATCAGTTAATACTGCCTCTTCATTTTGATTAAGATTTCCGCTCAGGATACGATTTATTTCTTCGACGGCTTGTTCTCCTGACATTTCTCCATTTCCAAAAACTTTTATTGTGTCAATTTCTTTCATGACAAACCACAGCTCATCAATTGTTTTGCAATTCTTCATTACTATTCTAGCTACATTAGATCGCAGTCCTTCTGTTTTTGTCACGCTCTGTATGTGTGTTGGTTCTTGAGCAACTTTCGTAAGAATAGTCTCGAGTTCATTCATGGAATAATTTTTTCCAGATTCACTGACAATCCCATTTTGTTTTGCTAAGACATCCCAAACTTCAGCCAGGTTTTTTGTGTTTGAAAAGTCACGTTCTGCCTGTTTATCTACCTCTTCAAAACTAGGTGGTACAGATTTTTCAGGTAGCGAGTCAGGTTCTTTAAATATTTTTGGAAATCTCATTATAAATATTATAAATCATCGGTGTCTGTTCCCACCACTTTCTTAATTGTTTTTTGCAACGGTGAAGTTTTTTTGGTAGCAGTTTTCTTCCGTGCTTTTTTACGTGGTGGTCGGTAGCCAAGCAAGAAATTTGACGGATCTTCATCTAAGTCGGTGAAGTCATCAACTACTTCCTTGAAGCGTCCTGAGGCACTGCGACCAAAAGTGATCCCTTCAACTTGGCAGCCTAAACTTTTTACATATTCAACACACGGAATAAAGTCGCCGTCGCCGGTTGCTAATATCACGGCGTCAACTTTGTGTGCCATCTTGATGGCATCAACTGCCATCCCAACATCCCAGTCGGCTTTTTTAGCTCCGCCAAAAAATATTTGTAGATCTTTGGTTTTGATTTCAATGCCAACTTTTTCTAGGGCTTCAAAGAAAGGTTGCTCCTCGCCACTTTCGGTGTGAACTACGTAAGCAACTGCCCGGATGAGCTTTCTGTCTCCTAAAGCAGCCTTCACTACATTGGCAAAGTTTACTTTTGCTTTGTATAAATTTTTTGCTGAATGATAAAGATTTTGCGTATCAATAATGATCGCTACCCTTTGTTCTGGATGTTTTATAACAGACATATATTTATAGCGACAGTTAATTTTGGCGATCTGCTTGTCAAAATTTCCAATGTTCATCTACCGTATATTGGTAGTACGTTTCATTCACTTCTCAATTTTGACGGCGCATCTCATCCAAAATGAAATGTCACAAGATTTTAAGTATTAAAAAATAAAATGAGTTAAAACTCATGTCGCACACATATAAAAAATAATTGTAAAAGCGACAAAAATATCATACTACGGTTTTTTAAAAAGAAAAGGCCGGCACTTACGCGCCGGCCACTTTCCCAAAACTTATTTCTTTAGACCGAGCTTTTTAATTAAAGCTGTGTAGGCCTCCTCATCTTTTCGTTGTAAGTACTTAAGGTGCTTACGACGGTTGGCTACCATTTGTAGTAGTCCGCGACGAGAGTGGAAATCCTTTTTGTTTTTCTTAAGGTGTTTCGCAAGCTCATCAATTTGACGAGTCAAAATAGCTACCTGAGTTTCAGGTGAGCCAGTGTCATTATCATGACGCTTGACGTCTTTAATGGCGTTTGCCTTTTTTTGTTTGCTAAGCATATTTGAGTCAAAAAATCTCTCACCATCTCTAGATACAGATCACTATAAAGTGAACGAGAAAAGTAAGAGCTCTAACGTTTAACCTGCGAAGGTTGTCATGACTATAGCACAAATATTCTTAAATTTCAAGCTCATCTGGCTTCTCTAAATGATTGTGCGACTCTTCCCTGTTATACTTACATATATGAAGCTTTCAGAGTTAAAAAGACAATTCTTAGAGTATCTAGAAATTGAGCGTGGTCGTAGTTTAAAAACCGTGGAAAATTATGATCGCTATTTAGAAAAGTTTTTTGCTTTTGCTAAAACGGACAATCCAAGTAAGTTAACTGAAGATATGGTTCGGGAATTTCGTCTTTATTTAAATCGTCAGCCAGGGACTAAGGTGGGTGGTCGTATGGAGCCTATGAAGCGTAAGACACAGAATTATTATTTAATTGCGCTGCGAGCTTTTCTAAAATATTTACGCAAACGTGGAATCGAGTCGCTTAACCCAGAACGGATAGAGTTAGCTAAAGTGCCTGAGCGGTCATTGGATTTAATTACTCCACAAGAGCTTGATCGTTTACTTAAAGCGCCAGACACGTCTACTATTCAGGGTTTACGTGATAGGGCAATTCTTGAGCTATTGTTTTCAACCGGGTTGCGTATATCTGAACTATGCTCCTTGTCGATTGATGACGTTGATCTTTCTCGTGATGAGTTTTCCGTGCGGGGTAAAGGTGACAAGATCAGAGTAGTTTTTCTTTCTGATGCAGCTAAACGATCAATCAAAGAATATTTAAAAGGTCGCAAAGATATGGACGATGCGCTTTTTGTTCAGTTTGGTAAAAATGCTAAAGCGGCGAAAGACTTACGTCTTTCGCCGCGTGCTGTGCAACGTATGCTTAAAACTTGCGCAGCTAAAGCTGGTATCACTCGCAAAGTCTCACCGCACGTTATTCGGCACAGCTTCGCAACCGACTTATTGACTAATGGAGCTGACCTGCGATCAGTACAGGCGCTTTTAGGTCATGCACACATCGGGACTACACAGGTGTACACTCATGTTACTGATAAACATCTCAAAGAAATTCATAAAAAATTCCATGACAAAAAACGTTCCTAGTCAGAGAATTATTACAACTCGGTCTTTATTTTTTGTTCATCTGATAATACCGATTATTTTCTTGTTGGTGACATTTGACTTCCTTTTCTTCGATTTTTGGTTGCAGCCTTACCTGCAATTAACAGCTACATCTTTTGCTCTATACTTACTTTTTTTTGAAACACCTCATGTGTTGGCTAGTTTTATTTCTTACGCAGATACCGACTATTTAAAATTTTATGCTAAAAAATTAGTTTGGTTATTGCCAATTTCAATCGTGGTGGTGTCATTATTTTGGTTGGATTTTAGTGTCGCGTTTCTTATTTATATAGCTTACACGGCTTACCATACGATAAAACAACAGACAGGTATAGCAATCTTATTTGTTAAGAAAGTTAGCTTTCTACACAAGTTGTGGAGTTGGTCAGGCATCTTCGCTTACGCCTACGGCTTCACTTTTGTTAGCTTGGCGTTATTGGATTTAAACCTCAGTTCTTTTATCAATCTTGAATTGATGTCAATTACAGCTGCTATTTACCTTATCTTTACATTATTTTATTTGTCAACAGTCGGCTTCTTTAGTGATGGCGGTAAATATGTGACATTAACTGCTTTGGTTATTTTCACAGCTTATTTTACGATAGTTTTAGGTTATCCTTTTTTAGCAATTTTTATTGCTCGCTTTGTACATGATGTGACTGCTTTTATTTTTTACGTGACCCATGATGTGAATCGAAATGCACAATTCCAATCTAACTTTTTGTATTATTTCTTTAACAAGAGTCATTTGCCTTTAGTAATTGCTACGCCAACTTTGGCGGTTGTTTTTGCGGCGGCTATTAGGTATGGCTTAGCTAGCTGGGAACATATTAGTTTACTCCTGATACTGCTCGGGTTCGTTCATTATTTCATTGAGGGGTTCATGTGGAAGAGAGACTCTCTACATCGCCAATACGTTTCAGTGCAAGTGAAATAAATCAGAAAAGGCCGTCCGTTAAGGGCGGCCTTATTCAGCGACGGTTCTTCTAGGGTCAGTTTCTCTGTCTAATTTGTACCACTGCATGCGGCATTTGTGTGAACAGAAATCTAGCAGCTCCACTTCCCCGTTAACTCCTAATGTCATTGGGGTGTGGTTGAAAATTGTGTTGCACCAAGTACAGGTGCATGTTTTCTTGGTCATGGCACCGGTCCTTTTTAGGGTGAAGGAACAAGTTTGATTCAATATAGAGGAAAATTTTATGGATGTAAACAAAAACAGGCCGCCCTGTGGCCGCCCTGTTTTTGTTATTTGAAACTACAATCCAAAGTATTCTGTTTCTGTGTAGTGACCCACTGTGGCTAGGAAACCATTTAAGTTTCTTTCCCACTCGATCGAGTTGTAGGTATCTAGTTCAACCGTTACGGCCGGGATACCAATTGAGGCTAACCAACCTTCCGCGTCACCAGTGATTGGATATGCGTCAAAAACTGGTACCTGCCCATAGTCCCCTGCTTCAGCGTAGAGTTCCATCAGCACCAAAGTGTCTGGTAGTACACCCTCTTCACATTCACTGGCATAAACGTTTCCAGCTTGTGAGTGCCAAAACACAACCGCTACAGGCTGTACGTTGTTTACAAAACCACGTAAAGCTTGGGCTTCTGGTTCTGAAAAAGCTTCACTACCAGCACTGACTACGTTACCTCTCCAGGTACTTTCCGGTGCCCATTTGCAACCAAAGTTTCGGTTTAAGTCGATACCATTTTGGTTAAAGCGACCTTCTGCTACTCGTGTGTCAGGATCGGTAATGTTTTCTATTGAGAACTTACCTTCTACGCCTGTCACTGAGGTTGTGCCATCGGGATTTAAGTCAGGAATAATGCTGACTGAAATATCGTCTGGCACCAGGTATGGCTTAGCGGTTAAGTGTTCGATCATTCTGTATGCCAGCAATGAACTATTCCATTCATAGCCACCGTGAATCCCGCCAACAAACAAGATATTTTTTGGTCCATTGCCGAAGGTGGTTACTGAAATGTCACGACCAGCCACAGATTGGCCAATGATATTGGTGGTGAATGGTTGCTCATCCTCTACTTCAACCACTGGTTCCGGTTCAGATTGTATCGGTTCTGGTTCAGGTGATTTTTGCAGTGTGGTAAAAACAGCTGTTGCAGACAAAATCAGAATCGTTACAGCAATGAGACTAAGGATAGTTTTTCTGCCTGTCATTACAGAGTGCTGATGTAATCAATAACTGCCTCAGCTCCAGCTTTGTTTTTATCCCATTCAGCATTTTCGTGATCACTTAGCAGTACGCTGATGGCTGGAATGTCTTCTTTTGCCATCCAGTTCACCATGTCTCCGTTGATGGTGTAAGCATCAAACTCAGCTGCAGTTCCATAGCCGGCAGCGGTAGCAAAGTTGGCAGCCAGCTCAACTGATGCTTGACTTGGACTAGCTTCACAAGCTGATGGGTATACTTTACCTTCAGCCGCAAACCATACGACTGCTCCAGCGATTGGGTTGTTTGCTAGGTAGTTAGAAATTGCTTTAGCTTCAGTTTCTGATTCTGGTGCAGAGCCACCGCTAACTGTTTCATTTCTCCAAGAGCTAGTCTTGCTCCAGTCACAATCGAAGTTACGGTTTAGATCAACATCGTTAGTGTTAAAGCGTCCAGCAATTTGCTGGCTTTCAGTCGCGCTCACATCAGCAGCGCTGAAGCGACCTAGTTTTCCAGTTACTGACTGTAGTCCGTCTGGGTTCATAATTGGCACTACTGTGACAGTGATGTCGCTCGGTAGTGTGTTTTCGTTTGCTTCAAGGTAATCAATTAGTTCGAAGGCTACTAAGCTTGTGTTAAATGAGTATCCGCCGTGAATACCTCCTACAAATAAAACCTCCTTCTCTCCTTCACCGAAGTGGTAAGCGGTAATGTTGTTACCATTGACTGAGGTACCAATGATTTCTTGGTCTGGTCTATCGTCGGTTTCGGTCGCAGCTGGAGCTTCAGCCGTGTCTACGTCTGGCTGGGTAGCAGCTTCCCCTGTTTCAGTTTCGGTCATTTCTAGGTCTGCTTCATAAGATGTTTTATCGCTTAGAAAATAAATTGATGCCCCACCCAGAAGTACAATGGCAGCGATGATAATAAGTAGGTTTTTCATTAAATTTTTCAGGTCGTGATCAAAACCTGTGGTTTAAGTTTTTCGACTATTTTATTAATGGGGTCAATTGGCACACCTAGAGATCACACACATCCAGGCTCAGTGCAACTATTGTATGCCTGATTTTGTTTTAGCGCAAAAAAAGCGGGGCGGCCCTAGGCCGCCCCGCTTTTTAAGATATTTAATAATTAATTTAAACTTAAAATACATCAATGAGTGTCGTGCAACCTGAATAAAATTGAGGATTAACTGTGCATTAATTTGTATATCTTGTTTATAACTACAGAATCAACATAGCATCACTGAAGATAAGAAAGTAAATTTGATTGTTATACCACTTCCCTAACCTTACATATATATGTATGTTTACTTCCCTCTCTTTTTACATTGTTAATTTAAGTTTGTCAGCTTTTGAATTTCCTAGCTTTTTCTGATTTTTAAGGTATTTTATTTCATGACATTGGATCAAAAAATGGAGGTAAAAACCAATGAAAATAGTTCCTACCAAACCAGTGGTGGTTGTCGCTAGCGGCAGCGGTTCCGGTTTTGAAAAGTTGGTGGAAAACGAATCGGCCTCAGCTGCTATCGGCTGTCCCTACAAAGTGACTGCTTTGGTGGTGACTAAGCCAGGTTGTGGTGCTATCGATCGCGCCAATAGTCTCGATGTACCTTGCCGGACTTGGGTCAGAAATCCCGGTGGCAATTGGCTGGCTGACGACATGTGCGAGTTAACCAGCCGGTTTGGCGCACGTTTACCGGTGATGCTTTCTGGCTGCAATGTTCGTATCGAAGGTTTTCGTCCAGGCGAAGCTATCAATATCCATCCGGCCCCTACCCATTTGATCAACGGCAAGCGGCCGTTTGCCGGTAAGGGCATGTATGGTCTGGCGCCACACAAAGCTGTGTTGCAGGCTGGCTGTAAAACTACCGGCGTTACCATTCATGAAGTAACCGACGGTCTCGATGAGGGTCGGGTGTTGGACTTCACTGAGGTGCCGGTACACAGAGGTGATACTCCTGAAGTGTTGCAGCGTCGTGTTAACAAAGTGGAACACGATGTGCAATGGGAGGTGATGGCTCGCTGGTTGCA
>CAYFXS010000025.1:0-13853 GCA_964347215.1 uncultured Candidatus Saccharibacteria bacterium
TAAATATCTGCACCTTCAACAATTTCTGACTCGGAGTATCAGCTTTTTTCTTCGCTTTAGTTTTTTTACCACGTTTCTTTGGCCACATATTTTGGACATAATGGTAGCACGAAAAAAGCCGCCTTCGGCGGCTTTTTTCGTGCTATTTACCAATAACTACCCCAAGTTTCTGAATCTTCTTAAATTTGATGAAGAGTGAGGAGTCTAGAAATTTAAGGAAGGAGACGTAGTAAATCTACGATGACTGAGTTAAATTTCGTAACGACGAAACTATTTGCAAATTTTAGGAGATTAAGTCTTTACCTAAGTACTTCTGCAATGGTTCAGGAATCTTAATCGAACCATCTTCTTGTTGGAAATTCTCCACCAACGACACCAGAATTCGCGGAGTTGGAATAGCAGTTGAGTTTAGAGAGTGAGCGTAACGCATCTTACCTTCATCGTCTTTATACCGAATATTGAATCGACGTGACTGAAAATCATGGAAGTATGAAGCTGAACTGATCTCGCGATACTTCTCCTCCATCGGCACCCATAGCTCAATGTCATATTTCTTTACTTGCCCCTGACCTAAGTCACCACCACAATTTAGAACCGTATGGTATGGAATACCAAGACTCTCAATAAATTCTTCGGTATTTCGGTTAATCCATTCATGCCATTTCACACTCTCCTCATGACTAGCTTCGCACAGCATAACTTGTTCCACTTTGTAGAACTCATGCACTCGAATCAATCCTTTAACATCCTTTCCGTGACTACCTGCCTCTCGTCGATAACAAGGTGAGAAACCTAAGAACTTCACTGGAAACTCTGATTTATCCATCACTTCATCGCTGAAGTAACCCATAACTGAAACTTCACTTGTGCCAATCAAATAATCTTCGTCTTGAGTGTTATATACATCCTCCGCCTCATTCGGCAAATGACCCGTACCGTAAAGATTAGCTTTACGTACGATAGTTGGCGGCAAAATCGGTGTAAAACCTTTAGCTTGGAAAAAGTCTTGAGCGTAATTCCAAATTGCGTATGACAATCGCGCCCCGTCACCTAACAGGTAGTAACCACGGAATCCATGCACTTTTGAGCCACGCTCAAAATCAACCATGTTCAACTTAGTCATGATTTCAATATGGTCTTTTGGTTCAAACTCAAAATTCTTAGGACTCCCTCCTTCACCTGAGTCAGGCGACCAACGTTTTACCTCCACATTATCTTCATCACTGTTGCCATCCGGCACCGTCATGTCTGGCACTTGTGGCACTTGCAACATAATCGCCTGCCACTCTTCCATAATCGGCTTCATCTTTTCTTCTTCAGCCTGAATCTCAGCCTTTAAGCCACTCATTTCTGTGATTAGTTGCTGTCGCACAGCATCATCACCAGCAGACGCAATTTCTTTAGATACTTTATTTTGTTCAGCTTTCTTTTCTTCCAAGGACGACATCAAGGAGCGCCGTTCGTCATCTACGGCAATTAGTCGGTCGATATCGACCTTCATATTTTTTTTGACAACCGCCATCTTTACAATCTCAACGTTGTCACGAATGAATTTGATGTCTAACATTAAGTAAAATAACGAGCGCAAGCGACTATATTTTACTTATGTCTCATTTTCTTTCTTTTACCCGAAAGAAAATGAGACTGAAAGTCAAACACTGTGCCCAAGCCCAAATTAATTGAATAACTGTTTTGCCGATTATACACGACCGGATACAAAAATCTACGCTGCATTACACAAAAAAACCGCCCAACCTTGGGCGGAATTGGCCACATCATCCTAGCGTCGCCAATTTAATTGTTATCAACTTCTACAGCTCTAGTGCAAGCAATTGATCCGCAACTGATTAGTGAGAATCAGACTGCATTTTTTTGAGATCTTCCTTCGGTTCATTTTTATAAACCAGTGCGGCTGCTTTTCCCAGGCCGGATCACTGTCAGAACCAAAATCGTAAGTTTGCCGATCCTCTACAATCACACCAAGACCAACCTCCCAATCTTCAACAAGAACTGGCGCTTGATAATCCTGTGCGCATGCCAAACCTGGCAGCACAAGACTAATCATAAATACAACAACTCTCCTCATCCTCTCCTCCTTCATCGTTGTTATAAAATTTAATATACCATCTTTATTCAACTCAAAAAGAAAATCGCCACCGACGAGACAGCGATTTTCAATAATCAAATCTCGTGGGTGACGATCAGACCAACTCAGCGTCCTGATCGACAATCCTCTCGATCTCCCGCCAATTACTCCTGGGGCCGGGTTCGAGTAGTAAATCAGGCTCAGCTTGGTATTCATTGGCAAACAGACTCAGCTCGCCGTCATACGTGATCAACCCTCGATCTTTTGCAAAAGCCAAAGCTCGACCACAATGATAATGACTGCCTAGCATCTGATGCGTTATATCAGGCCGCGCTGGAAGTAGCGCATACATATCTGCGTAAGTTACACTCCGCGTATCTTTACTGCCCCATAAATTTTGCAAGACATACTCAATGACTTGCGCCACCGGGCGGATGACCGTCTCTTCAAGATCGCTCATAGGTCCCTCCTTCTTTTTGCGACGATAAATACAACATACTCTCACTCAACAAACTGGTCAACATGTTAATCTAAATTCATGCCCTTTGAAGTAAGAGAAGTTAGTGGTCAGGAATTTCCTCCGCTGTTGCGGGAAATTCCTGATCCACCCACCAAACTTAACTATCGTGGCACTTTGCCTCCACCATCATTAAAACTACTCTCTGTGGTTGGATCACGTAAATACACCACCTACGGCAAGCAGGTGGTCGACCATCTGATTGACGGACTGGCTAACTACCCTGTCGGTATAGTCTCCGGTCTAGCCTTAGGAGTTGACTCACTTTCTCATGGAGCGGCGTTGCGAAACGGTTTGTTCACCATGGCGGTACCTGGCAGCGGGATAGATGAATCTGTCATCTATCCCGCCCGCCATAAACCACTAGCTCGCAAAATACTAGAAACCGGTGGTTGTTTACTCTCAGAGTTTGACCCCACCTTTAAAGCCACTAAGTGGTCATTCGCAAAACGCAATCGCGTTATGGCTGGAATAGCTCATGCCACCCTACTCATCGAAGCTGCACCTCAGTCCGGCACCCTCATCACTGCCCGCTTAGCTACTGACTACAACCGTGAACTGCTGGTAGTGCCGGGAAATATTTTTTCACAAAATAGTCAAGGTACGCATCAATTTTTAAAACTAGGCGCCACTCCAGTGACTGAAGCAGCTGACATACTTTATATTCTGGGGATTGACCCTAATGAAAAAACTCAACTAACAATACCTAACACGCCAAGCAATTTATCAAAACCCGAACAAAATATACTTACCGCTTTATCTGAACCGACCGACCGCGACACCTTAATCCGAGCGTCGAAATTACCATCTGCAGAAGCTAATGCACTACTAATGCAGATGGAAATGAATGATTTAATTAGCTCTGAACAAAACTTGTACCGGCGAAAAATTTGAACCCACTCCTCACTTTTATGTCATCTTGTTTGTGGATAATTATCGCTACATAAAATACTCTGAGTTCTAAGCACATATACTGGCAATGGACAAAAACAACCGATGTTTAAAACAGCATAAAAATTAGGGTAAGGTTTGACAGTTACCAGTAGACGTAGTATTTGTGTAAGCCACACATATATAAGTATGACAACAAAAACCAGCAAAAAGAAAACTTTAGTCATCGTTGAGTCACCAGCCAAGGCAAAAACCATCGGTAAGTACCTTGGTAGTGGTTACACTGTAAAATCTTCTATCGGACACGTTCGTGACTTACCTAAGAGCAATAAAGACGCAGTGGATATTGAGGCTGGCTTTATCCCTCGCTACATTATTTCTAATGGAAAAGAAAAAGTCATCAAAGAACTTCAGGAAGCTGCCAAAAAAGCCGACGGTGTGCTTCTAGCATCCGACCCCGATCGTGAAGGTGAAGCTATTGCTTGGCACGTAGCTGAACTCCTTAAAGACAGCAACAAAAATCTCAAACGTATTGTTTTTCATGAAATTACTGAGCAAGCAGTCAAGGATGCGCTCAATCACCCCCGTAAAATCGACAACCACCTTAAAGAAGCTCAGGAAGCTCGTCGTGTATTAGATCGTTTAGTTGGCTACGATCTTTCTGGCCTTATCTGGAAAAAAGTTCGCTACGGTCTGTCAGCCGGTCGCGTTCAGTCTCCTGCTTTGCGAATTTTAATGGAACGTGAGCGTGAAATAAGAGCTTTTATTCCAGATGATTTCTTTGTCCTAACTGCTCATACCAAGAAAGATAAATTAAACATTCCATTTGTTTGTACCGAAGAACCAAATACACAAACTGAAGCTGACCGCATCAAAAAAGTAGGAGAAAGTAATGACTGGGAAGTTATAAACATCAAGGAAAGTGAAGCTAAACGATCTCCTCGACCACCGTTTACAACCAGTACCATGCAGCAAGCTGCCTCAACTCGTCTCGGTTTCTCCCCCTCACGTACCATGGGAGCCGCACAGAAGCTCTATGAAGCTGGCCACATTACTTACATGCGTACTGACTCAACAAACATGAGTGAAGTGGCTCTAAAGCAGATTTACGCTGTTGTAACAGACGAATACGGAAAAGACTACCTTCAACCGCGTAAATATCAAACTAAGAGCAAGTCAGCTCAAGAAGCTCACGAGGCCGTACGACCGTCCAATTTCACCAAGAAACAAGCCGGCTTAAATTCCGATCAGAAAGCTTTATACGAACTTATCTACGCTCGAGCCCTTGCCTCACAAATGGCAGACGCCAAAACTAAAAGGACCAAAGTGCTAGCTAATATCGATAACGACAAAGAAACTATTCCTGATTTTTCTGTTAATGGTTCACGAGTCATTTTTGATGGCTGGCTAAAGGCTGATCCAAATGCCCGCGGTGAAGATGTGGAAGTACCTAAACTGGCAGTTAGCGACAGTCTTAAACTAAAAGAAATTGAAGTTGAAGCCAAACAAACTCAGCCGCCAAACCGCTACTCTGAAGCCGGACTAATTAAAGAATTAGAAAAACGAGGTATTGGTCGACCATCAACTTATGCTTCAATCATGAAAACGATTATTGATCGCGGCTACGTAGAAAAAGAAGGTCGAACCCTACTACCAACCGACACTGGCGATGTAGTTTCCAGCTTCTTAGAAGAACATTTTCTAGAATACATTGATGACGACTTCACCAGCGACATGGAAGATCAGTTAGACGAAATTGCTGAAGGTAAACGAACTTATGAAAAAACCCTGGCTGACTTCTATAAACCTTTCAAAAAAGACGTAGCCGCTAAAGAGGATATTGAAAAATTGACCAACCTCGGGCCAGCTCCTGAAGAATTTAAATGTCCTAAGTGTAAAAGCGACATGGTTATCAAACTCGGGCGCGGTGGTAAATTCTTATCCTGTGATCAATTTCCAAAATGCGCTGGTGCTCGTACTATTGATGGTGAAGAATTACGTGGTGAAGACCCAATTGGAAAACATCCTGAAACTGGTGAAAATGTCTACGTGCTGGACGGGCGCTATGGACCTTACGTGCAAATGGGTGAAACACCAGCTACTAAAGACGAGAACGGCAAAACCATTCCAAAAGCCAAACGTGATCCGGCTCCTAGACGAGCCTCACTACCTGAAGGTAAGGAACCCGAAGATGTGACTTTAGACAATGCTGTTAAGTACTTATTGCTACCACGTGACCTTGGTGAGCATCCAAACACAGGTGAGGTGGTACAGGCTAACACTGGCCGCTTCGGGCCATACATTGTTCACGCTGGTGATTACCGATCACTCAAAGGTGAAGACAATCCTTACGACATCACCTACGAACGAGCTATGGAGATCCTGAAAGAGCCAAAACAAATGCGTAAAGGCGTCAAGTTAGCCAAAGAGCTCGGTGTTAACCCAAACACTAAAAAACTAGTTAACGTGTACGAGTCCAAGTCAGGACTATTCTTACAAAAAGGCTTTAAGCGCATCTCTCTTCCTGACGATGTAAAACTTGATAAATTCACTATCGAAGACGCGATTGAATTACTAAAGATTGGTTAACTTATACTTCATACAAAACATCAGGTGGAGGTCCGACCTCCACCTGGGTTCTAAATTCCAAAAACAAACAGAAGAACAAAAGAACAGTGGCACCCTGTGGGTGCCACTGTTCTTTTGTTCTTCTGTTATGCAAAATTAAAGGGCGCTAAACGCGCCCTTCTCGGACATCACTGCTCGATGTCTTTAAGCCGTAGCTTCTGCTACCTGATCAGGATCCTCCTGAAGCTTAGACGGTACAGTTACCGCTTGGTAACTATTCAGGCGATCGTGGTACACTCCCGCCTCATTTGTCAGCGCATAACGACGGGGACCGTCTTCACTCACTGTTTCGTTCAAATCGATGGTCTGTCCAGCATCAGTCTCAACCAGACATTTTTGACTATTCGGCATTTTTCCCTCTTTTCTTTTACCTGTGTTTAACCGAAATAATTCGGTTGTGAAGTATTAAATCACTTTTTAACTAACTGTCAATGTTTTCCAATAAGTACCGTGCAGTACCTAAACTTGCCAAGGAGAAAAACTGTCGTATGATGGGAAGATGACTTCTGCCAAAGACATCTGCGCTGAATTATCCTCTCCGACTGAAGCGGACTGTGATTTGGTGACTCACGCCTACAACTTCGCTAAAGAAGCCCACAAAGATCACACTAGATACTCTGGTGAACCGTACATGATCCATCTGGCTGAAGTAGGTCACAATCTAGCTAAAATGGGCATGGGGCCCCGCACCATTGCTGCCGGCTTGTTACATGACACTATTGAAGACACTGAAGTAACCGCCGAAAATATTCGTAACGAGTTTGGCGACGAAATTCTCTTTTTAGTCGAAGGCGTCACTAAACTAAGTTCTGTTCGTTACTATGGAGCCGACCGTCACAACGAATCACTACGTAAGCTGTTCGTAGCCACTAGTCAAGACATCCGAGTCTTGATCATTAAGCTGGTGGACCGTCTGCATAACATGCAAACCCTTGGTCACGTACCTGATCATAAACAAACTCGTATTGCCACGGAAACTTTGGAGATCTACGTACCAGTAGCCTACAGACTCGGTATGGGTCGAATTCGTAAAGAATTAGAAGATCTCGCCTTCCCTTACGTTTACCCAGATGAACACAAACGAGTTCAGGACCTACTTTCACAGAAAGCTAAAAAAGCTGATAGTCTTTTAGAAAGAGAAAGAAAACAGTTGCAGAAAAAACTAGCTGAAAGTGACTTTAAAGACTTTAATACTTCATTCAGAGTTAAAGGTTCTTACAGCCTATTTCAAAAGTTAAAAAGAAAAGAGTGGGATATTGAAAATATCTATGACCTATTAGCCATGCGGGTTGTAGTGGAATCCGTCGAGGATTGTTATCGCACTCTAGGTATCATTCACGAAATTTGGCGACCGTTACCAAAGCGAGTAAAAGACTACATCGCCTTCCCTAAACCTAACGGCTACCAGTCCATTCACACTACAGTCACCACTCCACATGGTACGATTCTAGAAATTCAGATCCGTACTCAGAAAATGCACCACGAAGCTGAGTATGGTGTGGCTTCACATATTACCTACAAACAAAGCGCCGACGGCACTCCAGACAGCAGCTCTTGGTTCGGACGTTTGGTACCAACCCTTTTTAGACCATTTGCCTGGAAGGCTGGCGGTGTTAATGAGGATATCGAAATCACAAAAGATGTACCACACCAAGAAAAGATCCCTCGCTGGATTGGTCAGATTGGTGAAATGTACACCAGCGAAAAAGCTACTGGAGCTGAGTTTATCTCTGACATGCAGAAAGACTTTTTCCAAAACCGTATCTTTGTCTTCACTCCTAACGGGGACGTAGTCGATCTACCAGTTGGTGCCACTCCAATTGATTTTGCTTATGCTATCCACTCTGAAGTTGGCGATCATGTAGCAGGTGTCAAAGTAAACAAAAAGTTGGTTCAGCTAGATACCGAACTCAAAAATGGAGACATTGTTGAAGTTGAAACTAAAAATTCAGCTAAACCTACCACTAAATGGATAGACATCGCCAAGACTTCTGTAGCCAAAAGAAAGATCAGAGCTGCTTTGAACACTATGCAGTAAAACACCTCTGCCGTAACATCCCCGACCTGAAGGCACGGGGTATTGCTCGGCAGAGACCAGGGTGTTTTGCTGATAAGGAGTGCTCCACCGAGCACTCTGCCAAGAGTTTAGGTTGACCAAAGGTCAACGAACTACTTGGGGCAGCCTTCATCCCCAGCCTGAAGGCGTGGGGCATTCTGCTGTCCTTCAGTAAAAACAAAAACAGCGCCGTCCTTCGGACGGCGCTGTTTTTGTTTGTTTAACTAAATTGAGAAATTCCTCATCGAGTACAGATCACTGTCATCGTCTTTCTTTTCTGCAGTTACTGCTGGAGTTGGTTCAGGTACTGGTACTGATTCTGGTTGAGCAGCAGACTCTGTCGATTCTTGTCGCATAAACTCCTCGACCGCTTCTGATACCTCCTCGACAGGTTCAGGAGTCGTCACCGTAGCTGGCTCAACTACCTCAGGCTGAACTTCTGATGTAGTCACAACATCCTCAGATGGAGTTGGCGTTGGCGTTGGTGCAGTAGCTGGTGCTGGATCCTCTATTGCAGTCTCCTTATTAACAGTCTCTGTTGTCTGAGGAGTAAATGATTGTACTGACTCTGTTGCAACATTGTTGACTGTTGGCGTATGAGAAACTTCATGCTCCACCAATTCCTCAATCTGCTCTTCAACCTCATTCCTGGCAGCTGCTGAAAGCTCCACTTTTTCTTCCTGTGTCGGCCGGAAAGCTGACTCACCCGCCTCGTTAGCTGCCTCAATCACTGAGTCTTCAAGCTCAGTAGTTTCATCCTCTGCCGCATCCAGTGCCGCTGCAAACGGATTAACAAAATCACCCTCATCAGCCACCCCTCGTGGACTTTCCAGACTTTTATCAGCAGCAGGCTCACTCTCCATCAAGTCTTCTTCTGACTGAGTAACATTACTAAAACTATTTGAACTATATGGTTGTTCCGATGACTCATTTTCTCCCACTGGAGCTTCACGAGTTTCAGTCTCCGCAGCTCCTCCTTCATCTACCTTAGCCACTTCTGGTTCTTCTTCTACTACTTCCAGTGGAGTAGCAGCTGTCACAGCTGCCATAGTTTGCACCATCGGACTACTTCCTCCTGACTCATTATTTTGCGCATTCTTGCGTTCTTCATCCTGCTTACGCATCAACCGCAATAGCTTCTGCAGATCATCTTCAGAGAAATAATCAATAGTTAATTTTCCTCCATAATCAGTTTTAGCAATCTGTACTCGAGTACCCAAAGCGTCCGTGAACTCTTTCTCAATCTCAATTAGATGTGGATCAGTCCCCTTCCAATTCTTCTTGCGCACCTTATCTGTTGCGATCTTGCGCACTATTCGCTCTACTTCGCGCACTGACAATTTCTTCAGCAGAATTTCACGATACACCACATCCTGTTCTTCAGGACGATCCTTAAGCATCAAAAGTGTCCGAGCATGACCTTCACTAATATCTGCTACTTTTAGAGACTCCAACATGTAGTCAGGTAAACCAAGTAGTCGAATAGTGTTACTCACATACATACGTGAACGCCCTACTTTCTTTGCCACCTGATCATGAGTCAGGCTGAAAGTATCAGCTAGTTGCTGAAAAGCCAAAGCTCGATCCACCGCGTTAAGATCTTCTCGTTGCAGATTCTCGATAATCGCCAACTCTAACTTCTCTTGTTCTGTATCGTCATTTTCACGAATAATCACGGGCACTTGCTGTAACCCAGCCAGCTTAGACGCTCGCAATCGTCGCTCCCCCGCAATTAGTTCATACTCAGTTCTAAACGCACCGTCATCAGTCTGAATTTCTTTTCTAGTAACTGTCAGCGGCTGCAAAATGCCATACATCCGTACCGATTCAGAAAGCTCTTTCAACTTTCCTTCGTCGAACTCACGTCGTGGTTGGTATGGGTTTGGTACTACTTTCTCTACCTCTACCCAAAAAATTGAATCCCCTTGAAATGCCATGTGTTAAATAAAAACTAAAATCAAAACATCAGCCCAAAAAGCAAAGCTTTTTGTGCTCACCTCCTTAATTCTCTAATTCTAACACAATCATCAAAACAGGTTCGGGTGTTTATAACTTTGAACTTTTCTGGTAAACTCCTGTAACCAATTTGTTTTCAGTGTGCCGGAGTGGCGGAATCGGTAGACGCGTGCGACTCAAAATCGCATCTCGCAAGGGGTGAGGGTTCAAGTCCCTCCTCCGGCACATTGAAAGTAAGTTAAAGCGCAAAAATCTACCCATCATTAATGATAGGTAGTTTTTTTGTCCTGCTCTAGACTTTTAGATTATTTTCTATAAGCTTGCCCTTAAGCCAGTTCATTAGTTCTGGTTCCTTGAAACAACGTTCAGGAGGACGTGATGAATAAACGCAACTGGAATGAACTCTGCTCAGCAGCCTTTGCTTCAGAAAAATTTCTATGTGTTGGACTTGATCCTGTATGGTCAAAAATCCCAGATAAATACAAAACCGACACCGGTCCAGTTGTGGCGGAAATCGCGGGATTTGGATTCGACGTTATCGACGCTGTCGGCTACACCGCCGGTTTCCTTAAGCCAAACTGGGCATTCTTCCTTCAATTTGGCTGGCAAGGACTGGAGAGACTGCAAAGTCTGATTGCTTACGCACAAGAAAAGTACCCCGAGATGGCAATCATTTTAGATTGCAAAGTTGGTGACATCGGCAACACCAACGCAGCCTACGGTCGAGGGTTCTTTTCCTGTTTTGGCGCTGATGCAATCACTATCCATGGGTACCTGGGACAAAAAGCCAATCAACCGTTCCTGGACTATGCAGATAAAGGCTTCTTTGTACTGTGTCACACGTCAAATCCTGGAGCAGAAGAGTTCCAACATCTGGAAAGTTGTGCTTTGCCGCTATACCGGCGGGTTGCACTACATGTTGAACAACAATGGAACAAAAACAATAACTGCGGCCTCGTCGCCGGTGCAACATACCCCGCAGCTGTTGCAAACATTCGTAGCGATGCACCGTCACTACCGCTTCTGGTTCCGGGTATTGGTAAACAAGGTGGTGACCTAAAAGCAGCTGTCTCAGCCGCTCAAAATGTCAAAGGCGACGGTTTCATCATCAACTCTTCAAGTGGAATCATCTTCTCTGATGATCCTCAAACTGCAGCCCTAGAGCTTCATAACGAAATAATTGAAGCAAGGGAACTGTAGCTCTTTTAAACCCTGAGTCGCGGCAAGATATGAAATATACCAAGTGATATCTTTCATATCTTGCCGGGCTCTTTTTTCTTGTCTTTTTTCATATTTTAGGTAAGCTTCAAAACGATAACCACCGCCGTACCCTGCGGCACAGATGGAGGAATGGAACCTTGCCAAATAAACAACTCTTGAACCAAGTCCATAAAGTTACAGACGTATACTCTGGAACCCACGTCGTATACACAAGCGGACTACATGGCAGCGGTTATGTTGATTACCGTAATCTGCAAAACCACAAGGAGCTTCTCTTGGAAGTCGCTTGCGCGATCGTACAGAAGATGCGCGCTGAAGAATGGGTGGAAAAAGGCGATACTGTGAATTTTGTCGGCCCAAAAACTCTGGGTGCCATGATGGTGAACCTTATCAAGTACGAGTTATACGCTCGCACCGGCATCAATGCCCGCGTTTGGGCGCTCGATAAGGTCGAGGTTCCGGAGGGGCAACCCAAAACCTTCACCTGGTCAGAGGAAAAGCCAGACGTCCAAGACGGCGAGTTTGTCTTCATGGATGACTTGTTGAACCAAGGTAGCACCACTGCCGCTGTTCAACGTCTGGTCGCCACCATCGGTGGTCGCGTTGTCGGAATCGCTGTCATTGGCGATCGTAGCAACACGACGCCTGAAAAACTGGGTGTCGACTGGGTCACAGCACTGGAAACCTTCAAGCTGGAAGTCTCGACAGAAGAAGACTGTCTGCTATGCAGGCACCAGTTTCCAATAGCTCTCAGTCCTGGTCATGGTCAAAAGTTCAAAGAGGCTAACCCCACCTACCAAGGTGGATTCGTTGAAAAAGCTGTCAGCGCCTAACGTCGCTAATTAGCGAACTTGGAGCCGGCGGATCTGTTATTTACTCAACCTATTATTTTAGGAAGAAAAGAGTAAATTACAGAGTCGCCGGCTTTTTCTTTTGTATTTTATACACCTTTGTAAGAAACCGCTTTCTCTCCCGTCTCAAGTTAGACAGATAGAAATATGAATCGAACAACACTACATTGTAAATATTTTGGACTTGTCATTCCTACCATGCGTTGGGAACCTTTTTGGCGATTGGATTTGCAGTATTGTGTAAGCAGATAAATATTTCTTTATTTCTCACAGAGTAAAACAAATCCAGTCGCCAAACGACTGGATTTGTTCTTTAAGGGTCATAAGAAGGAGTTAAAACCCCATGACAACTTGTTACGTACCGGTTATCGGTTACACCCCAGGTATCCAGCCCAACTGGCAGCTAGGATACGAACTCTGGGTCAACAACAAACACCGCTCAGTACCGTACATCTTTAAGACCACTCTTGAAGAGTACGGACAGCAAATTGATAGCATTCTGGGCGGTATCAGGGGTATGACTTATGACACCTACCTGCACGTGCCGCCTCGTGCACTGTACTGCACACACAACCAAGCTCTCTACGCTCTGCAACTGTTTATACCAATGAGAACTATAGTTAGCTTAAACAAATAAAAACTGCGCCCCGAAGAGGGCGCAGTTTTCACATTTAACTTAGATCTTCCCCACCATGTCCGGACCTGGTGTCAGCACATCTTCGCCAACATCCCAACTGGCTGGACAAACATTTGCCGGGTTTTCACCTACAAACTTAGCAGCCTTTAATTTTCGGAAAGTTTCATTACCACAACGGCCAATTCCATCATGGGTAATCTCAACCCCTTTGATCACACCATCAGGTGAGATAATGAAAGTTCCTCGATGAGTAACTCCTTCATCCTCGATCAGAACCCCAAACAACTCTGAGATGAGATGTGACGGATCAGCCGCCATTGGGTAAGTGATTTGTTTAATAGTGTCTGAAGTATCATGCCAAGCTTTATGCACTTCCTTTGTGTCAGTAGAGACAGATACAATTTCAGCTCCTTCAGCCTTGAATTTTTCGTATAAGTTAGCCATCTCCCCTAACTCTGTTGGACATACAAAAGTAAAATCCTTTGGATAGAACATCAGCACTGTCCACTTACCTCGCAAGTCAGCAAAACTCATTTTTGAAAATTCTCCATCTCTAAAAACTTCAAAATCAATTGATTCCGGCACTTCATCCCCTACTGTAAGAGGAGCGAAAATTGGATCGTAACTAGTGTTTTCTTCCATAATTTTATAGTTTATTTTATTTTTACGGCAGTATGATAACATGCCAAAACACATGAGCGATACAAAGCCAAAAATTGTGGTGATAGCTGGGCCAACAGCCTCCGGCAAAACTTCTTTAGCCATCGAAATAGCTAAAGAATTTAATGGTGAAGTAATATCTGCTGACTCAAGACAAATCTACCGAAAGCTGGACATTGGCACTGCTAAAGTCACCCCAGAAGAAACCCAAGGCATCCCCCATCACTTGATCAACATCAAAGACGTTAATGAAGTTTACTCAGCATCTGATTTTTCTGATGATGCAAAGAGTATCACCACAACACTACTAGAGAAAAATAAACTGCCCATCGTGGCTGGAGGAACTTTCT
>CAYFXS010000026.1:0-13671 GCA_964347215.1 uncultured Candidatus Saccharibacteria bacterium
AAGTAGTGGTTATATACCTAGGTTTTTTATCTTGCATATGAAAAATACAATAGCATTAAGGATTGAAATAGCAAAGGAGGCCGTTCTAAATTTACTGCTCAGGTATTAACTCTTCTTCTCCAACACAACTTCCTCCCAAAATATCGGTTAACAAACCGTAGTAGACAAGCGTGGTAACTAAAAGACTAAGGACTGCCAGACTTATACATATTCGTTTAAATAAAACCCTACCAAACTTAAGGCCAGCACTTGAAGAGACTATAACAATCAATGAGAAAAGTAATACTTGTGTGCCTGCTTGAGCAATGCAGTGCTGCAGGTCAAAAGGGTGTGGAGCAACATGCTGATGAGCATTAAGTAAACCGTAGACACCGTGCGCAAATATTGCTATGCCAATGCTTAATGTTGTCCAAAATATTTTTCTCATTGAATTTTAGTTTTGTAGATAGGAAGTCAAGTCCTCAATCTTCACACGGGTCTGTTCTCCCGTGTCACGGTCACGCACAGTCACAGTGTCTTTATTTTCCGGAGCTTCTTCACCTAGTGTGTCGAAGTCGATCACCACACAGTGCGGTGTACCGATCTCATCCTGACGACGATAGCGCTTACCAACGTTTCCGTTGTCATCCCAAGCTACGTTACCGAATTCACTCTTAAGTAAAGTAAATACTTCACGAGCTTTTTCAACCAACTGCGGCTTATTCTTTAGTAGTGGTGACACAGCTACTCGATAAGGAGCAAGGTGAACTGGAAGTTTAAGATAAGTTCTCACCTCACCACCCATCTCATCTTCAGTGTAAGCTTCACAAAGCACAGCAGTTAAAGCCCGTCCGATTCCAAAAGATGGCTCAAGAACGTGTGGAATAAAGCGTGAACCATCAGGTTCAATATACTCCATAGTTTTTCCACTAGCTTCCATGTGATTCTTTAAGTCGTGATCCGTACGATATGCAAAGCCAGCCAACTCATCAAAACCTTTTCCTGGGTAGTTGTACTCAAAGTCAATTGTTCGCTTTGAGTAATGAGCTAAATCATTTTCAGGAACGTCATACTCACGAATGTTTTCGTCTGATAGACCCAAATGTTTATGCCAAGACACAATGTCTTGTCGTAATTTTTCAAACTCAGTTTCCCAGTCTTCTTCTTTTACAAAATATTCAATTTCCATTTGTTCAAATTCGCGTACACGAAACAAGAACTCTCGAGGTGCAATCTCGTTACGAAAAGCTTTACCGATCTGAGCGATACCAAACGGCATTTTTGGCGACATCGAATCAAGTACATTCTTAAAATTCACAAAAATACCTTGAGCTGTTTCGGGTCGAAGATAAGATTTCATATTCCCTTCAGCACCAACTTTCGTCTCAAACATAAGATTAAAATCTTTCACCTCAGAATATCTTCCTGGTTCAAGAAAAGATTCCTTTTCTTCATTCATTTCCTCAACTGACATTTCATCTGCACCAGCACGACCATATTCCTCAAACAAATGATCTGCTCGATGTCTTTCTCCAGTTTTTAAGTCAAAAATAACAGGATCGGAAAAACCAGCTCCAGTATGTCCAGAAGCTTCCCATACTTTTTCATTCATCAAGATAGCTGCATCAAGTCCGTACATGTCTTCCCTTCCATCTACAAACATCTTCCACCATTCACGTTTAATGTTGTTATTGAGAGCTACGCCAAGTGGACCGTAGTCCCAAGTACCTCTTAAGCCACCATAAATTTCACTACCTTGAAAGACAAAACCGCGTCGCTTACAAAGCGAGACAATCTTCTCCATCTTGTTTTCTGATTTATCTGTCATACGAAGATTACTTTAGCACAATGTTCAAGAGTTGTTGAATAATGAGATGAGATACTAGGAGCGGCAAGTTGTAATTGAATAAAATTGAGTGAAGTCCGATGGGTTGGAAGAAAAATTGTAAGCGAGCGGTATATAGAAATACCGTGACGAACAATTTTTCTGAAGCACAAGGAATTCGCCAATTTTATTCAATTACTCGCCCGTTGCCTGGGTCATAGCCAGATTCTCGACTCAACTCAGTAGTCAAAGAAATATGCTCAGTCCGCACCACCTCCCCCGTAAAGCCATCGGTAGCTTTCATGCGCTGAGTACCAAGCAAAGTTGGAGTGGTGTCGATCTGTGAAGTGCTTGGTAGCAAACTTACTTGGAAAGAAATAACTGCCGAACTGTTACCGTCGATACTACCTGCATCCCATGTTATAACTCGGTTCACTTCGTTGAAAGTTAGATCACCACTGCCAGACGAATCACCCAGCCACTCTACATAAGGTGGCAAGCTGGCAGTTACCTCCGCATTATTGATTTCGTTTGAACCGTTCTGAATCATCATAGAAAGCGTGTAGCTGGTTTTCTTTTCTGCAATTGGAGGAATCGCCCCATAGTCACTAAACACACTATTGTTGTACCCAACGTCAGCTGCCAGTTCTGGAATGCTGATTATTTTAACTACTGCATCAGCTGTTCCTTCCAGATTTTCTGCCACTCTACTTTCTGACACACGTCGAGCCTCTACTTTTACATGAATATTAACTTGAGGAGTACGAGCACTACCGTCTTTAGTTTCAATACTAAATGACACCTGTTCGCTACGTCCAGGCGCAATTTGTTCTAACAAATCATAATTGCCTACGTTCCAAGAAATAGTGTTGTTGCTAGAGTTGTAGTAACCATTTTGTGTTCTGACATCTAAATCAGACAGTGCATTACCTGAGAGCTCAACCACAATTGAAGCATCGTAGATAGAATCCTCTAAAGTATTTTGCACTTCGATCACCACCCCAACCTGCTCATCAGGTTCAATAGCTACTTCTGGACTATTATCTCCAGCAATACGCATATCAATATCTAAGAATGGTTGCTCAATAACGAAATCAATCTGATCAGTTACAAACACTGACGACAAAGTTTGCGGATTACGTTCACTAGGTACACCAACCGCCAGGTTAATGGCGTACTCATCAGTTTCACGACCAACCATAATACCGCTGATGGTAATTTCCTGTGATGATTCTGGTTCGAGATTTTCAATCACCCACATATTTTCAGCGTAGTCAGGAGACGGTTCTGATTCTGAAAAATCAAATCCGTTTGGATAGTCAGCTGTTACTAGCATCTTAGGAATTGGATTTGATGAGTTTGAAGAGATAACTAAAGTTACCTCTGTCTCCTGCCCTGATGAAAGTTTAATAGTATTATCGACACTTAGAGTAATTGGTGAAGATCCGATTTTAAAACGTAGCGGATCTGCCTCTTTAAAGAAAAGTGCATTTGAACCTTCTACTCGATACTCAATAGAAGTTTTAATCTCTTTCTCTTCATCCTCTTCGCCAAAAACAGTAGCTCGCAGTGGCACCTTCAAAGTTTCACCACTAGCAATCGTATCGAGTGACAGGCGCTCAGTGTATAACTCTTTACCCGGATCATTAACTGACTGCGTACCAGCTGGATACTCAACAATCAAAGTAGCAGCATTGATCGGAACAGCGTTATTGTTGGCTACATTAATCTCAACCGGAATTGCCTCACCTCCCCCAATAGTAAATGGACCAGTTGCAACTATGTCGATGTTTTCTCCGGAGATTGTATTACCGCCCTGAAAAAGAAAGTAACTAGAGAAACCAACTGACACAAGGAAAAACAGTACCCCTAGCAATACAATTTTCCATCGATATGACTTTGATTTCTTCACTTCAGTCAGTGTATCACCTCCAACTGGAGTCGCTGCTACAGCTGAAGTTTCTGTAGTATTTTCGACTGGAACAACAGGCTCAGTCACTGGAACAGTCACCGGTTCAATAGGTTCTGGCGGAGCATCCCAAGTGGTAGCAACGGGAGTTTCTTCGTCAGCTAACTCATGCATCGCTTCTTCATTATTAATAGTAGTACCTCTTTCATAGAGGCGCTGCCTTAATTTTTCCAGACGATCTTGATCTTCAATGCCCATAACTTACGTTAATAATAACATTATAACTAAGGTAAACGCGGAAAGTTAGAGATGACTAGCTGAAAGCGCTCTCTCAATTGCCTTGTGAGCAATCGGTGATAGAGACCTAGGAACTGACCAAGGATCTTCAGCAGTAAGTAACTCATCATAATCAGCCTGAGGAGCAATGTACCCTAACGAATGAAGGGTGCGAAGAGTAAACTGATCCTGCAAGTCAATCACATCACTCTCTTCCGCTACTGACAAACAGGATAGAGCCATCACTGCATCATCATAAATGCGCGGATGCGGCTCTTCACCATGAACAAAGCGCCGCAGGAGCCTGATCACTTGCTGCACACCAGCCCGCGAGCTTCGCTCCTGTGCTTCCATAAACGGATTGCTGATAGCCTCCACACTGCCAATTCTCCAACCGCTCTTCCCCTTCACTAAAGAAACACGAATGATGGAAAAATCTTGCAACGCGTAGCGTTGTTTAGATTTTTCCATCCTAACACTCTTAGCACCCGCCCACAGCATTCCCGCATCCTCAGTAAATAAAAGATAGGATCTATCTGAGGTGTAACTATCTTTACTGCCACAAACGATAGCGCGAGTTGTGTAAGTTCTATAACTCATTAGTTACATTTTACTGCAAACTGAAAAGGCCGGGAATAGCTCGCTATTCCCGGCCTTTTCATTAGAGTAAAGCAACCTACTTCAACTCAACTGTAAACTCATGATCCCCTGCTTTCACTTCCACACCTTCGGCATCACCAAAAGTAATCGAGTCGGCACCAACAGTTTTAGAAATCTCAGTTTCAAATTGCTTCACAACTGTTTCCCCACTATCAGAAGTTTGCACCATAAGCCTAATTCGATCATGTGGTTCAAGGCCTGCTTTCTTACGCATGTCTTGTACTGCTCGCATAAATTCACGAGCATCACCTTCCGCTTGTAGTTCAGAAGTAATAATAGTATCCAATTCAACTTCATCACCAATATGTGAATTGAAGGTCACTTCTTTAATGTTTCATTGATTCTGACCTCACAGTCAAAGTACTAAGCGGCTGTCGAGTTTTAACTCCTGACTTAGCTCGCACTTCAAGAGCAAGAGTAACAATTTCTCGAGTAGTTTTCATTTGAGTTAATACCTCCTCATCAACTTCGCCACCTTCTGGCCATTTCATTAGATGTACACTCTCCTGATCATCCTCTTCCTTAATAGCCTGGAATAAGTGCTCCGCATAGAAAGGCATCGCTGGCGCCATCACCAAAGACAGTTGTTTTAACACATACCGTAAAGTACCAAGCGATAGATTTTTATCTGCCACATCTTCACCTTTCAGACGATCACGCGAACGTCGTAAGTACCAAACTGATAAGTCATCCACAAAATCTGTAATCGGACGCGACGCCTTATCCAATTCGTAGTTCTTATAACCAGCTGTGCTTTCAGCAATCAATTCATTTAACCGAGCTATTATCCACCGATCCAGCACCTGTGTGGAATCGCTGCGCGATTCTACCCCTGCATCAGCAAACATCTCATACATCGTCAGTACGTTATTTAGTCGCCCGATATTCTTGCGCTGTAGTTCCTGCACTCCCTTCTCTGAGAAGTTTAGGTCTTCACCACGAATTACCGGCGAAGAAAGTAAGTAGTGACGCATAGCGTCTACACCAATTGTGTCAGCCACCAACATCGGATCTGGATAGTTTTGCAATGATTTACTCATTTTCTTTCCGTCCTCTGCCAACACAAGACCATTAACAATCACATTTTCATACGGACTCTTACCGAACAACGCTGTTCCTAAAACAATCAGCGAATAGAACCAACCACGAGTCTGATCGAGACCTTCAGCAATAAAGTTGGCTGGAAAATGTTCAGACTCAAACTGATCTGCTTTTTCAAACGGATGATGATGTTGGCCGTAAGGCATTGAACCTGATTCAAACCAGCAATCAAACACATCGAGCACACGCTCTAGCTTAGTTCCGTTTTCGTCATAAACCGGAAAATCATCAATGTATGGTCGATGGAAGTCCAACTCATAAATGTCGTTATGTGGCATCGGCACAAAGTCTAGTTCTCGAACTATTCCTTTCTCTGGATAATTTTCGTGATAGTGATCAACTGTATCCTCTCTAGATAAACCTGCCACCCCAGAGTGCAACATGGCCAACGGGTCACCGTGAGAAACAATCAAGATATTTTTACCTTCATACTTCTCCTCTAGCTCATACATAAAGTCACCAGTTCGCTGACGCAAATCAGACCAGTCCTCTCCTCCTTCTGGCTTGCTATAGAATTTGGTTAAGTCTGAAGGATAAGCTGTTTTGTATTCATCTAAAGGCTTGCCTTCATAGATACCATGCTCAGTCTCCCTAATTCGTTCATCAATCACAATCTCAGATACATCCATCCCTAGCTCAGCTGCTACCAACTCAGCAGTTTGACGAGCTCGTAGAACAGGTGAAGCAATAATTACATCTACCTTATCTTTCAGACCAGAGGATGTTTTTTTCACATCAGCTTCTCCTTTTTCCGTTAATGGATACGGAGCATCAGGATCATCTGTCACCAACGCTTGAGTATTCTTCAAACTCTCTCCGTGGCGCAATGTGAAATAAGTGTTACCACTCTTAGGGGTCATTTCTTGCAACTCGGCCAAGCTGCCAAACACTTTGTATTCTTTAGTTTCAGGATTACGCCAAATCGGTAGCGGCGCCCCCCAGTAGCGCTGACGACTCACCGCCCAATCACGCGCTCCTTCTAGCCACTTACCAAAACGAGCATTACCAACATGCTCAGGTACCCAATGCACCTTGCTGTTTTCGGATACCAACTGATCTTTAATAGCCGGCACATCCACAAACCACGAAGTAGTCGCGTAGTTTAAAAGCGGCGTATCACACCGCCAACAATGCGGATAACTGTGCTCAATCTTTTCTTTCTTAAACAACTTTCCACCATGAGCTAGAGCTTTAATGATTTCAATATCAGCGTCCATGTGATTTACACCGGCATCGTCATCATCTTTTGGTTTCACCAACTGACCAGCGAAGTCAGTCACAAAGTCCATAAAGTGACCGTCAGCATCAACGTGATGTTCAATCGGAATGTTGTGCTCCTTGGCCAATTCCATATCTTCGTCACCGTAAGCTGGAGCCAAGTGAACTGCTCCAGTTCCCTCGTCCCCAAGTTCAACATAGTCAGCGTGGTAGACAGCCCAAGCATTTTCTTTGTTAGCAAACTCACGCTCCCTAAAGAACGGAAATGGTGGGTCGTACTTTTTACCTACCAGTTCAGCCCCTTTGAATTCTTCCATCACCTCTTGCTCCACATCGCCTAGCTGCTCAAGACGCTCCTTAGCCAAGACGACTACTTCACTCTCTTCTTCCTTAGTTACTTTCACCTTCACATAATCATGTTCATTATGAACAGCGGCCGCCATATTGCCAGGTAAAGTCCAAGGAGTAGTTGTCCAAACTAGTAACGAAGCCTGATCAGGATCATCAAGCAATGTTAAGCGGACTGTGACTGCAAAATCTTTAATATCTTTATAGCCTTGGTTCACCTCGAAGTTAGACAATGTCGTTCCACAGCGTGGACACAGATGCATCGACTTAAAACCTTCAAAGACTAAACCTTTCTCATTAAGCTGATTGAACACCCACCAAACACTTTCAGTATAGGTAGCGTCCATGGTTTTATAGTCATCCTCCATGTCAGCCCAGCGTCCCATACGTGGCACAATCTTGGCCCAATCGCCGGCATACTCCATCACCGCACTACGAGCCGCTTCGTTAAAATTCTTCACGCCATATTCCTCAATATCCCGCTTAGTCGCTAAACCAAGTTTCTTTTCAATAAGGTTTTCCAGTGGTAAACCATGACAATCCCAGCCCCACTTTCGCTTAACGCGGTAACCATTCATCGTCCAAAACCGCGGAATGGCATCTTTAATGGTTCCAGCCAAAATATGGCCGTAGTGCGGTAAACCAGTCGCGAACGGTGGCCCATCATAAAAAACAAAATCCCCCACTGGCGCATCACCAGCCGGAGTTTCCATACTCTTTTTAAAAATATCGTGTTCTTGCCAAAAAGCTAAAACTGCTTCTTCGCGCAAAGCTACGTCACTTTTTTGCACTGAATTATCAGCACTATTTTCTTTGTTATTCATATCTTATGAATGTGTATCAGACATTACTACTAAACGAGCGTATCAGACTCGCCTTGGCATACTATCACGTTTTTATTTTTTGCAAATAACAAAGCCGTAACAAAAGCCCAGCTCATGTTACGGCTTGCACCTTATTTTAAATCTCGATTATTCTTCATCAAGACCGACTAAAAACACATCCAGGCCCAGCGGTTTGGCCAAATAGCGATACATTAGAACCACCACCAGACCAAACACCAACACTAAGATTGCCATGGTCGACAGACCCAAGAACTGCAAAATGAAGAAAAGTGCCATAGACACAAGTGGTATAACACCACTAGGTCTTTGTCTGAACTCTTCGACAATGGTTCTCCCATTAAGTCGTGCCTCTCCGGAAGCCAGTGCCAGGATCAACAGATGGCACATGGTGGCAAAAAATATTATGAGATTTTGCATTCACACCTCCATCACTGTGCTGGCACAGGCCAGCCGAATTCTTTTGCTGCCTGCCGCTTCAACCAAGCTTCCAACCTGACCGCATGACAACGAACAAAGTCTCCAGGCTGAAGGTTGTGCTCGCCATCATGGAAGCACCATGCTGAAACATCGTTAAGCCGACGATACTCTTGACTAAGGCCGACTTCAATCTTTGCGATCAGATTCTCTACGGAGAGATCTTCCTCAATGACGATATCTAGCTGCGCATCTTCTGGTTTCACCTTCACGGTGATACAAAATAATCTATCTTCGGACATACTGTCCCTCCCTGTATGTTTTTGCTCTTTTGCGAACCGATACTAATCTACGTAATAAATAAGCTTTACGCAACTTTTTGTCGAGTGCGTGAGGATAGAAAGAGACAATACGAAATGGCGCGAGCGTTGGAGACTTGCAGCAATTTGCTCTAGGACATGAGCAAATTGGCAAGAAAATTCAGCATTGTCGCTACGCTATGTGCTTCATTTTACATCCTCTCTGGAGCCTCAATTCCCAGTAGCCACAAACCATTTTTCAAAGTCTGCCCCACTGCCTGAGCTATAGCAGCTTTGTATGGCGCGTATTCATCATTCGCATCAGCAATTTTTTCTTGCGCGTAGAAAGTATTAAATTCACCTGCTAACTCAGTTAAGAATGTGACCATTTTTTGTGGTGCCCTATCGACTAAGGATTCGACCACTACTTCTTCAAAGCGGTAGATAAGTTTTTCAATTTTATAAGGTTCACCTGGCTTACTATCAGCAGAAGCAACCACTCCAACTTCCTCAGCTTTCCTTAAAGCTGAATTAATTCTCGCGTTTGTGTACTGTAAGTATGGGCCGGAAGCTCCTTCAAATGACAATGCTTTAGCTTTATCAAAAACAATATTAGAACCAACTCCATGACGAAGAATCTCGTACTTAATGGCAGCGGTGGCAATTTTTGTAGCTAGTGGAGTACTATTTTCATTCTCTCTTTCTAAACTAGAACCGCGCTTAACAGCTTCCTTCTCCAAATCTGCAAGAATTTCTTCCCCTGACAATACGTTACCTTTACGTGAAGACATCTTCCCTGTAGTCAGAGCTAGAAAACCGGTTGGGATATGCTCAAGATGTTTACTTTTAGTTTCCGGAAATAGCTCATTGAGCGCTGCATACACCACTTTAAAATATTCTGCTTGCTCCCCTCCTGTCACAATAATAGACTTAGTAAAATCTGGATACGCTTGTTGCTTAAGCAAATAATGACCGACGTCTTTAGCTTCATATGTTGGCAAACCTCTTGAATTAAGAAAAACTCGGGTGTGCAAACCTACTTTTTCTCCTTCATACACAACTGCACCGTCGCTCTCTTTAAAAACATTGCCCACGTTAGCCTTAACCACTTCAGTACCAACTGGTGCCGCTTCACTTTCAAATATTTCTTTATCAAAAAAAGTACCCAGTGAAGCACATATTGTGTTAATGCTATATTTTGAAGTAAACACACCCGAATCACGTAATTTGTTTAATTCTGGGTCAGACTTTGCATACAAAGCCTGGTTGATAGCAATAATTTCTTCTTTTTCGCTGCCGTCTTTTTCATAAGCTTCGTTACCAACCCGATAAGCTTCGCCTAACTCCTCAATTTGGGTCGGGTCGTTACCAGTTTCTTTTAATCCCCAAACGGCTTTCGCTACTGGTAGACCAATATCAGATGGGTAGTTCATTCTTTTGACATCGGCACCGGCCGCTTCAAATAAGCGTGTGAAAGACTCCCCAACAATGTTGCCCACCAAGTTCCCGACGTGCAGTGGCTTAAATAAGTTAGGGCTGGTGTACTCAACCAAAACCACCTGATCTTTTTCGAGATCATTCTTACCCCAATCTTTACCTTGATCGTTTATGTGCGTGATTTTTTCGGAGAAGAAATCACGCGGTAAGTGAAAATTAATAAAACCCGGTCCAGCAATATCAGTATTAAAATCAGTTAACTTTGTCGAAATTTCTTCCGCCAACATACGTGGGTTCTTACCAACTTTCTTAGCTGCTACCATCGCCACATTTGTTGCGTAGTCTCCATGAGATAGATCTGATGGATGTTCCACCACAAAATCAACTGGCTCAACACCTAGTTCATTTAAAGCTGCATTAATTGCGTCACGAATTTCTGTTTGCATGTCAGGCTACGATAACTTATTACTCTATCCTTGTCACGAGTTCATTCGGAGCTTCGTCAGTAACAACTTCAAAGTATTCACGTCCTAAGACTTGTCCCCTTTTTGTTTCCACACTACAGCGCCAATCACCAGCTCGGAAATTTTGAATCAAAGTGTAGCCTCGAAAGCCATCACCGCGCCCGCCAGCAATCTGATACGGTAAGTGCGCTGTCTCAATCCATTCGCCTGTATTTTCGTCACGATACTCCCAACTATGATAGATATCGGTCTCAAGCTTGGTTGGGGCAAAAACTTTGGCAAAACAGAAAATATTATCTCCAGCCACCGCATGATACTTAGTGTCTGAGTCTTTTAAGAATTGCCACCAACTCCCCTTCTCATATTTAAGTTGATAATCACCATTCTCAAAACGGACTACGCTGTGATAGATTCCCACATCTTTAAGCGACAGCGGGATTGGCGGAATGATGTTGGTGAAATATAAAGTATTAAAACTCACGAAAATCACTCCCAGGGTGAAAGTGATTGAACGCATATGAAGCGCCATATACTTAGGAATAATTTTCATAAGCAGCCGCACAAACGCATACATAATCAACGCAGCCAACAGACCACTAAGCACAAACACCACTGCCCCCATGTAACCAGTTAGTACTGGAATCACTAAGACAACGTAAGAAAAGAGCCCAATAAACAAAATGGCCAAGTTATAAATCAAACGAGCGGCTCGATCTTTAATCGTCTCGTTACCGTAAATTGCTAGCAAGATGACTAGCAAAAATGGCCAGCTGGCAGCCCAAGCACCGCTGCGACCGTAGAAAATAAGCATCCCTGAAAGCAGACCCCCGAAAGAAAACTGCACACCCAGCGGGGCGTAGTAACGCACCTTATGAGACCAGCGGTAAGGTACTTTATCAGCCACTCCAGCATAAAGAAGTGTCAGTGACACCATAGCCAAAATCACGTAGGAAAATAACACCAAGTTATCAAAAACTTGATCCACCCGATTGAGCGTCAGATTGTCCAAAACAAACCCAAAAAAGAAGGCCAAAGTCATCCAATGGCGACGTACCCTGGCAACAGTTTGCTGTGGGACTTTGGGTGTTTTTAAACCAACGTTCATGTTGGCTATTGTAACAAAACCCAGTTGGAGAAAGTAATCGAGCAATAAAAAAGGCCCGCTTGAAAAAATGCGGACCGGCTGCAATGACCTCCCTAGCGGAGGTCATAACGACCGGTCCGCAAGTTATTGAGGCAGGTTCCTACAGGCAAGAAACCTATCGAGCAGTGGCACTACTATACAGGGTTTTTGGTTTTTGGCAAGGGTTTTGAGAAGCAATTAAAAACGAGGGTGGCCTGCGGCCACCCTCGTTTTTTTCAATAATATCTTTACACAAATTTCTCTGGCACTGGATACTCAGTACAAATCGCTTCAATCTCGGCTCGATAAGCTGACTTCTTTTCTGCATCGTCCTTGTTACGCATAGTATCAATCATAATCTCAGCAATCCGCTTAGCCTGCTCCTCTTTCATACCGCGAGTGGTCATAGCTGGCGAACCAAAGCGAATACCCGACGGATCAAGCGCTGTCCGTGGCTCATCTGGAATCATGTTTTTATTAAGAGTGATACCGACTTCGTCCAACACTGTCTCAGCCTCCTGACCAGTTAGACCAAGACCACTAACGTCAGCCAAGATCAGATGATTATCAGTTCCCCCACCAATCATCCGTACTCCTTCAGCTGCAAAAACCGACTCCATAGCTTTGGCATTTTTCAATACCTGCTCACAGTAAGTTTTGAATGAAGGTTGCAACGCTTCACCAAAAGCAATGGCCTTGGCAGCGATGTTGTTCATATGCGGACCGCCCTGCAAACCTGGGAAAACTGACTTATTGATCTTCTTAGCAATATCTTTATCTTCTCTAACTAAAATCATTCCTCCACGTGGACCACGTAAAGTTTTGTGAGTAGTAGTGGTGATTACATCAAATCCATAATCAAACGGATTTTTCACCACTCCACCAGCAATCAAGCCAGCAATATGAGCCATGTCAGCTACCGTAATCGCACCCACTTCTTTAGCAATATCTACAAACTTCTGGTAATCCAGTTCACGACTATAAGCTGAAAAGCCAGCTAAAATAATCTTCGGCTTATGTTCCAGCGCCACCTCACGCAACTCATCGTAATCAATCTCACCCGTCTCAACATCCTTCATTTTGTAGCGCACAAAATTGAAAACCTGATTGATGTTGGTAGTTGGATGACCATGAGTTAAGTGTCCCCCATGCTCAAGATGCATACCAAGCACCGTGTCACCCGGCTCCATCAAAGCGAAATACATAGCTACGTTGGCTGGCGCACCAGAAAGTGGCTGCACATTGGCGTACTTGCAGTTAAATAATTGCTTCGCTCGATCAATCGCTAAATTCTCTACTGCATCAGTGTAGTCTTGACCACCGTAGTAACGACGCCCTGGATAACCTTCTGAGTACTTATTAGTTAGCACCGAACCGTTAGCTTCACGCACTGCCTGAGAAACATAGTTTTCACTAGGAATTAATTCAATCCCACTCTCTTCTCGGGCCTCCTCCCCCATTAAAGCGTCGTAGATTTCCTGATCTTGATCTTTAATATATTCGTACTGACTCATATTTATTTACTTAAAACTTGTACAGCTTCTAAAATGGCTGTCTTAACATTTGGTAATAATTGATAATTATCTAACTCAGCTACTGGAACCCAAACTGGATAAGTTTCTGAGCAAGCTGTTAACTGTGACTTCTCTTCAGCCTTGGCGGTAAATACCACAATGGAAATCAACTTATTGCCTTTTTTCCTCTCAACTACAGCTTCATAGTGTCCAGAAAAAACTAACTGGTCGCTAGGTACGGACACACCAGTTTCTTCTT
>CAYFXS010000027.1:0-13462 GCA_964347215.1 uncultured Candidatus Saccharibacteria bacterium
GTAATAATAATTAAACTTTGGATGTTTACTACCCAGCGGTCTATCAACTGTAACCTCTACAGTTTGTCCAAGATATTTTTTAGCTAGTTCCAATGACTTACTCATCATCTTTTAGAAATCTACCTTCTAGCAACTCCTGCAAATGTTGATCATAATCCTCCCTATGTTCAGTCAAGAATATATTTCTAGTAGCCCCACGCGTTAACTGTTGCTCAAGCTCTGGATGACTATCTAGATAACTAGCTATTTTCTCAGGAATAATTTCAGCCTGACCAAAAAAAGTAATGCTTGGAAATTCTTGACGTAGCCTACCTAGCAGTAAGTTGTAATGGGTACAGCCCAAAATAACACCATCAACCTAATCTAATCTATAAACCCTTTGTTTAATCAGTAGACAAGTTTTTGCCACCGCCTCATCAAGTTCACCTTTTTCAAGCAAAGGCACTAACTCAGAAGTCGCCACCGCTTCAATTTTTGTTTGAATCTCATTTCTCTTTCCAAGTTCTAAGTGATATTTACCAGAACCAACGGTTCGTTGTGTACCAAATAAAACCACCTGCTTACAGGTATGATCAATCACCTCTTCTACCACCGGGATGATTACACCCAGGATTCGACGATCTGGATAATTTTCTGACAAATACTCATCTTGTAGCTTACGCAGAGTTTCAGCTGAAGCTGTGTTGCAAGCCAAAATAACAATCAAACAACCCTTCTCAAAAAGATGTTCTACAGCCTGTTTAGTAAACTCATAAATTTCCGACTCACTACGATCACCAAAAGGCACATGTTTAGTATCACCGTAATATTCGTAGTCATAATCAGGCAACTCTTTAGCAATTGCCTTCAAGATCAAAACTCCTCCTAAACCTGAATCAAATACTCCTATTTTCATCCCGACCTTTACTTTTAAGCTGCTTCTTACGTTGCAGCATTTATAACCATATAATTATACGACACCAGCTTATGACTTTCACAGCAGTTGATCTGACACAGCCTCGACAACTGCTTAAAAGTAAGGGTGGGATTCATAGACTTTTAACTATTTCTATAAGCTCAGTAAATTCTGACATAGACATTCCGTCTGGTTGAGTACCAAAATGTCTTTTGTCTTCAAAAGTTACCAACTTCGCATTCAAAGCTTTTGCATTTTCAGCACCAGCTTCATATGGCACAACGTGATCATCTTTTGAATGTAAGACGAAGAAATTATCACAATGAGTTTTAATATTTTCAAAATCATAACCTTCTTCAGTATAAAAACCATAATTAGTTTCCGTTGGAATAGCTATATGACTACGCCGACCATCGTTAGCAGCAACCAAAACAACAGCTTTAACTTGCAAATCTTTAGGGGCTTGTTCTAAGTATCGCAATACAGCCACTCCACCCCTAGAATGTCCAACAAGGACGGTATCGTTATCGGGATTGAAATTATCCAGTTCACTCACCCATTCATCTAGCACAGGTTCGGCTGGATTAGGTAGAATCGGCACAACAGACTCCCACCCTTCCTCCTCGCAAGCATTTTTAAACCACGGATACCATTTATCCACTGGAGTCGCATCCTTACCATGCATCAGAATCACTTTCATATTAGAAAGTTACATGCACTTCGTTAAGCCAGATTTTGTCTGGTCGAGTTAGCATAAAAGCAATCACATCTGCCAAATCTTCTGGCGGAGTGAACTTCTCTATAGGTACATCTTCATTAGTTTTTCCAAACATATCAGTTGCTGTACCGGCTTGGTACACTGCACCGATTCTAATACTGGTATCAGCCAGATCAGTCCTAAGTACATCTGTAAAGCCTTTCATACCCCACTTGCTTGCGGTGTAGATAGTCTGACCTTCTTGAGCTGTCACACCGGACTTTGAAATTATATTCAAAAGCGCCGGAGCATTGCTTTCTCTGAGCTTAAGCAACAGTAAACGAGTTAGGGTGATGTGGCCAGTTAAATTAGTTGCGATGACTTTATCAATAGTTTCCAAATCTATCTCGTCTAGCTGTGACTTCTTGTGCCAAATCCCTCCGTTGTTAATCAATACATCTAAGTCTCCGATCGATTCTACTGCTGACTTTACATCTTCTACGCTTGTTAGATCACAAGTAACAACTTTACAATTACCACCCAATTCCCCTGCCAACTCTTTTAGTTTCTCTTCGCTTCTAGCCACAATCACCAACTCCACATCTTCTTTTGCCAGTCTAGTAGCAATCGCTTTACCAATACCTTCACTAGCTCCTGTTATTACAATTTTTCTCATTTCAATATTCTAAAATAATTATTACTCAAATACTACAAACTCCCCCTCCTCCAGAGCATAAACAGGTAGTGAAGTGTCACCATAAGCTTCTACTTCTGCTTTTGCTTTAGTCCAATCGATTGGACCATGTAGATCATCAGCACCATATCCCACAGCAGAAAATGTACAAGAAATTTAAAAGGTAAAATACCTAAACCTTCAACCACTTTTCTCTCTTCTGAATCCCACGCAGCAGTAGATAATGCAATAGTTGTTGCTGAGTTTGTACAGACAACTTTATTTTTAAACAACTCTCCTAGATCCAATCCTTTAACACGATCTAGAAACTTCTGTGTATATCCTCCATGCATATAAATTAAATCCGCCTCTAAGACTTGATTTTTAAATTCTTGCACTGTTGCAACATTATGCTCAATCCTCAAATTATCCGGGAAAAATTTACCCAATAAGCCTGACCACTTAGAAAAATTATCTGCAGTTTCATAACCATCACTCGCAAAGAAACACCAGAGCATTCTGACCTCGCTCTTCTCAAAATTACTAAATATATCAGAAAAATATTTCCTGTCCTTTTCAGGAACTCTGACCAAACCTCCAGATTGAGCGCAATATTTTGTCATGCAGTTTACTATAACAAAAAAGCCGACTTTTACGACAGCTTTTTCTTTATATCAGCAATTGATTTTAGTTCAGGCTCTTCTGATAAACCGACCGTGTTATTATTAACGTTTTCTATTGATTCCATATGTATTTTCAAATTATTTCAAAATCACAAATCTGTTCAAAATAGATACAGATGTGCTAGCTGGAGAAGTTTTTGTGACCAAAGTGTACAAGTGTACAGTGCCGGAACAAAAAAGTTGAAGCTAGTGCAGCTGTGCTATTTTTTAGGACAGATAAATCTTTATAAAAATAGTTGTAGGTGTGCTGGTTGGAAAGATTTTAATGACTAAGACGTATAAGTATACGGCGCTGGAATAAAAATCTTGAAACCAGTACAGATACTCAATTTTTATAAAGATTTTAGTACTTGCGGATTACGCCTTTAACTATAGCTGCAATTCGCAGACTTTCCTCCGGATAAATTGGTTTTAAAAATTTGTTAGCTGGTTCTAGCCACTGCTTACGCCCATCAGTGCGAAAATATTTCATAGTCCAACCGCCATCTACTTCTGCAATCACAATGTCTCTATCGCGAGCGACTTCGGTTCGCTCAGCAATCACCAAATCACCTTCATCGATATGAGCTTCAATCATCGAGTCTCCTTTCACCTCCAGAATGAAGGTTTTGTCTTTATGAGGCACCAAATATTCCTCGACACTCAACGTGTCTAACTGATCACCATCAGCCACCGATGGGATCCCTGCCTCCACTAGACCTAATATTGGAATTTCACCCGCTGCCATCGCAGGTATCAGTCTTCCTTGTCCATCTTTTTCCAAAACCCCCGCATCAATCAATTTGTGAACCAGTTTTGAGACAGCATTTTTAGACTTAAATCCAACCAAGTCCATAATCTCCGCATAGCTGGGCATGCGCTTATTTTGGTTATAGAAGGCAAAAATTTTATCTTTATGATCCATACTTAGATTAATTGTATCATTAAGCTCGACTGAAGATGTTTACAAATGAGAACTTAATTGCTCGTTTTTTCTCTTCTTTTCGCAACTGAGTTAATAGCTGCTTATGGCGCTTGGCCTCCCTTTTATAATCATGATCATGCATGATTTTAGTATCAATAATGCCGTTTAGCTTTTGTATTTCGACGTTGAGTGCTTTGATGTATTCTTGTTTGCTCATGTTACTATATCTGGTGATTGATAACTAAATATAGTATAGGTGAACGATCGTTCACCGTCAAGCAAATCCCCTTTCTACAGAATAAGTTTGTTATTTGTCAACAACTGCTCGGAAGCGGTCAACAATTTTACCCTTATATTCCAACGTTTCCTCCCACATCTTTTGTGGTCTTGCAAAAACTGGTTCTGACCCCAGGTCGTCAGTATCGTAATGACCTCGGTAAATTACTAGCTTTTCGTCAGTTTCTGTATGATGAGCTATTGCTATTACGGTGTACTCTTTTTCATTTTTATAATGACAATATCTTTTACCAACTTTTGCTTGCATACAACTTTAATTATTGTGAGCGTAATAAATAGCGTTTACAGCCAATGAAGCAAAGACACCAATGATAAACGTCCATTCGATTGATAAGTAGAGGGTTAAATAAACCATAAACACTAATGCTGCAGCTCGGCCAAAGTGAGTGGCCATTTCACGCATAACTGTAAATTCATCCACATAGTGCCCCTGCTCCCCGCTCATGTCATACAAAATTGCACTATACGGAGTTTTAAGAAATATCCTTGTAATGTTGTGATAAAGACCAACAAAGAAAATTTGAGTGGTCGAAAATACAAACATCTTAAGAATCCAACCAATTGCAGAAAGGACACTTCCTCGCTTTAAGGTTTCTACTTTTGAGTTACCTTTTTTATCAATATATTTACCAACAAAGAGCTGAATCACGATTGTCACACCGACAATCACCGTTGAGAGCGCACCGATCTCCAACACTTCACCATTTAAGACTTCATAGAGAAAAATCGGCCAAGCTACTGTTGTTACAATAATTTCCGCTCCGTTAGCCATTTCCCCATAGCGTAAATTTTTGAATTTATCGGAAAAAAGATTTTTAAATGTTTCTCTATAACCCCAGGTAAACTGCTCATCCACAGCTGGTACAAACAAATAAGAAAAGCCAGCAATGGTTAGTAGCACCACTCCAACTAAAAATAGAGTGTCGTAACCAGCGTTAGAGATTATAAAACCAGCTAGAATTGGTCCAATCACCCCCATAAAAGCAATCGTGGCAAACATTAAAGAAACATCTCGTCGACGACTTCCACCCTTTGTAAACTCAGTAAAATCAACATGGTAAGGCACCCAATGGAAAAGTCTGAAGCCAGCGATAAACACAGCTAGCGGCCATATTAAATACCAAATGTTAGATTCATCCATGAAGTAGAGGGTCGCAAACTGAGATACAGAAAAAACAGCCCCCAGAGCCAAAGCTCGACTGAAACCAATCTTATTAGTCAACTTCATAGCTAGCGGTAGAGGCAGTGCATAAAGGAGACTTAAAGCGGCAAAGAATAGTCCGACAAACCAAAATTTTTCACCAATAGTCTCGTAGAGAAAAATTGGCATAAACAAAGCCAACATGGCTGTTGCTAGCCCTTGTATTAAGCGCTTGGAAACAAACAGCTCCACAAAACCCTCCTTGCGATCCGGCCCTTTAAGGCTCAACCTAGTTAAAACTGTGGTTATTTTCTCCATCTTAAGACTGACTTAGTTTTATAACGTGCTCATAATGTTTTTTTGCAATCGGCATCACCGACAATCGATTCCCTTTCTGCAGCACTGTCATTCCTTCCAATTTGGGATCTAACTTCATAAGAGACAGAGGTATTACCTCTTTAAATTTACGTTTAAATTTTACATCAACACACAACCATCGTGGATTGTCTGGATCGCTTTTTGGATCAGGATGATCACTTTTTGGATCGAACTGAGTAGGATCAGGATATGACTCTTTCACAATTTCCATCTCCCCTACCACACCAGTTTCTTTTCCAGCATTAGAATGATAAAAAAGAGCTTTGTCGCCTTTTTTCATCTGATCACGCATCATGTTACGCACCTGATAGTTACGAGTACCATCCCACATTTCCACCTTATCTTTTTTCAAGTCATCAATAGAATAACAGTCAGGTTCGCTCTTCATTAACCAATACTGTGTCTTTGTTCTTGCCATGTAAAAATTATAATACAGACGCTATAAATAAATTGGTTATCATTTGTATAACTTCAATCAGAATTTTTGCCTTTTAATCAGCAAAACCTGTGCTATATTCAAATTATGAACGTTTTTACCAACCCAGACAAAGTGCGAAGAAAAATTAAAAAGATTCGTGCACAAAAAAGTAAGCAGGCACACGCAGCTTTGATTGTTGGACGTTATTTGATTGGCGGTTATTTTATTGCATCAGCATTAAATAACTTCATGAACACTTTCACGCTGGCTGACAAAATTGACTTACCAGCCGCTACTTTACTGGTCTTAATGGCTGCTGCAGTGAAATTACTCCTTGGCTTTTTTATTGTTCTTCGCTTCCACACTAAATACGCTTGTACGGCTTTGATTATTTATTTGACTGTGGTCAGCTTCACCATTTATGGACCTGGGAATTGGACTGATGCAAATGGTCACCATTGGCTATTCTTTAGGAATATCATAATCATCTTTGGACTAGGCTTTGTTTACCTACACTCTAAAGGAGCAGCTTTATGGCAAGAAGAATTCATTCCCAAAAGTCAGAAAAAAATTATCAAAGAGTTTCACCACAGAGAAACTCCACACCCCATTAAAGACCAATAGAAAAAGCGCCCTTATGGGCGCTTTTTCTATATGGAGAAGTTCTTATTAGAGCGACGCAAGCGTTCTACCCCAACACGGCCGAGAGGCACTCCATGGCTGTGTACCCTGACGCTCATAGAGGTCGCGAGCATAAGCCATGTTATCGTAGATATCTTCTAGATTTAGACCCATTCGGTCAGCAGTATCACCATGATAATAGGTGTTAATCTGCATCACTCCAGTGTCTCGATCATCAACAATTCCACGAAGAACAGTTCCATCAGCCAGGGTGTGTCGGAAAGTAGATTCACAACGTGCAACCTGGATCATGACTGGGATGTCAGCAAAGTACTCTCGAACAATTTCTTCAGTACTTGTGTTCTCTTCAGTCAGTACGGTAGTTTCATCTTGAATCTGACCGTAGGCGGTATCAGTATTTTCAACTGAACCGATTCCTGTAACAGCCATAACAGCTGCGATTACAGTGGATATAATAAGCCAAGTGTCTTATCTAACAATCTGTCCGTTCTCCGCATTAGAGACAGGGACAGTGTCCAGCTCAAACCTTTGTGGTGGGAGATTTGGACAACCGCAAAATCATAGCATAATTCTGGGATTTTTATCATAATACCATATTTAACAGATTTGTCAATGTTAATAGCTACTATTTACAGCAAAAAACGACCATTTATGGTCGTTTTTTGGCTTTTTTATGACTTGACGTATTGTTAGAAATGTTGACTATTTGGTCTTTTCTGCAGTTGAGACCTGTAGCCAGTCATTAACACTTTCTACAGCCCGCAGAACCTCAATAGGTGTCGCGAAGACTACCGTATTTGACTGATCTGATGAGAGATCGTTTAGACTTTGCAGTGTACGTAAGTGCAGAGCACCAGGTGCTTCAGAAAGCATCTTGGCTGCTGCTGCCATGTTCTCAGCTGCCGCCACTTCACCCTCTGCTTTAATGATTACACTGCGTCGCTCACGCTCCGCCTCTGCTTGCTTAGCAATTGTTCGCTCCATTTCTTCAGGCAAGAAAAAGTCTTTAAGCTCCACATTTTCAACTGCAATCCCCCACTTATCAGTCTCAGCATCAATAATTTCTTGAATCCTTTGTGAAAGCTTGTCACGTTCGGCCAAAATTTCATCAAGTTCAGCACTGCCGACAATATTACGCATCGTGGTTTGTGCCAACTGTGAAACAGCATGGTAAAAATTCTCAACTTCTAGCACTGCTTTAGAAGCGTCCTTGACCTTGTAATAGATAACAGCGTTAATGCTGGCTGAAACGTTATCCTTGGTGATAACTTTCTGGTCAGGTACATCTACCGCTTTGACACGCAAATCCACCTTAAGCATCCGTTGGAACACTGGAATAATAATACTCCAGCCAGCCCCACGAGTTCCTGACCATTTACCCATCGTCAACACTACTCCCCGCTCATAATGCTTTACTTCTCGCAGCATCGAGAGAAGAATGACTACTACAGCTAAAATAAACCACCACATAATTTAGTTTTTAGTTATTAGATTATAGGTTTTAGTATACCCCCTACGTTCATAAAATCGAAATTTTACTTTGCCTCTTTAGTGAATTTCATATTGGCCTGCGCATAAGGATCTAGTAAGTTAATAGTATTATTAACATCAGATAAACGAGCGTACTTGATGTTTACATTCACAACCCACTTATCAAAACTCTTATTGATATTCTTAAGGCTTTTCTTTTTCCAGTCAGCATCTCTGAGCAAAAAGTTTTTCTCTTCTTGTGTTTTTTTGTATGCAATAGCTGACTCTAATTCTTTCTCAATTCCTGCTACAGTTTCTTTCTCATTACCTGACTTACTAGCTGAAATGTGTAAGGTTGAGTAAATTGGAAGACTCCACTTTTGACTGACGATCATCAAATCATTCAACTTAACCTCCTTATTGTTCCCTTTCATAATCAGATTTTTGATCAAAATTTTGTCGCCACTTAATACTAATGAACGAGCATTTGCAATTTCACCCATCATTTTTAAAGTTAAAAACGCAAAAAAAGCTAAGATATAAAGACCAATTCTTTGATCTTCTTCAAAAGAAATTGTTACATAAGACGGAATTTTGTAGGTCACAAAACCAAAAAATAGACAGAAAACTAACAATAATTTTACATTTGTTTTAGCTAAAAGTTGATCCATATTAAACCTCCTTATTTAACAAAGCCATGGCACCGTACAGTCCCCCATCATCCCTAAACTTAGCGTCAACAATCAGAGGACATGGGACTGTATCACCCAACTCTTCGTTAGTGTGACGAACTATATCATTAAGCAAAATACGTGGATCTCCTACAATCATCGAACCTCCTAGCACAATGATATCAGGCGACCAGTACAAGACTGTGTTACGTAGGCCAAAAGCTAACCATCCCGCCAACTGATCCCAAACAGCGTCTTCTTGAGGAATTTCATAAGGTTTTACCCCCATCCTATTCTCAAGCGCAGTCCCTGACACAAGGTTTTCTAAAGTTGGAGTTACACCTTCACCCAACACTGTTTCGTCAATATCTAAAATCTGATGACCTGGTTCAAAACCATAGCTATAATCATCAATCTGACCACTTTCAATTTTTGCACCACCTACCCCGGTGCTCACAGTCATATAAACCACGATGTCATGACCTTCACCAGCTCCGTAAACTGCTTCACCCAAACCAACTGTGGCTGAGTCATTTTCGACATGAACTACAGTATTGAGTTGCTTAGCCAAATCATCAGCAAATGTCTCTTCTTCCCAGCCGGTCAACTTACCACCTGGATCACGCACAATACCCGTCTTTTCATCATTAAGGATACCTCTTATCCCACCAGCTGCTCCCCTAATTTCCTCTTTAGTTAAACCTTTAACAGCATTAACTATTTCCTTTACTCCCTCTTTGGCTGTCTTAGGTGTTTTAAATTTAACCGGTTCCGAAAAAGTTTTTAGATCCTCAGAAACAGCCACTCTAGTTTTGGTTCCACCAATATCAAATAGTACGTAACTCATAATTCTACCCTTCTAACACCTCTTTAGTCTTCTGCTTATAAAGTTCTACATTTGGTTGATTAAAAGCGTTCACATCCATTAGTTCTGCTACATACATTGTCTCCAACATGCGCATACCCATAAAGATTCCAACATCGAATTCACTTAGCTTACTCAGGATAAATTTTCTGTGTGCCAAACCTTTTTCCTTATAAGCAGCCAGAACACCACTCTCAATAGCATATGCTACCTCAGATAACGACTTCCCTTTTACCTTATCTGCCAATTGACTATCTCGCGGTACATAATGAACCAATGGTCGGTCTTCCAAAACTAAAAAATCAGTGTAAACACCCTTAAAGCCACTGAAGTACAACTGACCAATCGAATGTAGCTCTGTTGGTGTAGAAATGATTGGAATAAAGCCAAGTTCATTCCGCGCTCCCGCCCTAGTTTCAGTCTTACCTAAACTTTCAGCAGCCAACTGACGATACCAGGCGCCGAGCGTAGCGAGGCGTTCATCAAACACAAAGAAATTAAGTGTCCTGACACCACTTTGTATGTGTTGATACAAACACACAGCACTATCAGCTGTCATCTCTTCATATTCTGTGGAAGAAGCAGCCTTTAAACCATCCAACAGCTCATTAATGTCGTGCCCAAGCAAAATCAGTGGCACTAAACCAACTGGTGTAAAAGCACTGTAGCGCCCACCTACCGATTCTCGCATAGCCAGAGTATGCATTCCCATTTCTTCACCTAGTTTCAATAAGCGATTACCCATATCGCCAATACAAACCACCCGGTCACAAATTGATTCACCGTAAAGTTCACTGAGTTGATCTAGCAAAACAGCAGCATTGGACATAGTTTCTGTAGTCCCACCACTTTTACTGATGATGCATACAGCAATATCGTACTTCTTAGTCCCTTTTAACTTCCTCGTTAAACGACTAACTTTAGTGTCTGAAATAAGATCCAAAACGTGAAGCTGTGCCGCCTTCTCGTCTGTCAAAGCTTCATGAATAGCTTCAGTACCCAGATTAGATCCACCAATCCCCACTACCACAACATGCTTAACTGTCCCCATCTTCACCCGCAGATCATTCACCGAGTCTCGCATCAGCTCATCCTGCCAAGTATTCAAGGCAGACTCAGGTACTGAGAAATTAGCCGCATTAATAATTGCCTTCACTCGATCTCTATAGGGAGCCAGATTGTTACACAATTCGCCCACTTCTAGATTTTTGTCGTATTGAATTTTCATGACCAAATTAGATTTGCTTCACGTTTTTGGTATCTACTTTCTTGAGAATCAACTTGTAGGCCTCATCAGCATTATCCACCACCTGGAAAAGATCCATATCTTCAGGACTAATAGTTTTATACTTCTTCAACAAGTCATTCTTAAAGTATTCAATCAATGGGTTCCAGTAGTCTTTACCAACACAAATAATAGGAATTGGCTCAATCATTTCGGTTTGGATTAGTGTTACCAATTCAAAAAATTCATCTAAAGTACCAAAACCACCCGGAAAATAAACGTAAACTTCCGAAGCAAAAGACAGCATTACTTTACGGGAGAAGAAAAAGCCAAAGTTCTCTGATTCACTAGTGTATGGGTTCAGCTTCTGCTCCATCGGCAACTCAATATTAAGTCCGACTGACTGTCCCCCCACTTTATAAGCACCGACATTCCCCGCCTCCATGATTCCTGGGCCACCACCAGTAATAATTGCAAACTTTTTCTTGGCTAATTTAGCTCCTAACTTCTCAGCCTCTTGATACCAAGGATCGGACGGAGTAAACCGAGCGCTACCAAAGAAAGTTGCGGCTAAACCGTATTTTCGCAGAAGTTCGAAACCATCCACAAATTCTGACATGATTCGGAAAACGCGCCATGCTTCGACTGCATCTCCATTTGAATTTAATAAATCTGTAACAACCCGACAGTTCTCAACGTTTTTCGTACGGATAACTTTAGTTTTTTTAGCTGGCATATAAAGGAATTATATCACCAGCCTTCTACTGACAGATGGGTTTATCCAAAGGTATACTGAAAACAATGATTAAACGACACTTACAAAGATTCGGCTTTGCCTTATCAGGTATCTGGTATGCCCTTAAGAATGACTTCAGCTATCAATGGCAAGTGATCGGTGGCTTAATTTTTCTACCAATTTTTTGCTATTTTATGGGACCGCTGACCCAGCTGGAAATAATCGCCCTAGGCCTGTCTTACACTCTTATTCTGATTACAGAACTGCAAAACTCATCCTTTGAAGCAGCTCTAGATAGGTTGCACCCAGAGCGTCATACAGACATCGGACGCAGTAAAGACATGGCAGCCGGAGCTGTACTGACAGCCGGCCTATTCTTTCTTTTTGTTGTCCTCTTTATTACTTTTAGCTAATCCAAGGAATATCAAAGGCATTAAATTCCAATAGAAGTTTCTTGTCATAGAGCAAACGTGATGCTACTTCAGCATGACACATAGCTCCTGTTAAAGCCTGATGTGGATGCGGCTCTTCTGGAATACCACAGTAGTTAAGGATAGCGTCTAAATTTAAATCGGTCCGGTGACGATCTGCGTCGAATGGTGGCTTAACCCCATTTTTAATCATATGCATATAGCACATAGTGTGTGTATCGAGAGTGCGGTACGGTAAAGTCCAATTTAGCTTTTTTCGAGCACAAGCTGCCCGTAAAAAGTCGCGGTCAAAACTGGGGTTTTGTCCTACTAAAGTTCTATCTTCACAGCCAAACGCCCAAGCTAGGAAGTTTTCTGCTAACCGACCTTCTGTCTGCTTACCCTTGTCGGTAATTTCAGCTTCAGTAAAACCATTCACCTCTAGTGCTCCGTCCATTATATGAGCCCCCTCCCAGATGCGACACTTCCCATAAAAGCGATTGGCTGGACGCTTAAAATCAATCGCTCCAATTGAAACTATTGAATGAATATGTGGCTCTGTACCAGAGGCTTCTATATCAAGGATGATCATATAACAATTACTATAAAGCAACAATTAAAACTAACGTACTGACAATACTTTCGCATCTCTGTGCATATTTCGAAACTCGTAAAAATAATTTGTACCATCATAAAAAGTAACACTTCCACCATGATTCCATTGCTGATTACAAGTTATACCTGAAACCAAATACTCATTGACATCCTCCTTACATTCAACCGCGCAGTCATCACACAACACATTTTCTTGATAGTGTGAAATAGCATCTTCAAATGAAATATTAGACTTGTCATGAAAAACAATGGAATTATATATAACCGCTTTGTCGTTACCATCAAAATTACAACCAAATGGACACGGAGCAGGTGTGTAGTATTGCGTTGCGTCACCAACTTCATCATATTTAGTTAACCGGTAAAATGGACTCCCCCACCCTTCGTTATATGGCAATAGAACAGACAAACCGTTTCGCTCATACATAAACATCTCATCTTCTGTATCATTATTTTTAAGCCAGAATAAATGAACGTTTGATTCGAGTGACCACTTATTTGCAAGTTCATTGTCTTTAGTGATTAACTCTTGTCTAGTAAGAGTAGGTACTTTTACACTAAACTCATCCTCTGATTCTACGACCAGAGATTGCTCAAGAGATTTCACATCTTCTTGAACTTCAATGTCCACCTCCTTAACAACTTCAACAATCTTCACAGGTGCGTATTGATATCCAACCCATCCACCTACGAACGGTAACATTACAAATAAAGCCATTGCTAGGTACTTGGACAGTGGAGT